>DATJIA010000423.1:0-9029 GCA_035493675.1 Kofleriaceae bacterium | reverse complement strand
TCCTCACCTACGTGCACGCGGAGGGCACGCGCGATTGGGACAAGGTGGTGGATCAGGTGGCGCGCGCGCTCAGGAAGAAGAAGCACAAGGTCTCGATCCTCGGCGTGCACAAGGACTTCAAGAAGCTGATCCGCGGCCTCGAGCGGCGGAAGCCGGATCTGATCTTCAACCTGCTCGAGGAGTTCGGCGACGACCCCGGCGGCAACATCGGCGTGTGCGGGCTCCTCGATCTGCTCGGCATCCCGTACACGGGCTGCGGCCCGGGCGACTACTACCTCGGCCAGGACAAGGCGCTCGCCAAGCGCCTGCTCGCGTTCGAGGGCATCCTGTTCCCGCGCTTCGCGGTCTTCCACCGCGACAAGGGCTTCGAGACCGGCGGCAACCTGCGCATGCCGCTGTTCGTGAAGCCGGTCGCGATGGACTCGTCGATCGGCATCGGCAAGAAGTCGATGGTGCGTGACTCGAACCAGCTGATGAAGCGCGTGCTGTCGATCCACGAGGAGCTCGGCGACGCCGCGCTCGCCGAGGAGTACATCGAGGGCCGCGAGTTCTACGTCGGCGTGATCGGCAACAACGACGCGCAGGCGCTCCCTCCCATCGAGCTCGACTACTCCGGCGTGCCCGACGGCGCGGCGAAGATCTACGGCGAGAAGGAGAAGTGGGAGGAGGGCACGAAGGAGTACGACGCGGTCAAGCCGCGCGTCGCCGACGATCTCCCCGACGAGCTGCGCGCCAAGCTGCACAAGGTCTCGCTCGACGCCTACCGCGCGCTGCGCGTCCGCGACTACGGCCGCGTCGATCTGCGCGTCGCCGAGACCGGCGACATCTACGTCCTCGAGGTCAACGCCTCCTGCTACCTCGAGGAGCACGACGAGTTCTCGATGGCCGCGCGCGCCGCCGGCATCGAGTACGTCGACCTCATCGATCGGATCGCGCAGCTGGCGCGCGAACGCTACAAGCGGTAGTCACTCCGTCGGCGGACGGAGGATCAAGACCGGACGCCGGCACGCCCGCAGCAGCTTGTCCGCGACCGAGCCCATCAGCGCGCGCGTCAAGCCCGTGCGGCCGTGCGAGGCGATGCAGACGACGTCGGCGCCGACGCGCTCGGCCGCTTCGCCCACCGCGCGGGCCGCGTCGTCGCCGCGGATCACGTGCGCCACCGTCGTCACCTTCACGCCGCGCGGCCCCAGCGCCTCGAGCTCGTTGGTCAGCCCCGCGACCTGGACCTCGGCGTTCTCGTCGACGACGTGCACGATGTGGACCTCGCCGCCGTCGCCGACGATGCCGTACGCGTACGGCACCGCGCGGTTCGCGAAGTCGGACAGATCGGTCGCGACCACCGCGACGCGGAAGCGCGGCACCGCGTCGATCGCGGCCATCATGTTCGGGATGCACAGCACCGACTGCTTGGCGTCGTGCAGGATCACCGACGACACGCTCGAGATGCGGCCGAGCCCGGCCTTCTGCCGCGTGCCGAGCGCGATCAGATCGACGGTCTCGGCATCGGCGAGCTCGAGCAGGTGATCGCCGATGCGGCCGAGGCCGCGCTTGGGCCGGATCACGAGCGCGCCTTCGCCCGGGACGTCGCCGAAGCGGCGTCCGAGATCGCGCACGAGCAGCTTCTCGATCTCGGGGTTGGAGTCGACCACCGACGAGACCTTGATGCCGTAGCGCTGCGCCGCGACGTCGGCGTAGTAGACGTGCCCGATCACGATGTCGACCGGCCCGACCGCGCGCAGCCGCTTGGCGAGCCGGATCGCGCCCTCGCACGCCGCCGAGTCGTCGACGCCGACCAGCATGCGCAGCGGCCGCTCGCCCTTCGCCCACGCGACGAACGGCCCCGAGTCACGCACGACCAAGACCGGCATCGGCGCCGCTTGCACGATGCGCTCCGCGGTGCCGCCCAGGCGATAGATCGGCGAGTTCGTGTAGCCCTTGGACGCGACGACCAAGAGATCCGCGCCCTCGGTCTCGGCGCACTCGATGAGCGTCGACACCGCGGGCCCGACCATCACCTCGCTGCGCACGTGCAAGGCCGTGCCGGCGGTGGCGAGCTGCGCCTCCTGATCGAGGCGCTTCGACGCGCTCGAGAGCAAGACGTCGCGCGCCTCGTCGTCGGCGCCCGCGGCGGCGTCGAGCGCGTTGACCAGGATCAAGGTCTCGTCGCCGCGGCGGGTCGCGATCGCGACCGAGGCGGCCAAGGCGAGATGCGAGGTCTCGGACAGGTCGGTGCCGCAGACGATCGGCATGGATGCGTGCAGCGTACCGGACTCAGGTCAGGTACGCGATGCGCCGGACCAGCTCGATCAAGCGGCGCCGATCGTCGTCGGAGAGGCCGAGGAAGCGCACGCCCATGCCGGGGTGCAGGCTGTCGGGCGCGCCGGGGCGATACGGGTTGATCCAGATGACCTCGCCCTCGAGCTCGAACGTGCGCTCGTGGGGCGGCGTGAAGCGCAGGTTCAGGTGCGTACCCGCGCTCTCCGGCGTCACCGTGCGGATGAAGATGCCGGTCGCGCTGATGTCGGTGATGTACGCGAAGAGGTAGTTGTCCTCGAGCGCGTAGTCGACCTCGAGGTCGATCAGCACGCGCGGCGCTTCGCGGCGCTCTTCACCTTTCGCGCTCACGCCCGCGTCATAACACTAATCGACGCTAGTCGAGCATCACGGCGCCGAGGTGAACGCGCTCCGCATTGTCCTTCCAACCCTTGGGCGCGGTCGTGACCTTCATGTTGGTCCAGTTCGGGTTCGAGCCCGTGAAGAAGCCGACCCACAGCTCGTACTGGCCCGCGATCACGCCCATGCCGCCGGTGTCGACGTCGTTCTCGTCGATGATGTAGTCGCCCGGCTGCCAGAACGAGGTCGCGCAGGTGCCGTGGATCGGATCGTGATCGCCCTGGAAGCGCGCGCCCTGCGGCGGATCGAAGTGCTCGAAGATCTTCCACGCGCCGCCGACGGTGCCCTTGACGTGGAAGTAGAGCGTCACGCGGACCGACGAGCCGAACGACGCCTCGTCGGGCACGTCCCAGCCGATCAGCTCGATCTTGTCGTCGAACACGATCGGCTGCGGCGGCGTCTTCTTCATGTGCTCGGGCGCGGTGCGCAGGACCGTGCGGCGCAGCGGGTTGACGTCGTCGGCGCCGTCGAGCTGGTTCGAGTAGAGGTACGTGCGCGGGTTCGAGTCGTCGAGGACGTAGTACGGCTTGCCGGCGGCGGTGCGGTGGAACGCGCACAGCTCCGACGACGGCACCAGCGCGAACACGCGGCTCGGGCGCGCGAGGAACGTGAGCAGCTGATCGCGCCCGGGGATCGTCTCCCACGGGCCGCCCGCGTAGTACTTGGGCGCGTTGCCCATGTCGCCCATGATGCCGAGCGTGTCGCCGTCCTTGCGCAGATCGCGATAGACGCTGAAGACGTGCTTCGACGACAGGTGGCGCGCGAGGCCGTCGTGCCAGCCCCACACCCAGAACAGGCCGAGCACGAGCATCGCGCCGATCGACGCCGGCATCGCGCGCTGCGCGATCTTGCGGAAGCGCGGCGGGTGCCAGAGCCAGATCGCGGCGCCGAACACGAGCGTGAAGCCGACCCCGAGCGCGCCGACCCACAGGCGCAGCGGCAGGCCGGCGAGCTTCGCGTGCATCGGATACTTCACGGCGTCGCCGCCGACCAGGAGCGACGTGATGCGATCGGGGAACGCCCACACGTCGACGGCGATCGTCGCGGCGGCGGCGACCGCGAAGATCGCGACGAGCGGCGGCGCCAGCGAGGGCGCCTCCGGGTGACGCTCGCGCCCGGTCATGAGCGCGTCGATCCACATGCCGATCGCGATCGCGCACGCCGGGAAGCCGGGCCACAAGGCGAAGCCGACCTTGCGCTGCCAGACCTGCGTCGCGATCCACGACGCCGCCGCCCACGCGAGCGCGAGGCGGCCGGCGGCGCGGCGATCGTCACCTGCTGATCCGGACGCGAGGGCGAACAGCGCGATCGGCGCGAGCACGCCGACCGGGAAGGTGCCGAACGCGATCTGCTCGAAGACGCTGTCGACGCCCATGCGCAGGTCGTCGTCGACCTTCCACAGCCCGCCGATCGCGGTGCTCCAGCAATCGCTCGGCACGATGCTGTGGCCCATGATCTCGCGCTGGCCCGGCGTCGGCGGCGCCCAGTCGTAGATCTGCGCGGCGATGATCCACACGAGCGCGATCACGCCCGCGGTCGCGACGATCGCGACCAGCGCGCGGCCGATGCTCGACCACGCGGGCGGCTCGTCGAAGCCGATCAGCTGCGCGCCGGTGGGCAGGGTCGCGTCGAGGTGCGCGCGGCGCGTGGCGTGGATCGCGCCGGGCAGGCCGGCGCCGAAGCCTTCGGCCGCGGCGATCGCGATCGCGGGCACGAGCAGGCCGAGCAGCGCGCCGCCGGCGCGGAAGCCGATCCAGATGCCGGCGCCGAGCGCGACCGCGCTGAGGATCAGATCGGTCGCGAGCCACGTGCCGCGCTTCGGCCGCGCGATCGCGACCGCGGCATAGATGATCAGCGCCGCCGCCGCCGGCGTGCCGACGTCGCCGTCGAGCATGCGCGCGTCGAGCACGAACATCGGGAACGACAGGCACGCGAGCGCGGTGATCAACCCCGCGCGCCCGCCGCCGAGGCGGAGCGCGATGCCGGTGGTCGCGAGCAGGCACAAGATGCCGAGCAAGGCGCCCGGCAGGCGCATGCCGCCGTCGGTCTCGGAGATCTTCAGGCCGCGGGCGGCGAGCTCGGGCTCGAGCGTGCGCGCGCCGTCGGTGTCGTCGGGCGGCGGCGTGACCGCGCACTTCGGGCCCTTGTAGCCGGCGAGCTGCGTCCAGAACAGCGGCGGCTTCGGCGCGAGGTCGGGCGGCGGCGTCGGCTTGGTCGCGTTCTTCGCGACCGCGGCGTCGGCGACCTGCAGCTCGTGCGGCTCCCACAGCCCCGGTCGTTGCAGATCGGGCAGGAGCACCAGCGCGGCGATCGCGAGCACCCAG
The DNA here is from genome assembly GCA_035493675.1 of Kofleriaceae bacterium. Lineage (GTDB taxonomy): Bacteria > Myxococcota_A > Polyangia > Haliangiales > Haliangiaceae > JAIOQA01. Next base: position 4,032 of record DATJIA010000423.1, on the reverse strand, counting down.
ATCGGGACCAGCGCGGGCCGGGTCAGGAGCTCGAAGAAGCGTCGCACGCCCGACGGAACGTAGTGGAATCCGCGGGTAACGTGCAACGCCAAGCGCCTTTTCTTGCCCCGGTGACGTGCGACTTGCGACGATGCTCACGATGGCCGCCGTGCCCGCCGACCGCGCAGACCGCGCGCGCGAGCTGCGCGAGCTGCACCGGCGCATGCCGGTCGCGCGGCACGCGAGCCTGGCGCTCCATTGGCTCGCCGGGTGGTGGCGTCCGCCCCGACCCGCGCGGCACGAGCCGATCCCGCGGGTGGAGCAGGGCCAGCTCGCGATCACGTTCGGCGGTCACGCGACCGCGCTCGTGCGCTACGCGCACCTCGACATCGCGTTCGATCCGATGCTCGGGCGCTGGCTCGGCGGGGTGCGCCGCGCGCAGGAGCCCGGCCTCGCGGCCGGCGATCTCGATCGCGTCGGCCTCATCCTGATCAGCCATCGCCATCGCGATCACCTGCACGTGCCGACGCTCGCGAAGCTGCCGCGCTCGGCGACGATCGTCGTGCCGCCCGGCGGCGCCGCGGCGGTGTCGTCGCTCGGCTTCGCGCGCGTCGTCGAGATCGCGGCCGGCGGCGACCTCGAGATGCGCGGCGTGCAGATCCACGCGACGCCGATGGCGCACGGCGACACGCCCGAGGCGCGCGGCCTCTCGTACATCGTGCGCGGCGACGGCCCGAGCGTCTTCCTGTGCGGCGACGGCGCGTACTTCTCCGGCTTCGCCGACGTCGGCGCGCGGTTCGCGCCCGATCTCGCGCTCCTGCCGATCGCGGGCTTCGTGCCGGCGTCGTTCCGCGAGCGCCACATGAGCCCGCTCGACGCGCTCTACGCGTTCGAGGATCTGCGCGCGCGCCTCATGATCCCTATCCACCACGGCGCGTTCTCGCTGTCGTACGAGCGGCTCGGCGAGCCGGCGCGCTGGCTCGCGCAGCTGGTCAAGGAGCGCGGCCTCGAGGCGCACGTGCGCATGCTGCAGCCGGGCGAGAGCGAGGTCTTCGTGCCGCCGCGCTCGGCGCCGCGCCCCGAGCCCGATCCCGAGCCGGAGCGCGACCCGGATCACGATCACGATCCGGAGACCGCCGAGCACGAGGTCGCGACCACGCCGAAGATGCCGTCCGCGTACGGCGCGCTGGTGCGCGAGATCGCCTACGAAGACTCCATCCCGATCGCGATCCAGACCGAACCGTCGTCGCGGGTCTTCCCGCTCCCCGGCTGAAGCTCCCTCCGCGCGGCCGGCGTGATACGTCTCGCGGATGCCGCCCGAGACCCGCCGCGTCTTCGTCGGGACGCGCGCGATCGACGTCGAGGTGCATCGCCCCAGCGGCGACGGTCCGTGGCCCGGCGTCGTGCTCCTGCACGAGCTGTTCGGCCTCACCGCCAACGTCCGCGCCGACGCCGCCGATCTCGCGTCGCACGGCTACCTCACGTGGGCGCCCGACCTCTACACGGACGGCGCGTTCACGAAGTACTGCATCCGCACCTTCTTCACGCCCGGCGGGCTCCTGAACCGCGACACGCCGGAGCTCCGCGAGGTCGGCGCGATCCTCGACGCGCTCAAGGACGACCCCGACTGCAATCGCCGGCTCGGCATGATCGGCATGTGCATGACCGGCGGCTTCGTGCTGCACATGGCGACGCGCGACGACCTCGCCGCGCCGATCGTCTATCACCACGGTCAGGGCGTCACCGGCGCCGGCATCGATCGCGCCGTCGGCGACGCGATCAAGGGCCCGGTCCAGGGCCACTTCGCCACCGACGACAAGATCTGCCTGCCGCGCAAGGTGAAGGCGCTCGAGACGATGCTCGGCGATCGCCTCGAGTCGCACTGGCACGACGGCGTCGGCCATGGCCTGCGCAGCCGCTTCCGCTACACGCCGGCCGGCCGCGAGGCGTGGCAAGCGACGCTCGGCTTCCTCGACCGCCAGCTGCGCGCCGTGGGATAACAGGCGTTCCCGATGCCGGCGCCCGACGTCTCGATCGTGATCCCCGTCTACAACGAGGAGGGCATCCTCCGCGAAGCGATCACGGAGCTGCGCGCGTCGTTCGCGAAGACGCGCGAGGCGCTCGGCGCGCCGATCACGTTCGAGGTGATCATCGCCGAGAACGGCTCGAAGGACCGCACGTTCGAGCTCGCGCAGCACCTCGCCAACGAGCACCCCGACGAGATCCGCGCGTTCTCGCTCGGCGAGCCGAACTACGGCAAGGCGCTCAAGCGCGGCATCCTCGAGGCGGCCGGCCGGTGGGTGATCTGCGAGGAGATCGATCTCTGCGACGGCGACTTCCACCGCCGCGCGCTCGAGGTCCTGCGCCACGGCGACGCCGACTTCGTCGTCGGCTCGAAGGCGATGAAGGGCGCCAGCGATCAACGCCCGCTGTTCCGCCGCGCCGCGACCAAGATCATCAACGGCATGCTCAAGACCGCGCTCGACTTCCACGGCACCGACACCCACGGCTTGAAGGCGTTCCATCGCGAGACGGTCACGCCGATCGTGGAGCGCTGCGTGATCGATCGCGATCTGTTCGCGAGCGAGCTCGTGATCCGCGCCGGCCGCGAAGGCCTCGCGATGCTCGAGATCCCGGTGCGCCTCGCCGAGAAGCGCCCGCCCGCGATCAACCTCGTCAAGCGCGTGCCGCGCGTGCTGCGCGGGCTCGCCAAGCTGACGTGGGTGATCCGCGTGCAGGACAAGGGCAAGGACGTGTGAGCGCGCGCTACTGCTCGGTCTCGATCGATCTCGATCCGATCAGCTGCTACTACCGGATCCACGGGCTCGGCGCGTCGCCGCCCGAGCTCGCCGCGACGGTGATGCGCAACTGCGTGCCGCGCTTCGCCGAGGTCTTCGCGGCGCGCGGGATCCACGCGACCTTCTTCGTCGTCGGCGCCGATCTCGATCCGACGATCGATCTCGACGCCGCGCGCGCCGCGCGCAAGCAGCTCGCCGCGCTCGATCGCGCCGGCCACGAGCTCGGCAACCACTCGCACACCCACCCGTACGAGATGGCGCGCCTCGACGCCGGCCGCGTCGCCGAAGAGGTCGGGCACTGCGACGCGCTCCTGCGCGAGGTCACCGGCCATCGCACGATGGGCTTCCGCGCGCCCGGCTACGATCTCTCGCCGGTGATGGTCGCGGAGCTCCTGCGCCGCGGCTACACGTACGACTCGTCGATCTTCCCCGCGCCGGGCTACTACGCCGCGAAGGCCGCGGTGATGGCCGCGCTCGCCGCGGCGGGCCGGCCGAGCGGCGCGGTCATGACGAACCCGCGCGCGCTGCTCGCGCCCGCCGATCCGTATCGTCCGTCGGCGCGCGCGCCGTGGCGCCGCGGGCAAGCCGCGCTGGTCGAGCTGCCGGTCGCGGTCACGCCGTGGCTGCGCATCCCCGCGATCGGGACGTCCTTGTTGTTGGCGCCGCGGATGCTGCGCGAGCGCGCGCTCGCCGCGATGGCGAAGCGTCCCTTCTTCAACCTCGAGCTGCACGGCATCGATCTCGCCGACGCGGGAGACGACGGGATCCCCGGCGAGCTGGTCGCGCGCCAACCGGATCTGCGCGTGCCGCTCGCGAAGAAGCGCGCGGCGCTCGAGGAGGTGCTCGATTACCTCAGCGAGCATTTCACGATCGTCACGCTGCGCGACGCCGCGGCGTGGGCGCAGCGCGAAGCCGCGTGATGAGAGACGCGTGAGCTGCTTTCGTCGCCGTCGCCGTCGCCGTCAACGCCCACGTCGACGATGTGGGCTTGCCCCGATTCCGTGGACACCAACCCTGCGCCGAGAGGCCAGAATGAGGTGTCCTGATGAAGAGACGACGCAAGTTTGACCCGAGCTTCAAGCGAGAAGCCGTGAACCTATTCCGCAGCAGCGGACGCGGGCTGAGCGACGTGGCGCGCGAGCTCGGCATCGGTGTGAGCGTGTTGCGCGCGTGGGTGATGAAGGACGACGCGCAGCCAGAGGCCGTCGGGTACGGCGATCGCGACGAGCTGTTGCGCCTCCGCAAGGAGAATGCG
>DATJIA010000422.1:0-50647 GCA_035493675.1 Kofleriaceae bacterium | reverse complement strand
GCGATCGCTCGCGGAACAGATCCATCGCGCGGCGTGCAGCGTGCCGTCGAACATCGACGAGGCCAACGGCTTGGCCGGCGGCCGCCGCATCGAGCACTTCCGCTACGCGCTCGGCAGCGCGCGCGAGGTCACCACGCAGCTCCGCCTCGCGCAGGCGTTCGGCTACGTCGACGACATCGCGTCGCCGCTCGCGCTGCTCGATCGCGTGCGCGCGATGCTGTGGCGGCTCACGCGGTGAGCCGCCGCGCGGCCGCTCACCGCCGGGTGAGCGGCCACGTGAGCGCGGCGAGGTGATCGGTTCACCCGCCGAAGTCTCGTCGATGCCGATGCCGATGCCGATGCCGTTGCCGTTGCCGTTGCCGTTGCCGTTGCCGTTGCCGTTGCCGACGCGCCCTTCGACTCCGGCCCTTCGGGCCTTCGCTCCGGGCGAACGGATGCCCTTCGACTCCGGCCCTTCGGGCCTTCGCTCCGGGCGAACGGGTGCCGACGACTCCGCGCCTTCGGCGCTTCGCTCAGGCGAACGGAGCGATCGCGGAGCGATTCAGTCGTCGAGCATGCGGCGGGGCGGCGTGTCGAGGTCGTCGAGCTGGCCGTCGCGCACGCTCCAGGCGAATGCGACCACCGCGCCGCCGACGATCACGAGCGCGAGCGGGAGGATGAGATAGAGGACGTTCATCGGAAGGCCCTCGAGCGCGCGGCGCACGCGAGCACGGTGAGCGAGCTCGCGGGCATCAGCGCGGCGGCGAGCAAGGGATGGACGACGCCCGCGATCGCGAGCGTGCCCATCGTGAGGTTGTACGCGAGCGAGAAGCGCAGGCATCGGCGCACGGTCGCGAGCGAGCGCCGCGCGCCGTCGACGACGGTGACCACCGGCGCGAGGCCGGGCGCACGCAGGAAGACGTCGGCCGCGTCGATCGACGCCTCGGCGCCGCCGTGCACCGCGATGCCCGCGGTCGCGGCGGCGAGCGCGGCCGCGTCGTTCACGCCGTCGCCGACCATGATCGTCCTGGTCTTCGCGGCGAGCGCTTGCACGTGCGCGAGCTTGTCCTCGGGCGTCGCGCCGCCGCGGCAGCGATCGTGCGGCAGCCCGAGCGCGGCGCCGACCTGCGCGACCACGCGCGGATCGTCGCCGGAGAGGAGCTCGACGTCGTGTCCGAGCGCGCGCAGGTGATCGATCGACGCGCGCGCGTCCTTGCGGATCGGATCGACCAGCCGCGCGACCGCGCACGCGCGACCGTCGATCGCGACGACCACCGGCGTCGCGCCCTGCCCGGCTGCGTGCTCGATCGCCTCCGCGATCGGCTCGGCGAGCTCGGCGCGCGCCGCGATCCACCGCGGCGATCCGACGGCGACGGCGACGCCGTCGATGCGTCCCGCGATGCCGCGGCCGGTGTCCTCGCGCACGTCGGTCGCGATCCCGATCGCGTCGGGCCGATCGGCGGCGATCGCGCGCGCGAGCGGATGCACGGATGCGCGCTCGAGCACGGCGGCGCAGTCCTTCGCCACGTCCGCACCGAGCCAGCCGTCGACGCGCATGCGCCCCTCGGTGACGGTGCCGGTCTTGTCGAGGACGATCGTGCTCCTCGCGGCGAGGCGCTCGAGCGCGTCGTGCGACTTGATCAGGATCTCGCGGCGCGCCGCGCGGCCGATCGCGATCCCGAAAGTGAGCGGCGTCGCGAGCGCGAGGGCGCACGGGCACGTCACGACCAGCAGCGCCATCGCGTGCGAGACCGCGTGCTCGGGCCCGGTGTGCCACCACAGCGCGATCGTCGCGGCCGCGGCGATCAGCACGACCACGACGAAGCGCGACGCGATCCGATCGACGAGCTGCGTGATGCGCGGGCGGGTCGCGGTGAGCTCGCCGAGCCGCGCAGCGAGCCGGCCGACGCGCGTGTCCTCGCCGGCGGCGGTCGTACGGATCCGGATCGGCGCCGCCAGGTTCACCGCGCCGGCGGCGACGGTGTCGCCGGGGCCGACGTCGACGGGACGCGGCTCCCCCGTGAGCAGCCCCGCGTCGACCGCGCTCGCCCCGGTGTCGATCACGCCGTCGACGGCGATCGTCTCGCCCGCGCGCGCCTCGATCAGATCGCCGATCGCGATCGCTTCGATCGGGACGTCCTGCATCGACGATCCCGCCACGCGGCGCGCGCGCGACGGCGTCAGCGCGTGCACGATCTCCGCGGCGCTCGCGGCGCGCCGCGCCTGCCGCGCCTGCAGCCAGCGCGCGGACAAGAGCAGGAAGACGAGCATGCCGAGGGAGTCGAAGTACGGCTCGCCGCGGTTCGCGAGCACGTCGTGCACGCCCCACGCGAGGCCCGCCGCGATGCCGATCGAGATCGGGAGATCCAGGTGCAAGCGACCCGCGCGCAGCGAGGCGATCGCGCCGCGCCAGAACGGCGTCGCCGCGTAGGTGAGCGCAGGCACCGCGACGATCATCGCCGCCCAGCGGAAGAAGATCGCCATCGCGCCGTCGACGCCGGCGTAGATCGCCGCCGCCATCAGCATGACGTTGCCGGCGGCGGCGCCCGCGATCGCGATCTTCAAGAGCAGCGCGCGATCCTCGCGGCGCCGCTGCAGATCGCGATCGACGCCGCGATACGGATGCACCGGGTGACCGAGCCGATCGATCGCGCGCGCGACCGTCGACAGCGGCGCGGTGCGCGCGTCGTAGACGACGTCGGCGCGGCCCCGGCCGAGATCGACCCGCACGTCGCGCACACCGTCGACGAGGCGCGGCACGCGCTCGACCAACCACACGCACGCGCCGCAGCGCACGTCCTCGAGATAGAGCGAGGTCTCGCACAGCCCGTCGGCGCGCGCGCGCACGTGGCGCTTCGCGAACGCGGCGTCGTCGAGCTCGGCGTAGCTGCGATCGGTCGTGTGCGCGGCGCGCGCCTCGCGATCGGCGAGCGCGTAGTAGCCGGTCAGCCCGCCGTCGGCGAGCGCGTGATAGACGGTCTCGCACCCGGCGCAGCAGAAGCGATCGCCTCGCGGCGCCGGCAAGCCGCAGTGCGCGCACGATGCGCCGGCGATCGGGAGACTAGTGAGGACCGTGTCCATGACAGCACGAGTGCGCGGCCGGCGCGGCGAGCGGCGCGCGCTCGACGAGCGCGAACGTGCCGAGCCCGATCAACAAGGCCGCGCTCACGATCGGGAACTTGCGGCCGAGCCGCCGCGCGATCGGCGACACCAACGCGCCCGCGCCCAGCATCATCGGCACGGTGCCGATCCAGAACGCGAGCATCACGAGCCCGCCGGTGACGGGTCCGCCGGTCCCGCCGGCGAGCACGACGAACGCCCACAACCATCCGCACGGCAGCGCCGCCGACAACACGCCGACCAGCGCGGCGCGCGCGATCGGTCGCTTGCGCCGGAGCTGCACCAACCCGCGACCGAACAGCCGCGACCCGGGCGCGCGCGCGATCACGCCGAGCGCACCCAGGAGCGTGATCACGCCCCACGCCGTCACCGCGGCGGCCGCGATCAGCCACGCGACGCGCTGCACGTCGAGCATCGCGCCCGCGAGATCGAGCGCGCCGCCGATCGCGCCCGCGATCACGCCGAGCGTGACGTACGCGATCGCGCGCCCGCCCGCGTGCGCGAGGTGCGGCGCGATCCGATGCGACGGATCGTCCCACAGCCCGACCAGCGGCCCGCACATCGCGGCGCAGTGCACGCTGCCCGCGACGCTCGACGCGCACACCGCCGCGAACATCTCGATCATCGTGACTCCGACGAATACGACGGCAGCACGCGGCTCTCACCCGAGCTGTGCGCCAAGGCGAGCAGCCCGACCGCCGCGAGCAAGTTGAAGACGAGGAACGCCGCGATGATCAACCACCAACGCTTCGACGCGCTCATCGCGCACCTCCCGAAGGACCGAGCAAGACGACCGACAGCGTCGTCGACCAACCGTGGTCGTCGCGCACGACGATCGTCGCGTCGCGCCGGCCCGCCGAGAACGTGCCGGGCTGCGACAGGACGAAGAACGGGATGTGCTCGGTCTGCCGCCCGGCGAGCTTGTAGCTGGGCATGAGCCCCGCGACCTGCGCGTGCGCGCCGCTCGGATCGTCGAGCGTGATCGTGTAGACGCGCGGCGCGTCGCTGCGGTTCTCGAGGCGCAGCTTGACCGGCGTCGAGACCATGCCGCCGTCGAGGGTCTCGTACGGCGTGGGCGACTTCTCGAGCCACACGTCCGCCGCCGCGCGATCGCCGACCGTGATCAAGAAGCCGATCACCGACGCCGCGAGCAACAGCGGATAGACGATCGTGCGCGCGCGCAGGACGCGCGGCCGCTCGCCCGCGAGCTCGGCGCGCGACGTGTAGCGGATCAAGCCGCGCCGCTGATCGAGGTTGTCCATCACGGAGTCGCACGCGTCGATGCACTGCGCGCAGCCGACGCACTCCATCTGCAGGCCCTTGCGGATGTCGATCCCCGCCGGGCACGCCTGCACGCACGCGCTGCAGTCGACGCAGTCGCCCGCGTTCCCGATCACCGCGAGCTTGCGGCGGCGCGCGCGCGGCTCGCCCCGCCCGGCGTCGTACGCGACGATCATCGACTGCCGATCCAAGAGCACCGACTGCATGCGCCCGTACGGGCACGCGAAGGTGCAGGTCTGCTCGCGCATGTACGCGAAGTCGAAGAAGACCAGCCCGGTCGTGATCATCACGACCGCGAAGCCGACCGGGTGCTCCGCCGGCGAGTGCTGCACCCACGAACCGACCCGCGACGCCGACACGAAGTACGCGAGGAACGTGTTCGCGAGGACGAACGCGAGCGCCATGTAGACGCCGAGCTTCGCGAACCGTCGCCACGATCGGCCGCCGCGCGCGTCGAGCGCGCGCTGCTGCGCCGGCGATCCCTCGAAGAAGCGCTCGATCGGGCGGAACACCCACTCGAGCCACACGGTCTGCGGGCACGCCCAGCCGCACCACACGCGGCCCCACAGCGCCGTGACCAGGACGATCGCGAACGCGACCGACAGGCCGAACATCATCAACGAGACGGTGTCGCTCGGGCGGAAGACCGAGCCGAAGAACGCGAACTCGCGCGCGCCGAGATCGAGCAGGATCGCCGGACGCCCGTCGATCATCACGTACGGCAAGAGCAGGAACGCGGCGATCAGCGCGATCGCGACCGCGCGGCGCCGGCGATAGAAGCGACCGCGCGCCTGGCGCGGCCGCACCGGCACGCGATCGCCGTTCGCCTCGAGCGTCGGCAGCACGCGGTCGTGATCGTGATCGTGATCGTTCATGGGAACGCCGTGACGCGATCGCCCTGCGGCGCCTTGCCGCCGGAGACGTTGGTGCCGCGGAACGTCGACACCAGCGCCGCCGCCGCGATCACGTCGTGCTGCGGCAGCTGCTCACCCCACGCCGGCATGCCCTTGTCGAGCACGCCCTGCATGATCGTGTTGTAGAGATCGATGCGCGTGTGGCCGTGGATCTGGTAGTCGTCGGTGAGGTTGGGCCCGACGAGGCCGCGGCCGTTGTCGGTGTGGCAGCCGACGCACTTCTCGGCGAACACCTGCTTGCCGCGCGCGATCAGCTCGCTGTCCTTGGCGTCGGCGGCGAGGATGGTCTCGTCGACCGCGATCACGTCGGTCTTCATCGCCTCCTTGCGCATCGCCTGGTAGTCGCTCCAGGCGACGTCGAAGCTCTCCTGCGGCGACGCGCCGCGATGCGCGACGTGGAACCAGGTGAAGTACACCGCGGCGAACACGATGCAACCGGCGAACGTGCGCGTCAGCCACGGCGGCGCCGGGTTGTCGTGCTCCTGGATGCCGTCGTGATCGTGCTCGAACAGAAGCGGATCATTCGCGTCCACGGATCTCTCCTTCGTCGAGGGGAAGCTGACGCGCCTCCTCGAAGATCTGCCGCCGCCGCGCGCCGAACAGGCGCGCGCACAAGACGGCGAACAACGTCGCGAACACGACGGTGCCCCACATGATCAGTTGCCTCCCTGCGCGATCGCGGGCTTCGCGATCGACTTGGCGTAATCGGCGCCCATGCGTTGCAGGTACGCGATCAACGCGACCACGTCCTTGTCGGCGAGATCCGCCGGGCCGCCCTGCGCGACGATCTCGTCGGAGATCGTCTTGGCTTGATCGTGCGCGAGCGACGCCGCGTGCGCCTTCGCGTCGGCGTCGTACGGGACGCCGAGCGTCACCATCGCGCCGACGTCGGCGTCGACGCGATCCCAATCGATCGTGTCCGACGCGAGGTGCGGATACGACGGCATGATCGATCCGGGCGAGGTCGCGCGCGGATCGTCCAGGTGCCGCACGTGCCACAGGCTCGACCGCTTGCCGCCCTCGCGCTGCAGATCCGGACCGATGCGGCGCGAGCCCCACTGGTACGGATGGTCGTAGACGAACTCACCCGCGCGCGAGTAGTCGCCGTAGCGGACGACCTCGTCGACGAACGGACGGATCATCTGCGAGTGGCAGTTGTAACAACCCTCGCGGATGTAGATGTCGCGGCCGTAGAGCTCGAGCGGCGTGTACGGCCTCACGGTCGCGATCGGCGTGACGTCGGTCGAGCGCAGGAACATCGGCACCAGCTCGAACGCGGAGCCGACGATGATCGCGGTCGCGGTCAAGACCGTGAAGAGGAGCGGCATGCCCTCCCACTTGCGGTGCCACGGCTTCGGGTGCGTGCCCGGCTCGGGCGCGGCGGGGATCATCTCGCTGCGCGCGGGGACCTCGACCTCGGGATCCTCGAGCTTCGCCGGGCGCTGCATCCACGTGCGCACCAGGTTGTAGGCCATGAGCAGCACGCCGGCGAGGTAGAGGCCGCCGCCGAACGCGCGCACCCAGTTCATCGGGTTCACGTGCCGAGTCGCGTCGAGGAAGTCGTACTGCAGCCGGCCCTCGTGATCGAGCGCGCGCCACATGAGGCCCTCGGTGATGCCCGCCGACCACATCGCGATCACGTAGATCGCGATGCCGATCGTGCCGATCCAGAAGTGCGTCGTCGCGAGCTTCTTCGAGTAGAGCTCGGTCTGCCACAGCCGCGGCCACAGCCAGTAGATCATGCCGAACGTCATGAACCCGACCCAGCCGAGCGCGCCGCCGTGGACGTGCGCGATGTTCCACGACGTGTAGTGCGACAGCGCGTTGACCGTCTTGATCGACATCATCGGGCCCTCGAAGGTCGACATGCCGTAGAAGGTCAGGCCGACGACGAAGAACTTGAGGACCGGATCGGTGTCGACCTTGTGCCACGCGCCGCGCAAGGTCAGCAGGCCGTTGAACATGCCGCCCCACGACGGCATCCACAGCATGATCGAGAACACCATGCCGAGCGTCGACGCCCACGCGGGCAGCGCCGTGTAGTGGAGGTGATGCGGGCCGGCCCAGATGTAGATGAAGACCAGCGACCAGAAGTGGAGGATCGAGAGCCGATACGAGTAGACCGGCCGCCCCGCCGCCTTCGGCAAGAAGTAGTACATGAGCCCGAGGACCGGCGTCGTGAGGAAGAAGCCGACCGCGTTGTGCCCGTACCACCACTGCATCATGGCGTCCTGCACGCCGCTGTAGATCGAGTAGCTCTTGAACAGGCCGGCGGGGACGACGAGGTTGTTGAAGATGTGGAGGATCGCGATCGCGACGATCGTCGCCAGGTAGAACCAGATCGCGACGTAGATGTGGCGCTCGCGCCGGACCGCGAGCGTGCCGAACATGTTGACCGCGAACGTCACCCAGACGATCGCGATCGCGATGTCGATCGGCCACTCGAGCTCGGCGTACTCCTTGCCTTGCGTGAAGCCGAGCGGCAGCGTGATCGCCGCGGCGACGATGATCAGCTGCCATCCCCAGAAGTGGATCTTCGAGAGCAGGTCGCTGTACATGCGCGTCTTCAAGAGACGCTGCGACGAGTAATAGATCGCGGAGAACATCGCGTTGCCCGCGAACGCGAAGATCACCGCGTTCGTGTGCAGCGGTCGCAGGCGCCCGAACGTGAAGTACGGGGCGAAGTTGAGCTTGGGGACGGCGAGCTGGAGGGCGATCCACAGCCCGACCAGCATGCCGACCGCGCCCCACACCACCGTGGCGAGGACGAAGCGTCTTACGATCGCGTCGTCGTAACGAATGGTCTCGGTGCGACCCGACTCGGTGCGACTCATCGGGGTCCGTTACAGCAACGGGCGTGCCCGTCGAGGGCGGCTTCTGCGCGGCGGTTGCGCGCACGCTTTGCGTTCGCCGCCGGCCCCTACGCGCCGGTTGCGCTCAAAGCGGCCAGTTCGCGGGGCGCGTGATCACGCGCTGATCGACGTAGGAGTAGCGGTGCGGACGCGCGTAGCGGTGATGCGGCTCCGGGCTCTCCACGATCTGCTCGAGCTCGACCTCGGCATAGTCCTTGGGCTTCACGACCATGACCGGGCACTTCGCCTCGCGGACGACGTGCTCGGAGACCGAGCCGAGCAGCACGCGGCGGATGCCGGTGCGGCTGTGCGATCCGACGAAGATCATGTCCGCGCCGACCTCCTCGGCGAGCCGCAGGATCTCCTCGGACGCGCTGCCGATGCGCGCGTAGACGAAGAACTGCACCTCGTGCATCGACGCACGGCCTGCGAGCGCCGCGGTGATCCGTTCGCCCGCGAGCCGCTGGATCTGCTCCGCGTACTCGTAGTCGACCGCCACCGTCGGCGAGACGGCGAGGCCTTGCCGCGGATCGAGGGCGGCGAGGATGTGCAGCGTGTGCTGCGGGGCGCGGCACGCGACGTCGAGGGCGCGCGCGAGCGCCTCCTCCGCCGTGCCCGAGAAGTCGTAACCGACGACGACGTGGATCTTCTTGAGGGTGGTCATGTCCCACCTTCATGCATGGCCCGCGCCTTGCTCTTCATCGGTCAGCCATGACGCACTTCCCGCTCCTCGGTGAAGACCTGGTCCGCCGCTACGACGTCGCCGCGCCTCGGTACACGAGCTACCCGACCGCGCCGGTGTGGTCGGAGCGGTTCGGGGAGACCGAGTACGTCGCCGCGCTCGAACGCGCGTCGTCCTCGGACGCGCCGCTCTCGATCTACGTGCACATCCCGTTCTGCCGGAAGATGTGCAGCTACTGCGGTTGCAACGTGATCGTCTCGAAGGACGGATCGAAGATCGATCCGTACCTGCGCGCGGTCGATCGCGAGGCTTCACTCGTGGCGTCGCATCTGGGATCGCGCACGCGGATGTCGCGCCTGCACCTGGGCGGCGGCACGCCGACGACCCTCGACGAGCGGCAGCTGGTCGCGCTGTGGCGCACGATCACCGATCACTTCACGCCGGATCGCGACGCCGAGCTCGCGCTCGAGATCGATCCGATGGTCACGCGCAAGGAGCAGCTCGCGCTCCTGCGCGGGATGGGCTTCAACCGCCTGTCGATGGGCGTGCAGGACTTCGACGCCGACGTGCAGAAGGCGGTCAACCGCATCCAGACCGTCGACGACACCCGCCGCATCCTCGACTACGCGCGCGCGATCGGCTTCGCGAGCGTGAACTTCGATCTCATCTACGGGCTGCCGATGCAGACGCCGTCGTCGTGGGCGCGCACGATCGACGAGATCTGCGTCCTGCGCCCCGATCGCATCTCGCTCTTCTCGTTCGCGTACGTGCCCGACGTCAAGCCGCACCAGCGGCGCCTGCCGTCGGCGCACATCCCGCACGGGCCCGCGAAGCTGGCGCTGTTCCGGCTCGCGCACGATCAGCTCGTCGACGCCGGCTATCGCGCGATCGGCATGGATCACTTCGCGCTGCCCGAGGACGAGCTCGCGCGCGCGCGCGACGACGGCCGCCTGTGGCGCGACTTCCAGGGCTACACGGTGACGCGCGCGCCCGAGACGATCGCGCTCGGCGTGTCCGCGATCGGTCAGGTCGGCGGCGCGTTCGTGCAGAACACGCGGCTCCTCCCCCGCTACCAGGCGTGGCTCGCCGACGGCCACCTGCCGGTCGAGCGCGGGCACGCGCTCTCCGACGACGATCGCGAGCGGTCCGCGATCATCACGCAGCTCATGTGCAACCAGCGCGTCGACCTCGCGCCCGGCGCGTACGGCGACGAGCTGGCGCGCCTCGCGCCGCTGGAGGCCGACGGGCTGGTCGTGCGCGAGGGATCGCGCATCACCGCGACCGACGCCGGCCGGGTGCTGATCCGCAATATCGCGTCGATCTTCGACGCGTATCTGCCGCGCGACGCAAACGCTGCGCGCCCGGTGTTCTCCAGGACCGTCTAACGCCCCGTTCGCGCGTGGCGCGGGGCGTGCAACTACCCCAGGCATGTCCTTTCCGATCGAGATCCATTTCCGCGGCATGACTCCCAGCGAATCCGTCGAGCGCCAGGTGCGCGAGTGGGCGGAGAAGCTGGAGACGACCTCTTCGCGCGTCCTGCGCTGCGTCGTCGCGCTCGAGCTGCCGCACAAGCACCATCGTCACGGCGCCCGCTTCGACGCGCGCGTCGAGCTGGCGGTGCCGGGCACGACGCTGGTGGTCAGCGGCGAGCACGAAGACGCGCACGGCGCGATCAAGGATGCGTTCGAGGCGGCGCGCCGCCGCTTGCACGATCACGTCGAATCCCGACGAGAAGGAGCTCGCGCATGAAGTCCGAAGACGTCGTCGAGCTAGGGGCGTTGATGCTGGAACAGCACGCCGGACTGCGCGTGCGGGTCGGCCGCTGCGCCGAGCTGTCCGCGCGCCTCTTGCTCGGCGAGCCGGTCGCCAACGAGCTGGCGGCCGAGCTGGCGCGGCTGCGCGAGCAGTTCACCGCGCACGTCGAAGCCGAAGAACGTCTGCTCGAGCCCGCGCTCGCCACGTCGGATGCCTGGGGACCGATGCGAGTCGAGCGCATGCTCGAGGAGCACGCCGCCGAGCACACGGCCTTCGTGTCGAAGCTCGACGGCGACACCCGCACGGTCGCCGGGCGCTTCGCGGAGTTCGCCGAGGACCTCGACGCACACATGGCGGCCGAGGAGCGCACGTTCCTGTCGCCCAAGGTGATCGCCGACGCCGCGGCCGCACACCAACGGAGGGCGCGATGAAGATCCTGATCGTCCACGCGAGCTCGTACGGCACGACGCGCGCGATCGCCGAGCGGATCGCGGATCGCCTGCGCGCGCGCGGGCACGCGGTCGAGCTGACCGACGCGCTGGGCACCGGCGCCGCGGTCGCGCCGCCGTCGGGCTACGACGCGGTCCTGATCGGATCGCGCATCCAGCTCGGCAAGCACGCGAAGGAGATCGTCGCGTACGTGAAGCGCCACAAGCTCGAGCTGCTCGAGCGGCCGAGCGCGTTCTTCTCGGTGAGCATGGCGGCCGCGACCTCGGCCGACGCCGATCCGAACGGCTACCTCGCCGCGTTCTTCGCCGAGACCGGCTGGCGGCCGTCGGGCGCGATCGCGTTCGGCGGCTCGCTCGACTACCGCGCGTACGGCTTCGTCACGCGCTTGATCATGAAGATGATCTCGAAGCGCGCCGGGCACGCGACCGACACGTCGAAGGATCACCACTACACCGACTGGGCCGCGGTCGATCGCTTCGCCGATGCGCTGTTCGCCGCGCCGACCGTGGGCCCGACCGTGGGATCGAGCCCCACCGCTGCGGGCTCCGACCGACACTCCATTCGCTGAGGCGAGGCGTGCGAAGGACTTAGCGCGCGCACGGCGCTTGCTCTTGGGCCATGCACCCCAGGAGGCGCCGATGAGAGGCTTCGTCTTGCTTTCGATCTTCTTCGCCGCGTGCGTCGTCGAGCCGCCCGCTCCGTCCCCACCGTCGGGAGACTCGCCCGACGCCGCGACGTCGTCGCCCGACGCGCCCGCGCTCGCGTGCGCGCAGCCGCAGGCGTCGCCGGGCAGCGGTCACCACAACGCCGGCGCGCAGTGCCTCTCGTGCCACACCGGCACCGGCGCCGCGCCGCACTGGTACGCCGCCGGCACGCTCTACAGCGACAGCGGCGGCGGGACCGCGATCTCGGGCGCGACGATCGAGATCACCGACGCCAACGGCACGACCGTGACGATCGTCAGCGCCGACAACGGCAACTTCTGGACGCCGACGCCGCTGACCGCGCCGCTGCACGTCAAGGCGAGCCGGTGTCCCTCGTCGAAGCAGATGAGCGGCACCGCGGCGGGCGCGTGCAACGGCTGCCACGCGGCCGGCGGCTCGCCGGGCCGCGTCCATCTCTAGCGCTCAGGCCGTCGCGTCCTGAGCGCGGAAGCCGCGCAGCTTCCAGCGCAGCAGGACGTCGTCGGCCGTGACGAGCGTGAGACCGCGGAGGACGGCGGTGGCGACGAGCATCCGGTCTGCCGGGTCGCCGTGCGTGCCGGGAAGCTCCGCTGCGGCGATCCCGATCTCGCCGTCGAGCGCTTCTTCGCGGATGCCGTGCCGCAGGACGAGCGTGCGGAACGCCGTGACGGTCATGTCGAGCTCGAGCCGCTTCCGCTCGACGAGCATCGCGACCTCCCAGAACGAGATCGCGGAGACGTAGACCTCGTCGATCGGAAGCGCCTTGTCGATCGTCGCGACCGCGCGCCGTCCGAGCTTCTTGTCGCCCATCAGGTAGCGGACCAGCACGTGGGTATCGAGCAGGATCACGCGCCTGCGTTCCAGGTCACGCGGATCGGTGCGGTGATGTCACCGCGAGCTCGGATCCGTCCCTCGAGGAGACCGAAGGCGGATCGCACGCGTGAACGCACGGGCGAGAGCTGCGCCACCGCGCGCCCTCGCTTCGTGACGACGACCGAGGAGCCCGTCCGATCCACTTCATCCATCAGCTCGAGGCAGATCGCCTTGAACTCCGCCGCCGAGACCTGCCCTCGTGCCGCGCGACGCTTCATGACCATGATGGTGACTATATCACGTCACGGCCTGGGCGGCAGCTTCACGCTGATCTCGGTGCCGCCGGCGCCGGTCGCGATCTCGATCGCGCCGCGGTGGAGCTCGACGAGGCTGTGCACGATCGCCATGCCGAGGCCGGTGCCGCCTTCCTTGGTCGAGAAGAACGGCTCGTAGATGCGCGCGAGCACGTCGGGTGGGATGCCGCCGCCGTTGTCGATGATCGTGATCACCGCGCCGCCGCCGACCGCGCCGGCGACCCGCAGCTCGACCGTGCCGCCGTCGGGGACGGCCTCGAGCGCGTTCTGCACGAGGTTGAAGATCACCTGGTGGATGCGCGCGCCGTCGCACCAGGCGTGCACGACCGGCGTCGAGCGCGTCAGCTCGAGCTCGACGTCGCGCGCGTCGGCGCGCGCGCGCTGCAGCTCGATCACGTGCTGCGCGATCGCGACGAGGTCGTGCTCGCCGGCGACCAGCTGCGCGGGCCGCGCGAAGTCGAGGAACTCCTGCAAGAGCTCGGTGAGCCGCTGGATCTCGTGATGGACCAGCCGCGTGCCCTCGAGCAGGCGTTCGTCCTCGGCGCCCTTCTTCAAGCGGCGCTCGAGCAGCTCGAGCTGGAGCTTGGCGGCGTTGAGCGGGTTGCGGACCTCGTGCGCGAGGCCCGCGGTCAGCGTGCGCATCGCGCTCAGACGATCGTCGAGGTTGGTGCGCTCGCGCTGCACGAGCTTGGCCTCGCTGTCGCTCTGGTAGTGGCGCAGCATGATCGCGAGCTCGAGATCGAACAGCTTGTCGACCGCGTCGCGCATCGCGGCCGCGCCGTCGGGCGCGAGGTCGTCGATCGCGTGGTGCACGTCGACGCGCATCACGTTCATCGCGGTGAACATGTACTCCTGCGGCAGCCCGATCACGACGTGGATGCGGCCGATGCGCGCGCGCCGCTGGTAGTACGCCTGATCGTGCGGGCCGGCCAGCGCGCTGTCGAGCCAGGCGACCAGCGTCTGCTTGAGGCGCGCGACCTGCTGCGCGCCGCCGGTGATCGCCGCCGCCGCGCGCGGGTGGCGGAGGATCGCCGTGTAGTGGTGCTCGGCGAGCGCGACGAAGCGCGGCTCGAGGAGCGGACGCAGCGCGCGCAGGGCCGCCGCGTCGTCCTCGCCGAAGCCGACGTAGTCCTTGATCTCGTCGAAGAAGGTCACTGCGTCTTACGCGCTTGCACGGCGTCGACGTCGGAGCGCGGCGCCGCGTTGTACTGGTGCAGGCGGTACTGGATCGTGCGGATGCTGATGCCGAGCTGATCGGCCGCCTTCGAGGTCGAGCCGCCGCACGCGGCCAGCGTCTCGAGGATCGCGTACTTCTCGAGCTCGTCGAGCGTCGAGCCGGGGATCGGCGGGCGGCGCGGCTCGGTCGACACCGACGGGCGCACCGCCGGCGGCAGGTGCTTCGGCTCGATCTCCGGGCCGCCGCACATCACGACCGCGCGCTCGATCGCGTTCTCGAGCTCGCGCACGTTGCCGGGCCAGTCGTACGACAAGAGCAGCTCGACGCACGCGTTCGAGAAGCCTTCGATCGCCTTGCCGTTGTCCTTCGCGTAGCGATCGAGGAAGAAGCGCGCGAGGGCCGCGATGTCGCCCTTGCGATCGCGCAGCGGCGGCAGCTCGACGCCGACGACGTTCAACCGATAGAAGAGATCCTCGCGGAACTTGCCCTTCGCGACCTCCTCGGTGAGGTTGCGGTTGGTCGCCGCGATCACGCGCACGTCGACGCGGATCGTCTGATCGCCGCCGACGCGCTCGAACTCGTGCTCTTGCAGGAAGCGCAGGAGCTTGACCTGCACGGTCGGCGAGATCTCGCCGATCTCGTCGAGGAACAAGGTGCAGCCGTCGGCCATCTGGAAGCGGCCGTCGCGGCGCGCGACCGCGCCGGTGAACGCGCCGCGCTCGTGACCGAACAATTCGCTCTCGAGCAGGCTCTCGGCCAGCGCCGCGCAGTGGAGCTTGATGAACGGGCCCTTCGCGCGCGTCGAGCGCTCGTGGATCGCGGACGCGACCAGCTCCTTACCGGTGCCGCTCTCGCCGGTGAGGAGCACCGTCGCCTTCGACGGCGCGACCTGCTCGATCACCTCGAAGACGCGCTGCATCGGCGGCGACGAGCCGACCATGTTCTGGCGCGCGACGCGCTCGCTCAAGCGCGCGCGCATGCGCACCGCTTCGGCGCGCAGCTTCTGGTGCTCGAGCACGCGGCCGAGCACGACCAGGAGCTCCTCGAAGTTGAGCGGCTTGGTCAGGTAATCGGCGGCGCCGGCGCGCATCGCGTCGACCGCCGACTGCACCGCGCCGAACGCGGTCATCACGACGACCGCCGGCGGGTCCTCGTTCGCGCGCACCTTCTTGACCAGCTCGATCCCGTCCATCCCCGGCATCTTCAGATCCGTGACCACGACGTCCGGCGTGAAGGCGTCGAGCTTGCCGAGGGCCTTGAAAGCGTCGGCGGCGGTCTCGACGTCGTACCCCTCGTCACGCAGGAGCTCGGCGAGCGCCGTACGGGCGTTGACTTCGTCGTCTACGACCAGGATTCGACCCAGGGATGCCATGGAAACCTCACGTTGCGATGGCTGTGCCAACGAGCTTCCGCAAGCTTAGCGCGACGAAATGCGCAAACGGTGCGTCGCGCGCAAAGGGCCGCGCAGATCGCGCGTCAGTGACGCAGCGTCCCTCGCGGTCCGGCGGGGCCCGAGAACGGGTGGCAGCCCTTGCAGCTCGCGGCGGTCGGCTCGTGGTTCGCCCGATCCTTGTGGCAGCTGATGCAGGTCGCGCGATCGCTCTTCGGATCGGTGTGGCCGCCGTGGCAGTTCCCGCACGCCATGTGGTTCGGGACCTTGTGCAGGCCGGGCAGCGCCGACTGTTGATGACAGGTCGAGCACGCGGGCGGTGACGCGGGGCCGTTGGGTCCGTGCGGGCGATGGCAGCTCGCGCAGTCGACCTTCGCGCCGTGCCCGTGGGTGGACTCGGTCGCGTGGCAGCTCGCGCACGTCACCTTGCGCGCGCCGGTGTGTTGATCGTGGCAGCTGGTGCAGGTCGCGTGGCCCTTCGGCGCGCTCGACGATTCGGCGCGATGGCAGGTCGCGCACGCCGCCTTCGCGCCGCGCGGATCGTGCGACGCGGTCGTGTGGCAACCGGCGCAGCTCCGATGTCCCTGGTTGGTGACGATCTTCGTGTGGCAGGTCGCGCACGCCGGCTTCGGCGCGGTCGGCGCGTGCGCGGCGTTGGTGTGGCAGCCCGTGCACTGCGCGTGGCCGGTGCCCGCGGTCGTGCGCGTGTTGTCGGCGTGGCAGCGCGCGCACAGCTGCGCGTTCAGCTGCGGCTTCGGCTGGTGCGGCGTGTGGCACTGCACGCACGCGGCGGTGCCGTGGCCCGCGTGATCGGTGTGGCAGGTCGTGCACGCGACCGCGACCTGGTTCGCGCCGACGCGATGGATCGGGTGACAGCCCTCGCAGTCGGTCGGGTGGTTCGCCTTCTTCTGCGCGTGACACGTCGAGCACGCCGCGCGCGTGCGGACGTCGTGCGTCGAGTGGCAGCCGGTGCAGTCCTTGTGGTTCAGCGTGCGCTTCGCGTGACAGTTCGCGCACGACACGACCTGCTTCTTCGCGAAGTCGTGCGGGACGTGGCAGCCGGTGCAGGTGTCGTGACCGGCGAACAGCGCCTTCGGCTTCGCGTGGCACTCGACGCACTTCTTGTCGGCGGACTTCGCCGCCTCGTGCGGCTGGTGGCAGTCGAGGCACTGCTGCGCGCCCTTGATCGTGCCGTGCTGCGATCGTTCTTGCGCGTGGCACTCGACGCAGTCTCGCGCGATCGTCGCGGGCGCGCCGTGCGGTTGATGGCACTGCCCGCACGCCTCGTTCCCGTGCACGCCGACCGCGGCGAGCTCGCCTTGCGGCTTGGCGTGGCAGCGCATGCACGCGAGCGGCTCCTTCGATCGATCCGCGCCGAAGCCGTGGCAGTCGGTGCACGCCGGCGCATCCGCGCCGTGCGCGTGCGCTTCGTGGAGCGGCGTCGAGATGTCGTCGTGGCACTTCACGCACAGCGTCTTCGGCGGCGGCTTGTAGCCGTCGGTGTGGCACTCGGCGCACTTCACGCCCGCGTAGACGATGTGCGCGGTGTGGCCGAAGCTGTCGCGCACGTCGCGCCACGCGTGGGGGACCTCGTGCGTGACGCGCGGCGGTCCGTCGGCGTCGGCGCCGCTGCACGCGGCGATCGCGAGGAGGGCGATCGCGACGATCCACTTCATGGCGTCGATCCGATCGGATGACACATCCGGCACGGCAGCGCGCCGATCGGTTGCCGGCTCGACCAGCCGACCGGGTGCGGGTTGCCGCCGGGACCGCCGACCTGATGGCAGCGCACGCACAGCGCCTCGCCGCCGCCGGAGTGACAGCCCGCGCACTCGGCCGGATCGGCGCGCGCGGCGCGGCCGTGTTGATCGGTCTCGCGCGTCAGCCCGATCCATCCCGCGGGATGCGGCGACAGCGAGCTCTTCTCCGCCGACACGCCCTTCTCCGCGTGACACGTGAGGCACGACGACGGCGCATGACACGAGGTGCACGAGCCCGGCTCGACGCGCGCCTCGAGCGCGTGACGGCTCGCGAAGCCGGCGCGGTGCACGCTCGCGCGCATCGGATCGTCGAAGTGGAGCTTCGCGGGCAAGGCCGGCGTGTCGACGCCGTGGCACGACGCGCAGAACGGCTGCTGGTGGCAGGTCGCGCAGACGTCGCTCGCGGTGCCCGCGCGCGCGCCGTGCTCGTGCAGCCAGTCACCGTCGTGGGTCAGGTGCGATTGCGGCAGCGTGCCTTCCTCGGCGAGATCCTTGTGGCAGGCGTCGCAGGTGCGCGCGTCTTGCTGTTGCCCGTGGCACGAGAAGCAGATCTGCATCGACGGGCGGATCCGGTCGTCACCTTCGGCGACGCCGACGTGGCAGCGCATGCAGTTGCCGCGCGCGCGCGGCAGGTGCTTGTCGTGCTCGAACTTCAGGTGATCGCGCGCGTCGGCGGCGAGCGCGACCGCGTCGGGATCCGCGTGGCAGCCGAGGCACGGATGATCGTCGTGCGGCTTGGCGTGACACGCGGCCTGCGTGCAGGTCGCGTCGGTCGGCAGGTGCAGCTCGCCGGTCTCCGGCTTGCGCTCGAGGCCTTGATGGCAGGTCGTGCACGCGATGCCCTTGGTCACGTGCGCGCGGTGCGGGAACGCGGTCGGCTGCGACGGCTTGAAGCCGAGGATGCTCGCGCACGCGGCCAGCGCCAAGAGTGGCAGCGCGGCCTTCATGGCGCCTCCCACGTGTGGCCGACGCGCGCGAGGCCGTCGACGCGATAGCGATGCTCCGGCGACGCCGACGCTTCGATCGCGACGCCCGCGTCCCACGCGCCCTGCTTCCACGACAGGGCGCCGATCGCCCACGGCCACCACGCGCCGCGCGCGTCGCTGTCCGGACGCACGAGCTCGAGCTCGGTCGAGGCGGTCAGCGCGTCGTCGATCGGCACGCGCGCGGTGCCGCGCACGCCGGTCCAACCCGGCGCGGCGCCCTCGCGGCGCAGCTCGAGCCCGAGCGCGCCCTTGCCGCGATCGTCGAGGCGCAAGGTCGCGCGCGCGGTGAGATCCGCGCCGACCTCGTCGCCGATGCGGCGCGCGCCGAGATCCGCGTCGAGATCGAGCCGCGGCGCCGCGCGCCACGACATCCGCGCGCCGCCGCGCTCGGACGGGACGTCGCCGAGCACGCTGAACAAGCTGGTCGCCGGCAACAGGTGCGACGGCGATCGATGGATCGCGTACGCGTCGACGCGCACCGCGCCGAAGCGCCGCGTCCCGACCAGCTGCGCCTCCGCGATCGCGGTCGAGATCAGATCGATCGCGAGCTTCGCGCTCGCGTCGGTGCGCTTGTCGATCGCGCCGCCGGCGTCGAAGCCGAGCTCCTGCGTCGACAGCTCGCCGTGATCGCGCTCTTCGAGGTACGCGACGCCCGCCGAGCCCCAGTCGCCGATCCGCCGGCCGACCCGCGCGCCCGCGAGCCAATCCCACGAGCGCGGGCCGAACGACGGCACCACCGGCGCGCCGCCGAACGCCTCGACGACGAACCGATGCGGCAGGTACGTGCGCACGTCGGCGCCGTCGAGGTGGAGCGGGCGCAAGGCGCCGACGGTCAGGACGAAGCGGCCGAGCGTCGCCTCGCCGTGCCCCGACGGCGA
Source organism: Kofleriaceae bacterium (assembly GCA_035493675.1). Lineage (GTDB taxonomy): Bacteria > Myxococcota_A > Polyangia > Haliangiales > Haliangiaceae > JAIOQA01. The sequence continues at coordinate 31,613 of DATJIA010000422.1, read as the reverse complement.
CCGCGCGTGCGCGTCGATGATCAGCACGTCGGCGTCGTGGTCCGAGATCCCGCCGCCCATCCACACGACCGCGTCGGCGCGCAGCCAGTCGTTGATCGCGCCGCCCGCGGTGAGATCGACCAGCCCGACCGACGACGCGCTCGTCGAGAACATGTACGCGTCGCCGCGCAGGCGCAGCGGCTCCGCGCGCGCCACCGCGGGCGTGATCGCGATCAGGATCGCGAGCGCCTTCATGCGGGCGGCTCCTCGTGGAGGTCCTGGTGGATCTTCTCGCCGCTGTCGATCAAGCGCCGGCGCGCGCGCGCGTCGCGGCGCAGGTCGATCACGATCGCGAGGATGAACATCCCGAACGCGACCGTGCCGACCACCTGGCCGAGCGACATCGCGACGATCGTCGGCAGCGGCGTCGGCTGCAGCACCGCCCAGCACATGAGCGCGAGGCCGACCAGCGTGAGCACGGCCGACAGCCGCAGCAGCACCATCATGCGGACGCGAACGCGCGGGAGCTTCATCGCTGCGCCTCCTGCTTGCCGCTCTTCGAGAACGGGTGCGCCGGCCCGTGGCATCCCGCGCTCGCGCAGCTGGTGGTGTCGTTGCGGATCTCCTCGAGCGCGGCCTTGTGATCGCCGATCGCCTGCCACGACGGCAGCTGCGTCGAGTGACACTGCATGCACGTGTTGTTCGAGTAGCGGCCGCGCAGGTGGATCGAGGTGCGCGCCTCCTCGAGCGACATGTTCCGGTAGTTGAACAGGTACTCGTAGACGTGGCGCATGCCGCCGATCTTCGTCGTGACGGTGCCGAACATCCCGTAGTCGGCGTGGCAGTAGTAGCAGTTGTCCTCGCCGAGGTGCGGGTTGCGCGCGTGACGCGCGGCGAGCGTCGTCGACTTCAGGTTGTCGGAGTCCTCCGCGTACGGACCCATCACGTGGCAGCCGCCGCAGAACCGGCGCGACTTGGTCGCGTTGTAGCCGTTCAGGTTGCCGGTGCCCGCGGTCATGAGCGGCAGCACGCCGATGCCCATCAAGAGCACGACGCGGGTGACGCGCGTGAGCTGTGGCCGCGCGAGCAGGAACCACACGAGGATCACCGCCGACAACAGCGCGGCGCCGATCGCGATCATCGCGAGTGGGTTAGAAGTCAATCCGCCCATTGATGTGCTCGCTGTTCCCACCGTCGACGATCGGATAGCCGTTCGCGTCGACGGAGCTCGAGTGGCAGGTGACGCAGTCGGTGAGCTGCATCGACGGGTTGTGCGCCGCGTTCGCCGGCGGGATGCCGTGACACGATCCGCACACGGCCTCGCCGGTCTTGGTCCACACCGGGCGCGCGTCCTTGTGGCACGCGTTGGTGCAGGTCGCGCTCGTGCGATCCCAACCGGCGGCGACCACGACCTCGGCCGGCGGCGGCGAGTCGATGTGACCGGCGCTGGTGATCGCGTTGGGCACCACGTGGCAGTCCATGCACGCCAGAGGCCCACGCAGCCGCTGCGGCGCGGTGAGGTGCGCCTGGTGCGCGCCGACGCCGAGCGCGGTCGTGAAGACGTTGCCCGACAGATCGCGCGGCGGCGCGGGATTCCCGTTCTGGCCGTGACAGCCGTCGCACGCGGTCGGCGCCTCGACGATACCGTCGACGTGCGGCGCGTCTTTCGGATGACACGAATCGCACGCGTAGCCGCCGCCGTGGTTCGCCGGCGGCGCGCCGTGGCAGGTGCCGCACGCGGCCTGGCTCGGGCCGCCGTTCCACATCGGCGTGGTGTTGGTCGCCGCGGGATCGCCGAGCGAGGCGCCGTGGCAGTACACGTTCGTGCAGCGCGTGCCGTCGAATTGCGCGCTCGCGCCGGCGATCGCCGCGAACGCGAAGCGCGGCGCGTCGCCCATATGATCGGGATCGCGCCAATCGCTCGGCGTCGGGTGACACGTCGCGCACGCGAACGTCGCGGTGTGCGTCGTGTGCGCGCCCGACGGCGGCGGGTTGCCGTGACACGATCCGCAGCCCGCGGCGCCGCGCGCGTGGCAGGTCTCGCACGCGGGCGCGGCGCCCGGCTTCGACTGATCGTGGCAAGTCATGCACACGGTCAGATCCCAGCCGTTCTCCGCCAGCACCTTGCCGTGGAAGCGATCGCTCTGCGCGTCGAGGATCCCCGGATCGTGCACCGTCCCGGCGGTCCCATCGAAGGGCCGCTCGGCGCTGCACGCGGCGAGGACCATGAGGAGGATCGCGCGCATCGTTCAATCCAGGTGGTGGACGACTCGAACGTCCTTGTCCTTGCCGGGCCCGTGGCAGGTCGCGCAGGCGGTCTGCCCGCCGAGCGTGTTGAGCGCCGCGTGCACGGCGACGTACGGCGCGTCGTGGCAGCTCGTGCACACCGCCGCCTCGGGCGCGATCGGCGTAGCTTGCGCGATCGACCAGAACGGCGCGTCGCAGTAGTTGTTGCCGTCGGCGGCCGGATCCTCGCTGCACGCCATCTGCGCGACGGTCGACGGCAGCGCGGTCGCGACCATCGGCAGCGTGAACGTGCTCGGCGCGTGGCACGCGGTGCAGGTCGCGACGTCCTGCGGGAAGTGCGTCTTCGCGAAGTCGGTCGGCGTGCCCGCCGGGTTGCCCTGCGACGGCGCGGGGAACGCGCCGAGCACGTACGGCTCGGTCAAGCGATCGCCCATGTGGATCTTGTGGATGTAGACCTTGAAGTCGACGCTCTCGGCGAACGCCGTGTTCGGCGTCTCGAAGCGCGCGACGCGCTCGTCGTTGAAGTTGCCCGGCTGGTGACAGAGCGCGCAGTACGCCGCGCCCTTGCGACCGCCGCCGTGCGCGGAGAGATCGTAGTGACAGCTGTTGCAGCCGTCGACGACGGTGCGCCGCGCGGTGACGGCGCCGGTGACGGCGAACGGCGCCGTCGGGCCGACCGCGGCGTAGCGCGTCTGCGCGGGATCCGCCGGATCGGTCCAGCTCGCCTCGATGCCGACCGTGTAGCTGCCGGTCGCGTTGGCCGGGATGATCTGGTTGGCGGCGAACTGGTACGAGAACTTGCCGTTGGGCGCGTCGATCGCGGTGAGCGTGCCGGTGCCGCCGGCGATCTTCCACTGCCAGTACGTCGCGTAGTCGGTGTTCGGTCCCGCGAAGGTCGCGGTGATCGTCGTCAGCGGCGCCGTGGTCAGATCGCGACCCGCGCCGTGATCGGTCACGGTGAACGCGATCGACGGCGACTGGCCGGGGCCGGTGTTGGTGATCGAATCGATCGTCACCGCGAATTTCGGCTTCGCGGGATCGAGGTTGCCCGTGTAGTGGCGCTGCTGGATCGGGTGGATGCTGTTCGGCCCGTGGCACGTGATGCACGAGCCCTCGACCTCTTCGCCGCCGCTGTGCAGCGACTTGCCGGGCACGACGTCGGCCGCGGCGAAGACGATCGTGTCGTGGCACGACGTGCAGGTGGGGATCGAGGGGCGCAGCTTCCACGCGGTCGCCTGCACGGCGTCGGGCGCGTGGCACGCCTCGCAGCGGTTCAGCGCCTGCGGGAACTCTCCCTTCGCGTGGATCCCGTGGATCATCGTCTTGAAGTCGTTACCCTGCGCCGGCTGGTGGCAGAGCACGCACTGCGACGTCGACGTCCAGCCGCCGTCGTGCGCGGTGAGCGCGCCGTGGCACGCGTCGCACGCGGCGAGCGTGACGACCTGCCGCGTGATCGATCCGAGCTGCTCGTCGATCGACGCGCGGAAGACGCGGCCGTCCATCATCGTGCGCGTCGCGGTGATCGCGACCGACTGCGTCTTCGACGCGTCGTACGCGGTGAGATCCGCGGCGAAGGTGTACGTGTACCGGCCCTTCGCGAGATCGACGAGCGTGAACGTGCCGGTCGTCTCCGGATCGGCGCCGGTGTACGCGGTGTACTGCGCGGCGGTGCCGTCGGCCGCGTTCGCGAGCTGCGCGAGCACGAAGCCGAGCTCGACCTGGCCGTCGGTGAACAGGCCGGCGCGATCGAGCGCGACGCCTTTCGGATCCGCGATCGTGAACGCGACGGTCGCCTTGCCGTTCGCGAACGAGAGATCGGTGATCGCGATCGTCACGCCGGGCGACGTCAGCCACGGCGACGTGCCGTCGTGTCCGTTCGCGCCGGGCGCGCCGACCTCGCCGGGCAGCCCTTGCGGACCTTGCGCGCCGTCGTTGCCGTCCTTGCCGTTTCCTCCCGGCGGACCGGCGGGACCTTCACACGCTTCACACGCGACGGCGAGCAGCGCGAGGCAGACGAGGCGACGCATGCGCGTCTTCCTACGCAGGTCTCGTGCCACCGTGATTCCGCGGAGGTACGCCGCTCGCTACGCAAACGATGCCGGTCGCGCAAGGCGCGACGCACGAATTGCGCGTCCCACATCGTGGCTTCGCGATCGCAGCCGGGTCTCGATCTTGCTCGATGGAGCGTCATGACGCCCACGATCGAATCGATCATGACCCGCGAGATCTACGCGGTCGCGCCCGACACCAGCATCGAGACCGCCGCGCGGCTCCTCACGACGCGCCACATCGGCGGCGCGCCGGTGGTCACGAGCCGCGGCAAGCCGGTCGGCGTGATCTCGCTGTTCGATCTCGTCGATCCGGATCGCGCGCGCTCGCAGCGCGACGGGCACCCGCTGTTCTACCTGCTCACCGAAGGCCACGCGGTCACCGTCGGCGACGACATCGATCTCACCGGCGGGCGCGTCGCCGACGTGATGAGCCCGTTCGTCTTGTCGATCGAGGCGTCCTCGACGTTGCGCGAAGCGGCGAAGCTGATGGTCCGCGAGAACGTGCATCGCTTGCTGGTGATGGATCAGGGCGCGCTGGTCGGCATCGTGACGACGACCGACCTGCTCCGCGCGTACGCGGGGATCTGAGCGCGGCGCTACTTCGCGGGATGCGCGACGAGCTCGTCGCGATCCATCGCGTCGAGCGCGTCCTCGGGATCGCGATCCGCGACGATCCGGCGCAGCACGTCGACATAGCTGATGATCCCGATCGGGTGATCCGCGCGATCGACGATCGGCACCGCGCCGATCGATCGCGCGAGCATGAGCTTGGCGATCGCGTGGATGTCCTCGTCGGGCGAGGCGGTGATCACCGCGCGGGTCATGAGGTCCGCGATCGGCGTCGACGGCGCCGGCGGCGCAGTCCGTGCGCGCGTCGGTCCGCGCAGATCGCGATCGCTCACGATGCCGAGCAGCCGGCCGTCGTCGTCGACGACGAGCAGGTGGCGCATCGCGAGGTGGATCATCACGCGGGTGGCCTCTTCGAGCGTCGCGGTCGCGGGGATCGTGATCGGATTCGCGGTCATGACGTCGTCGGCTCGGGGCATGCCGACCGTCGAAGCAATCAACGCGCCATGGGGAACCACAGCCGGAACGTCGTGCCGCGACCCGGCGCGGTGTCGAGCGTCAGCTTGCCGCCGTGCCGATGCACGAACGCGTACACCATCGCGAGCCCGAGCCCGGTGCCCTGGTCGCCCTTGGTCGTGAAGAACGGCTCGAACACGTGGCGCTCGACCTCGGGCGGCATGCCCGGGCCGTCGTCGGCGACCTCGACCCAGCCGCCGCCGCCCTCCTCGCCGGTGCGCACCGTGATCGTCCCGCCGTCCGGCATCGCGTCGGTCGCGTTGATCACGAGGTTGACGATCGCGGTCGCGAGCTCGCTCGCGCGCGCGAGGACGATGGGCGGCGCGCCCGGCTCGTGCGCGAGCCGCAGCGCGGGCACCTGCCCGACGCGCACGCGACAGATCTCGAGCGCGCTCGCGACGACCTTGGCGAGATCGGTCGGCTCCGCCGCCGCCTCGGGCGTCTGCCGGCTGAAGTCGCGCAGGCGCTCGACGGTGTCGACGCCGAAGCGGATCACGTCGCTCATCTGATCGATCGTCTGCGCGATCTGCTCCTGGTCGCCGCGACCGACGCGACGCCGCAGCAGCTCGAGCTGCAGGCCGAGCGGGTTGAGGATGTTCTTCAGATCGTGCGAGACGCCGGCCGCCATCTGGCCGAGCGCGCGCAGCTTGTCGGTGCGGGCGAGCGCGTCGCGCGAGGCGCGCAGCTCCGCGTACGAGCGCGCGAGCTGCTGGTAGTCGGCGGCCTTGCCGCTCGCGGTCGCCGCCAGATCGACGAGCGCGCCGGCGAGCTGCGTGCGCGCCGGATCGAGCTCGATCTTCGTCGACGCGAGCAAGACCAGCGCGCCGTGCAGCCCGACGCTCGACACCAGCGGGATCGCGCGCGCGTCGGCGAAGCCGCCCGCCGCCGCCGCCAGCGCGAGCGCGAGCTCGTCGCCGATCGTCTCCGACGAGGCGCGCCAGCCGTGCAGCGACTCCGGGACGCCGCGCGACGCGACCAGGACGAGGTCGTCGTCCTCGACCGTGAGGACCGCGGCCGCGTCGACCTTCAGGTGATCGACCGCGGCTGTCGCGAGCACCGGCATGACGTCGAGCGGCGACGACGCCGTCGAGATCAGCCGGCTGAACCTGACCAGCACGTTGATCGGTTCCACTGCGATCGTGATATCACCATCTCCGGCTTCGAGGGTGAGATGACCCAGATCAACTACATGAACCGCTTGCGCCTCGACGAGCGTGAGCTCGCCAGCCGCCGCGCGTTCTTCGAGATCACCGATGAAGATCTGGCGCGCCTCGCGACCCTGCGCGCGTTCGGCGAGCGCCACTCGACCGCGATCGTCGACGCGCTCTACGACCTGATCCTCGGCCACCCCGAGAGCCGCACCTTCTTCACCGACGAGCGCGCGGTCGCGCGCGTGAAGAAGATGCAGCAGCAGTACTTCATCGGCCTGTTCGGTGGCCGCCTCGATCTCGCCTACGTCGAGGATCGCCTGCGCGTCGGCGCGGCGCACGAGCGCATCGGGCTCGCGCCCAAGTGGTACATCGGCGCGTACAGCCGCTACCTCCGGCTCCTGCACGATCGCATGTTCGCGGAGATGTCACCGGCCGACGCCAGCGCGGCGTTCCTCTCGATCAAGAAGCTGGTCGCGTTCGACATGGCGCTCGCGATCGACACCTACAACGCCGCGAACATGGACACGGTCGCGCGCCATCAGGCCGCGATCCGCGAGCTGTCGACGCCGGTGATCCGCGTCCATCACCGCGTGCTGCTCCTGCCGCTGGTCGGCACCGTCGACAGCCACCGCGCCGAGCAGATCATGGAGACGCTGCTGCTCAAGGTCGTCGACGAGCAGGCGCGCGCGGTGATCGTCGACATCGCGGGCGTCGCCGTCGTCGACACCCAGGTCGCCGATCACCTGCTCAAGACCACCGAGGCGGTGCGCCTGCTCGGCGCCGAGACGATCCTCACCGGCATCAGCGCGCAGATCGCGCGCACGATCGTGCAGCTCGGCGTCGACATCTCGACGATGCACACGCGCGCGCGGCTCGCCGACGGCATCGAGCTCGCGCTCGGGATCGTGGGCCGCGTGATCGTCGCGAAGGAGGCCTGAGTGGCGCGCGGCTCGATCCCGATCCTCCGCGTCGCGAACAACCTGCTCGTGACGGTGCAGACCGAATTGCACGACGCGATCGCCGAGGCGTTCCAGGAAGATCTGCTCGCCGCGATCGAGAAGACCGGCGCCGCCGGCCTCCTGATCGACGTCACCGGCATCGAGATCGTCGACAGCTACGTCGCGCGCGTCCTCGCCGACACCGCGAAGATGGCGCGCCTGATGGGCACCGAGACCGTGATCGTCGGGATCCGCCCCGAGGTCGCGGCGACCCTCGTCCGCATGGGCTACACGATGTCCGGCGTTCGGACCGCGCTGAACGTCGACGAAGGGCTCGCGCTCCTCCCGAGGCGGTGATGGTGCAGGTGCTGTCACGCCACGAGCTGGCGATCGAGCGCGAGGACGACGTCGTGATCGTGCGCCGCAAGGTGCGCACGCTCGCGCACGATCGCGGCCTCGACTCGTTCGCGACCGCCGGCATCACGACCGCGGCGTCCGAGCTCGCGCGCAACGTCTTCGCGCACGCGCGCCGCGGCTCGGCCGCGATCGAGGAGCTCACCGACGGACCGCGCAACGGCCTGCGCCTGACCTTCCGCGACGACGGCCCCGGCATCGCCGATCTCGAGCGCGCGCTCGCCGGCGGCTATTCGACCGCGCGCTCGCTCGGCCTCGGCCTGTCGGGCAGCCGCCGCCTCGTCGACGAGTTCCAGATCGAATCGGTGGTGGGCCGCGGTACGGTCGTGGTCGTGACCAAGTGGACGCGCTTCTAGACGATCGGATCGCGATCTGGCTCGGCGGCGCCGAGGCGATGCGCGTGATCGACGACGCGTCGGCCGCGGTCGTGCGCGAAGAGGTCCGCGCGCGCGGCGCGGCGGCCGGGCTCGACACCGACGCGTGCGAGCGCTTGGCCGCGGCGGCGAGCGAGGTCGCGCGCAACCAGCTCCGCCACGCCGGCGGCGGCACGATCGGCTTTCGATCGATCGCGCGCGGATCGGTCGCCGGCCTCGAGGTGATCGCGGCGGATCGCGGGCGCGGCATCGCGGATCCGACCGCCGCGCTCGTGCGCGCGGCGCCCGCACCGACGCCGGGGCTGGGCGGCGGGCTCGGCGTCGGCTTGTCGGCGGCGTACCGCCTCGCCGACGAGGTCGACTTCGACGTGCGCGCGGGGACCGGGACGTGCCTGTGGTTGCGCGCGTTCGTGACGCCGCTCGCGCGCAGCGAGGTCGCGATCATGAGCCGCCCGTGCAGCGGCGAGTCGGTGATCGGCGACGACGCGACCTTCGTCCGCTCTCCGGACGGCCTGATCGTCGCGGTGATCGACGGCGTCGGTCACGGCGGGCCCGCGCACGACGCCGCGCTCCGCGCCGCCGCCGAGCTGCGCGCGCGCGCCGATCGATCGCCCGACGAGATCCTGGCGGCGATCGACACCGCGCTCGTCTCGACGCGCGGCGTGGTGATGTCGATCGCGCGCATCGATCACGATCGACACGAGATCACGCACGCGGCGGCGGGCAACGTGACCGCGCGCGTCGCGCGCCGCGACGGCAGCGTCCACGCGTTCGGCGGCGTCTCGCGCACGCTCGGCACGCGCCAGCCCGCGCGCAAGATCTCCGTCGAGCGCACCGGCGCGCACGAGCTCGCCGCGCTCGTCCTCTACAGCGACGGCATCACGAGCGGGATCGATCTCACCGCGCAGCGCGAGCTGCTGCGATCGCCACCGCTCGTGATCGCGCACCAGCTGATCGCGCGCCACGCCCGCTCCAACGACGACGTCACCGTGCTCGTCGCGCGCTGAGCTCGGCGGCGATCCGATCGATCGCGCTCGCGTCGAGGCCGCCGCGCGCGAGCACGTTCGCGCAGGTCGGCACCTCGTACGCGACGCCGACGCCGGGCAACGCGGGCGCTTCGCCGCGCCGCGCCTTGGCGTACAGCCCCTTGGCGTCGCGCCGCTCGCACTCCTCCTGCGGCGTCGCGACGAAGACCTCGAGGAACGACGGCGCCATCGCCTTCGCGCGCTCGCGATACACGCGCTTGTGCGCGGTCGCGGCGACGATCGTCACCAGGCCTTGCGCGGCCAGGTGCGCGGCGAGCGCGGCGAGCTTCGTGTAGAACGCGTCGCGCGCGGCGTCGTCGTGCGCGGCGTCGCCGAGGATCGCGCGCAGATCGTCGCCGTCGAGGAGCGCGCTGCCGGGCACGCGCTCGTGGAGCGCGCGCGCCAAGGTCGACTTGCCGGAGCTCGGCAGCCCCGTGATCCAGACGACGACGCCGGTCATGACCACGGCGCCTCCGACGGATCGAACCGGCCGCGATCCAAGACGCGCTCGATCCACGACAAGAGATCGTCGCGCGTCGCCGCCGGCATCGACGGATAGAAGCGCGGGTTCGCGAGCACGAGCGCGCGCCACGCGAGGAACGGCGGCGCGACGTCGAAGAGCTCGTCGTCGCGACACGCCGCCCAGTAGCGCTCCCAGAGCGATCGCACGCCGAAGAAGACGTAGTTGATCCCCATCGCGATCCAGTCGTCGGCGGGATCGCCTTGCGTGCCGCGGCTCGCGTCGAGCACGGTGATCGTGTCGTCGGGCGCGAACACGACGTTGAACGGATGGAAGTCGCCGTGCGTGCGCGCCGCGCGGTGCGCGCGATCGCGCAGGCGCCATCGCCACTCGACGCATCGCGCCTCGATCGCCGCGAGCCGCGCGCGCGACACCACGCCCTCGGGATAGCCGTCGATCACGCCGAAGATGCCCTCGCCGTGCCCGACCAGATCGCGGATCGCGCGCCGATATCCGGCCGCGGTCCCGCGCTCCGCGTGCAGCTCCGCGAGGTAGCTCGTCAGCGCGTCGACGCGCGCGCGATCGCGCGCGGTCACGCCGCGCGCGGCCGCTTCGCGCAGCTCGTCGGCGTACACGCGGCCCGGCGCGTACGTCGTGATCAGGTAGAGCTCGTCGGCGTCGCGCAGCGACACGGCCGCGCCGCCCTTGATCACCGCGCCGACGTCGATCGCCCGCACGTGCCTCGGCACCCGCGCGAAGTCGTCGTACGCGAGCAGCAGCTCCTGCGCGCGATCGGATCGGCGATCGTGGCCGAACTCGTTCGCGCTCGCGGTGTGCCAGACCAGCTCGCGCCCGTCGCGCAGGCGGATCCGCGCCGGCTGGCCGTAACCCGCCACCTTCTTCGTCTCGCCGTCGCCGTCGTCGGGCGCGAGCGGCGCGATCTCGATCACCTCGGCGCCGGGGACCACGTGCTCGACGATCGCGGCGCGTGGATCCCGCACGGCATCACCACATCGGGCCGCCGCCGGTCCAGTCGCCGGCGAAGTGGAGCCTGGTCGTGGCCATCCCCGCGCGATCGGGCGCCGAGTGGCGCGCGCAGAACCAGCGCTCGCCGTCGGAGTCGGCGCGCACGGTGACGCAGTCGGCGCAGGGCTCCTCGACCTCGACGACTTGATCGGTGAGCTGCACGACCAAGGTCGGGCACGGCGCCTGCGCGAGCACCTGCTCGGCGATCTTCGCGCGGAATCTCCCGATCACGAGGAGGTCGGCCTGCACCTCACCGGCGAGGCCCGCGATCTCCTCGGCGGGGACGCCGCTGCGCACGTGCAGGCGCACGTGCCAGTCGTGCTCGGATCCGTGGAAGGCCTCGAGCTCGGCGAGCGCGAGCTCGACGAGCCGGCGCTTGGCTTCGTCGAGATCCGCGCCCTTCCCTTCGTGCACCGCGAGCAGGTGCAAGTCCGCGCGTTCGTGACGTGCCGCGATGTCGAGCGCGTGTTCGAGCACGACCTCGGCGTATTCCGAGGCGTCGACGGCAACGACCATTCTGTAACGACGATCGGGCCTCATACGAACAGGCGTAGCACCATGCGTGCCGCGCGCAGCCCGACGTTTCACGCAGGCCTTGCGCTATCCTGGAGCGATGCGATGTGCGGTGTGCCGCGAACGGCCGGCCGCGGCCGACCTCCTGTGCGGCCCGTGCGTCGACGACCTCGCGCGCCCGTTCCGCTTCACGCGCGATCGGGTGCGCACGGTCTCGGTGCCGCCGTCGTCGACGGTGCTGATCGATCCGTGGGGCCGCGCGCACCCGATCGACACCCGCACGCTGCTCGGCCGCACCGTCGAGCGCGGCATCGAGATCGTCGAGGCCTCGGTCTCGCGCCATCACGCCGAGATCGTGCGCGCGCAGACGTGGGTGATCCACGACCTCGGCTCGCGCAACGGCACCTTCGTGAACGACGTGCGCGTGACCGAGCCGATGCCGCTCGTCGCGGGCGCGCGCCTGCGCATCGGCCAGGTCGGCTTCTACTTCGTCGATCTTCCGATGATCATCTCGGTGCCGCAGCGGTTCCCGGGCCGGCGCGCGCGTCACTCGCCGTCGACGATGCCCGAGGATCCGTCGGTGTTCGTGCCCGCCGACACCGGCGACGAGGGCGAACCCGACGACGACGACGCCTTCGCCGAGAACGCGCCGGTGACCTCGACCCGTATCGGCCTGCCGGCGATCGCGATCGATCTGTTCTCGTCGACGCCCTCGACGCCCGCGGCGATCGAGGTCGACGGCAAGCGCACCAACCTCACGTTGCCGCAGTACGAGCTGATGTCGATCCTGTGCACGCGCGCGCTCGCCGAGGCGTCCGGGCCCGAGGCGACGCGCGGCTTCGTGTCGTCGCTCGAGCTCACGCAGCGGATCACGTTCGACACGCCCGATCGCATCGACTCGCACCTCAAGCAGCTCGTGCTGCGCACGCGCCGCCTGCTCGATCGCGCCGGCATCGGCGATCTGATCGAATCGCGCCAAGGCTTCGGCTATCGCCTGCGCGTGACGCCGAAAGCCTGAGCGCGTCACCGGCGTTAGTGAAGCGTTCTCGTCGGCGCGTACCAGTCGATCGTCGTTGAAGCGCGCGCGGGGCGCGTGCTGTGCTCGCCCGCGATGAGGGGCTTCGCGCTGATCCCGATCTCGATCTCGATCGCAGCGTGCTCGACCGCGCGCACGCGCTCGCAAGACATCGACGCGCCGATCTCTTCGCCGGCGGACGCCGGGGTCGATGCGTCGCCGCCGCCCGACGCCGCGCCCGTGCTCGGCACGAGCTGGCCGCCGTCGCAGCAGTTCCCGAGCTTCGCGCCGATCGTCGCGCTCGACGTGATCGACGGCAGCGGCCGCGCGGCGGATGTCGCGGCGATGCTGGTGACGATGCAAGGCGTCGTCAATCGCACGCAGCCGCGCATCTACGTGCACGACGGCGGCTCGGGCGACCAGCTGTGGCTCGACGAGATCAGCGTGCCGACCACGCACGTCGACGATCCGTTCGCGCTCGTGATCAAATACAAGGCCGAGCTGAAGGGCATCGTGATCACCGACGACGCGCTGCCCGACACGCTCGATCTCGCGACCACGATCGCCGGCCAGACCGACGCGATCGTCGCGTCGCCCGCGCTCGCGACCACGCTCACCGCGCCGCCCTACTCGCTCCCCGTGATCGCCGATCTGCGCCAGCAGCACTTCGGCTCGAAGCTCGCGGTCTATCAATACGAGCTCGACCACTGGTCCGCGAACGCGACCCATCGGTTGATCATCGGGCTCACGCCGTCGATCCCCGATCACCTGCGCGACTACGCGGTCGCGACCCGCGCGATGGTCGTCTGGCTCGATCCGCGCAACGCGAGCGAAGGGCAGCTGCTCGCGCAGTTCCTCTCGCTCTGTCCGCCGAACAGCCCGTACCTCGGCTGGTGGCTCGACGAGCCCGCCGGCGTCGCCGCGGCGTCGAGCCACGGCGTCCCGGTCTACGCCGCCGACTGGTCGTCGAACCTCACCGTGCTCGGCGGGACCACGCGCGGCGACTTCCCCGCGCCGATCGCGACCGCGCCGCCGCCGCTCGAGCCGAAGCTGTACGTCGCGATGTTCATGTCCGACGGCGACAACCTGCAGGAAGACCAGCACCTGATCCCGCTCAAGTGGAAGGACGGCGCGCGCGGCGCCGCGCCGATCGGCTGGACGATCAACCCCGCGCTCGTCGACGTCGCGCCGATCATCATGCGCTACTTCGAGCGCACCGCGACCGAGAACGACGTCCTCGTCTCGGGCCCGTCGGGGCTCGGCTACACGTACCCGGCCGCGTGGCCGTCGGGCGCGTTCGATTCGTACGCGAAGGTCACCGGCGCGTACATGAAGGCCGCCGGCCTGCGCACGATCACGGTGTGGAACAACGGCGCGGATCTCTCCGACGCCGACGCGCACTCGTACACCGCGCACGCGCCCGATCTGCTCGGCATGACGATCCAAGACGAGTCGCGCGCGCTGCGCTGGATCGATGATCGCGTGCCGGTCGTGCGCATGGCGCTGTCGTACGGCGACAGCGCCGCGATCCTCGAGAGCGGCGTCGACAACGCGCTCGGGAGCTTCACCGGCGCGGCGCCGCAGTTCATCGCGATCCAGGGCAACATGAACATGGGCGCGATCGCGCCGCAGGCGTTCGCCGAGGTGCAGGCGCATTACGCGGCGAACACCCACGTCGTGTTCGTGCGCCCCGATCACTTCTTCCAGCTCCTCGAGCGCGCGACCCATCGCGCGCGCCACGCGGTGTGGGCCGGCGACTTCGACGGCGACGCGAAGCACCGCACCGACCAGCTCATGTACTACGCGGGCGACGGCGCCTGGTGGCTCGGCCTCTCGGACGGATCGTCTCTGACCTGGCAGAACGCCGGCAACACGTCGGGCTTCGGCGATCTCCTCGACGGCGGTCACCAGATCGTGACCGGTGACTTCAACGGCGATCAGAAGACCGACGTGATGTTCCACTGGGCCGGCGACGGCAACTGGTGGCTCGGCACGTCGAACGGCGCGTCGCTGACGTGGAAGCTCGCCGGCAACAGCGCCGGCGATCTCCAGGACGGCGCGCATCGCCTGTTCGTCGGCGACTACACCGGCGACGGCAAGACCGATCTGCTCGTCTACGCGAAGAGCGACGGCAGCTGGACGATGGGCGTGTCCGACGGCACGAGCCTCACGTGGCACTCCGCCGGCAACTCGTCGGGCTTCGGCAACCTGCTCGACGGCTCGCACCCGTTCTTCGAGGGCGACTGGAACGGCGACGGCAAGCGCGACCTGATGTTCTATTACGTCGGCGACGGCACGTGGTGGATGGGCCTGTCGTCGGGCAGCACGATCGACTGGCACTCCGCGGTGAACACGAGCGGCTTCGGCAACCTCGCCGATCGATCGCACCGCGTCCTGGTCGGCGACTTCGACGGCGACAAGAAGACCGACGTGATGTTCCACTACGCCGGCGACGGCGCGTGGTGGCTCGGTCGCTCCGACGGCGCGGCGATCACGTGGTCGAAGGTCGCGACCACGACCGAGCCGTGGCTCGACTGGAGCCATCGCATCTGGACCGGTGACGTCGACGCCGACGGCGACGACGATCTCTTGATCTTCGACGCGTCGGCGTCGCGCTGGACCTTCGGCGTGTCGTCGGGCACGTCGATCGCGTTCCAGACGGCGAGCACGGTGCCCGCGTACGGCAACGAGATCGACCCGTCGCGCCTCTTGTTCATCGGCGACTTCGACGGTGACAAGAAGCTCGAGCCCGAGCTCTACGTCGGCGCCGACGGCACGTGGTGGATGAGCCAGTCGTCGGGGACGACGCTCACCTGGCACACCGCCGCGAACACGTCCGGCTTCGGCGATCTCACGCGCTGATCACTCGCTGATCTCCAGCACCCACGCGCGCCATTTCGGCTCGAACGTCGCGAGGTCCTCGCCGAGCGTCGCCTCGAGCGCGGCCTTGCCGGTGCGATCGTCGTTGTCGGCGCGGAACGCCTCGTAGAAGTCGTGCAGCTCGCCGTGCTCCTGCAAGTAGTAGACGAGGTAGCGCGCGAACGCGTACGCGTCGTAGTCGGCCTTGTAGAACTCGTCGTCGGTGGTCGACAACAAGGTCGCCAGATCGGGGAGCGTCTTCGCGCGGATCTCGCGCTTCAGCTCGGGCAGGCGCCAGTTCGGCAGCCCGACGATGTGGCCGTCGCGCTCGCTCGGCCGCTCGTACAAGCTCGCGAGCCCTTCGTTGAACCATGCGGGCACGCCCGGGAAGTTCGCCTCCATGTACGGATGCACGAGCTCGTGCGACAAGGTCCCCGCGCCCGGCCCCAGGTTCATGATGATCGCGTCGTGCTCCGACGAGTAATACCCGTAGGGGGTATCCGGATCGTCGCCGAACAGCTGCTTCGCGCCGCGCCGATAGGTCGTCTCGTTCCGGAACAAGTAGACCTCGATGATCTTGTCGGGACGCGCGGTGAAGTACTCCTGCTCGAGCATCGTGATCGTCCAGTGCATGAAGCCGCTGGTGTCCTTCTTCAGGGCCTTCGCGCCGGCGTCGCCGATCACGACGAACGGATCCTCGACGACGACCGCGTAGCCCTTCCCCACCCGCGCGCGCACGTCCTTGGCGCGCGCCTCGAGATCCTCGTGGCTCGGGGCCGCGTGCGCGGCGGCGGCGCCCGCGCACAAGATCACGCACACGATCGCTCGCATGCCTCGATCATCCCGCGCGCCGCACCGCGCGACGTAAGGCTTCGGTAAGATCGACGCATGATGACCTCGCGCTACAGCGACGCCCTCGTCTACGCGTGCGACCTGCACCGCGCGCAGACGCGCAAGGGCACCGACGTCCCGTACGTCGCGCACCTGCTCGCGGTCTCCGCGCTCGCGCTCGAGCACGGCGCCGACGAAGACGAGGCGATCGCCGCGGTGCTCCACGACGCCGTCGAGGACCAGGGCGGCGAGCCGACCGAGGCGGCGATCCGCGCGCGCTTCGGCGATCGCGTCGCCGACATCGTGATGGGGTGCACCGATGCGGTCGTCGTGCCGAAGCCGCCGTGGCGCGAGCGCAAGGAGCGCTACGTCGCGCACGTCGCGCACGCGTCGCCGTCGATCCGCCTGGTGTCCGCGTGCGACAAGCTGCACAACGCGCGCTCGATCCTCGGCGACTATCGCGTGCTCGGCGAGGCGCTGTGGCCGCGCTTCACCGGCGGCCGCGACGGCACGCTCTGGTACTACCGCGCGCTCCTCGACGCCTTCCGCGCGTCGAGCCCTTCGATCCCGTCCGGCCTCGAGGCCGAGCTCGAGCGCACGGTCGCCGAGCTCGAACGCCTCGCGGCGACTTCGCGCTAGGATGCGCGGCGGGAGGGCCACATGCACGTGCCGCTGACGCTGGGGGACTTTCTTCACCGCGCCGAGCTCGTCTACGGCGATCGCGTCGCCGCCATCGACGAGCCGTCGCCGCCCGGCGGCGGCCTCGGTCGGATCACGTACACCGAGCTCGCGCAGATGGCGCGCAGCCTCGCCGCCGCGCTCGACGAGCTCGGCGTCGCCGAAGGCGCGCGCGTCGCGATCGTCTCGCCCAACGCGACGCGCTTCCTGATCGCGCTGTTCGGCGTCAGCGCGTTCGGCCGCGTGCTCGTGCCGATCAACTTCCGCCTCAAGCCCGAAGAGATCCGCTACATCGTCGAGCACTCGGGCGCGACCGTCCTGCTCGTCGATCCCGAGCTCGACGAGCTCACGCGCGACATCCCGACCGATCACCGCGTCGTCTTCGGCGCCGCGACCGACGACGACCTGTTCCGCCGCGCCGGCGCCGCGCCGCGCTTCACGATCGCCGACGAAGCCCTGCCCGTCTCGATCAACTACACGTCCGGCACCACCGCGCGCCCCAAGGGCGTGCAGCTCTCGCACCGCAGCTGCTGGCTCAACGCCGTCACCTTCGGTTGGCACACGACCGTGACCGATCGCGACGTCTACCTGCACACGCTCCCCATGTTCCATTGCAACGGCTGGGGCATGCCGTACGCGCTCACCGCGATGGGCGCGCGCCAGATCATCATCCGCAAGATCGACGGCGCCGAGATCCTGCGCCGCATCGAGACCCACGGCGTGACGCTGCTCAACGGCGCGCCCGCGGTCGTCGCCGCGATCCTCGACGCGGCCGCCGCTCGCCGCGCGCGGGGCGAGCAGGTCCCCGGCCGCGGCACCGTGCGCATCGTCGTCGCCGGCGCGCCGCCGCCGTCGAAGACGATCGAGCGCGTCGAGACCGAGCTCGGCTGGGAGTTCATCCAGATCTACGGCCTCACCGAGACCTCTCCGCTCCTCACGATCAACCGCGCGCCCTCGGAGTGGGACGACCTCGATCCCGCCGAGCGCTCGCGCCGCTTGGCGCGCGCCGGCGTGCCCGCCGTCGGGGTCCGTCTCGACGTCAGCCCCGGCGGCGAGCTCCGCGCGCGCTCCAACCACGTCTTCGACGGCTACTACGAGCAACCCGCCGAGACCGATCGCGCGATCGTCGACGGCTGGTTCTACACCGGCGACGGCGGCCACCTCGACGGCGCCTACGCGGTGATCACCGACCGCAAGAAGGACGTGATCATCACCGGCGGCGAGAACGTCTCGTCGATCGAGGTCGAAGACTGTCTCTATCAACACCCCGAGGTCGCCGAGGCCGCGGTGATCGGGGTGCCGCACGAGAAGTGGGGCGAGACCGTCTACGCCTGCGTCGTCCTCCGCCCCGGATCCTCCGCCACCGCCGAATCGCTGATCGCGCACTGCCGATCGATCCTCGCCCACTTCAAGTGCCCGACGACGATCGAGCTCCGCGACTCGCTGCCGCGCACCGCCACCGGCAAGCTCCAGAAGTTCCGCCTCCGCGAACCGCACTGGGCCGGCCGCACCCGCGGCGTCAACTAGCTCGCGGCGCGACGACGCTTGACCGGTGTGCGAGGGAAGGCGACGCTCGGGTCGTGATCGGGGCGGAGATCCACGGGTATCGAATCGAGCGGGCGGCGTCGGAGGACAAGGGCGGCTTCGGCGAGGTCTATTTCGCGCGCCACGAGACGTCGGGGGCCGAGGCGGTGCTCAAGGTCCTCAAGCCGGAGATGTCGGCGCATCGCGAGATCGTGACGCGCTTCTTCAACGAGGCGCGCGCCGCGGCGTCGATCCGCCATCCCGGCATCGTCGCCGTCCACAACGTCGGCTATCACGGCGATCGCGCGTACCTCCTCATGGAGCGGCTCTCCGGCGAGGACCTCGAGACGCGGCTCGCACGCGGTCCGTTGTCCGCCGAAGTCGCGCTCCGGTTCTTGCGCCAAGCCGCAGGTGCGATCGGTGCGGCGCACGATCGGCAGATCATCCACCGCGATCTCAAGCCAGCGAACCTGTTCGTCGTGCCGGATCCCGACGTCGTCGGCGGCGAGCGCATCAAGGTGCTGGACTTCGGGATCGCGAAGCTGGAGGGCGCCGCGACCAAGACGCAGGGCATCTTCGGCACGCCCGCGTACATGGCCCCGGAGCAATGCGAGAGCGCGGCGCAGGTCGACGCACGCTCCGATCTCTATGCGCTCGGCTGCATCTTGTACGAGATGATGGCGGGACGTCCGCCGTTCGGACACGGCGGGCTGGAGTTGATCGCGGCTCATCTCCGCGACGAGCCTGCGCCGCTCCGTTCGATCGCATCCCATGCCCCCGCCGGCGTGGAACGCCTGGTGTCTCGCCTCCTTCGCAAGAAGCGAGACGAGCGGCCGGCCTCGTGCAAGCAGCTCATCGCCGAGATCGACGAGGCGAGCACCGCTCCGGCGCAACCGACGCCAGCGGCGCCGCCGCCGGCGTTCGCGGCCACGCTCGTCGTGTCGCCGACCTCCCACGCGGCGACACCCCCCGCCCCGTACGCCGCCGTTCCCGCATCGACGCCTGCGAGCTCGACGACGTTGGGGACTGCCGCCGGCGACATCACGCCCAAGGTGGAGCGCGGTGCTTCCGCGAAGTGGATCGCAGCGTCCGTGGTCGTCGCGGCGGCCGGCGGTGCCGCGATCTTCATCGCGACGCGCGGTGGAAGAGATCAGCCTCAGCTCGCCAGCGCTGCGAACGGCGCCGCGCCCGCGAGCGCCGCGACCACCGCGCCGATCGCGATGGTCGACGCGGCTGCGCCCTCGCTGATCTCGGTCGACGCCGCCGTCGTCGAGACCGCACCCGCGGCCGTCGCCGCCCCCGCGGAAGCGCCCGCACCCGTCCTCGCGAAGCCTCCGGAGAAGCACGGCCCTTCGGTCAAGATCCGACTCAACAACGTGATCTCGACGCAGGGCGCCTGGTCATCGAAGGCGCTCGCGATCGCGCGACGAGTCCCACAGGCCGAGCTCGTGAAGTGCATGCAGACGTGCGTGAAGTACTGCGAGTACGAGTTCCCGATGGCGCTCTGGTGGGACGACAGTGACGACAAGTCGCTCGGAAGCCTCGCCCACGACGCGCCGCAGTGCTTGCAAGACATCGTGATGGGATTGCCGATCCCACCGCCGCCGCCGAAGCAGGGCTCCGACGACCTTCGGAACCTCACGCTCATGTACAAGTACGTGAAGTAGCGCGAGGCGCCGACCCGCGGCCTCGATCAGCGCCCGGCGATTTCGGCGATGTCGGGGATCTCGAGCACCTGCTTCGGCGCGCCGCTCGTCGCGCAGTGGAGCATCGCGCGCCCGACCTGCGACAGCGTGAGCGACTTGAAGAAGAGCTTCAGGATCGGCGCGAACACCAGCGCGATCCGATACGAGGTCTTCAAGTGCTTCTGTCCGCGCTTCGGCGTCATCAAGCCGGGCCGGAAGTTGTACACGCCCTTGAACGGCAGCCGCATCAGCGCGTTCTCGGCGCGGCCCTTCACGCGCGCCCACATCTTCTTGCCCTGCTCGCTGCTGTCGGTGTGCATGCCGGTGATGTGCGTGAGCACCATGTTCGGATTCAACCGCGCCAAGGTCGTCGCGAACGCGACCGGCGTGTCGTACGTGATGACCGCGTAGTCCGCCTCGCTCATCCCGACCGAGCTCACGCCCGCGCAGTAGAAGCACGCGTCGTACCCCGTCAGCTTCTCCTCGACGTCCTTGGTCTCGCGAAAATCCGCCACGACGAGCTGCTCCAGCTTCGGATGCTCGTGCTTGGTCGGCTTGCGCGACACCGCGAGCACGTGCTCGACCGCGTCGTGCTCGAGGCACTCGAGCAGCACGCCCTCGCCGACCATGCCGGTGACGCCCGTGATGATGATGCGCATGCGCGAGTTGTACCGCTACGCCGACTAACCCTGCCGCAACGTCGCGTACTGATCGAAGAGGCCCGCTGGAATCGCGTGCTCGAGCCGCCACACGATCGCGATCGGGCGATCGCCGGTGTGCGATTCGTAGCGAGCCGGACCGAGGAACGCGTATGGCGCCTCCGGATCCGTTCGCACGAACAAGAAGAACGTCCATCCGTTCGCCGGGCTCTCGAGATAGCGGCGACCGCTCGGCCGAGCGACGCTCGCGGCGGCCTGCGTCTCCCAATGAAAGCGTTCGCGGCTGATCGCGTAGTCGCGGTAGCGCGTCGTCGGCGAGAACCCCGCGCCGGTCTTGTCGAGCGTCACGAACAACAGCTCGCGTCGCGACTCCTCGAGCTTCAGGATGCCGCCGACCGGGACGTTCATCTTCCGCCCCGTGCCGACCGCGCCCGTCGCGACGACGATCTCTCGCCGTCCGTAGTGCCGATGGAGCGCGAGCGGCCATTCCTCGACGGGGTAGAGGTCCTCAGCCGTCGCGATCTGCTCTTCGAGGACGTACGTGAGCTGGCGAAGCTCGTCCTCGATCCGCGGTTTCGACGTCACGTACTCGGCGACCGACTCGGCCGCGGGCAGCACGCCGCGATCGTTCAGCTGCGCATAGAACATCAAGTACTGGCGCGATGCGCGTGCCTCCATCGGCGCGCTCGGCGTACGCATCTCGCGATACGCCCGCAGTCGCGTTGGCTCGTCGACGTGTCTGAGCCGGCCCAAGCGCCGACTGACCTCTTCGACGCCTTCGTCCGGCTCGTCGAGGCCTGCCATGCGGCGGATCGTCGCCCAACCGTGGTTCGAGCCATAGATGTCGTCGAGCTCGCGCCCCGTCGCGGCGAGGAAGCGCGGAAGGTCGACCGGCTCGGAGGTCGCGCTCGTCAACTCGCGAAGCTCCGCCGCGAGCCGCGATGCGCCGGCGATCGACTGGCGCAACGAAGTGAGGATCTGATCGCGAGCGACCGCATCCAGCGTCAGCGCGCACCCGCTGGGCAGGAATGGAAATCCGTCGGCGACCGCGCGCGCCAACGTCGCGCGAGGAAGTCCCGTGAGAGCGGCGAGCACGTTGTCGAAGCGGAACTCCTCGCGGTGTTGCCCGATGAAGTCGAGCACCAGGCACGACGTTTTTTCCGACGAGAGCCGCAATCCGCGACCGAGCTGTTGCAGGAACAGCGTCGCGCTCGTCGTCGGACGCAGGAACAGGAGCGTGTCGACGAAGGGAAGGTCGACGCCTTCGTTGTACAGGTCACACGTGAAGATGATGTTCACGTCGCGATCGCGCAGGCGCCTCGGCGCGTCGGCACGGAGCTCGCTGGGTGATTCGCCGTACAGCGCGATCGCGGGCAGCCCCGCCGCGTTGCAGTAGGCCGCCATGAACTCCGCATGGTCCACGCTCACGCAGAAGCCGAGCGCGCGAACGTCGTGCAGGCGCGCGACGCGCCGCTCCAGCTGACGAAGCACGATCCGCGCGCGCGCTTCGTTACCCGTGTACACGCCGGCCAGCGCCGCAGCGTCGTAGCCCGTGCGCGTCCATCGAACGCTTCGGAGATCGGTCCCGTCGGCGAGGCCGTAGTACTCGAAGGGGACCAGGAGCTGTTGCTCCATCGCGTGCCAGACGCGCAGCTCGGCGGCGATCCGATCGTCGAAGTCTGGCAGCAGCGAGCGACCGTCGGTGCGCTCGGGCGTCGCTGTGAGCCCGACCAAGATCTCCGGTCGCAAGCGCGCGATGATCGCCTGGTACGACGCCGCCGGAAGGTGATGGCATTCGTCGATCACGACGTGCGGCCAGTGATCGACGGGGAACCGCTCGATCAGGCCGGGCGCGCTCTGGATCGTCGCGAAGACGTGATCGCCGCGAGCGGGCTCGTGACCTCCTCCCATCAGCTCGCCGAATGCGCCATCCGCGAGCACCTGGCGGAAGGTGTCGCGCGCCTGCGCGAGGATCTCGATCCGGTGCGCGAGGAACAGCAGCCGCGGCTTCGGCGATGGATGACGTGCGTAGTCGAAGGCGGCGATCACCGTCTTGCCTGTGCCAGTGGCCGCGACGACGAGATTCCGTCGATGACCGAGCACCACTCGCTCCGCGCGAAGGCGGTCGAGGATCGCCTCCTGGAACGGATACGGACGCAGCGTGACGAGCGTGAACGCGGCCTTCTCACTGCTGCGCTCGCTCCTGAGCGCGCTCGTCAGCCGCGCACGATGCAAGTCGTTGGACGGATCGTAGGCCTCGAACTCGGCGTCGCTCCACAGCGTCTCGAACGTGCCTTCGAACTTCTCGACGACGTGCGGGAGATCCGCGGCGCTCACCTTCAACATCCACTCGTGCCCGCTGCCGAGCGCGGTCGCCGTGAGGTTCGCGGAACCGACATACGCGGTCGTGAGGCCCGCGTCGCGATGAAAGAGCCACGCTTTCGCGTGCAGTCGTGTTCGGCGCGTGTCGTACGAGATCTTCACCTGGGCGCCCGGCAGTCGAGCCAGCGCGTCGATCGCCTCGACCTCGGAGGTGCCGGTGAACGTCGTCGTGAGGATTCGCAGGCGCGGTTTCTCATCGCGATCGCGCGTCGTCAGATTCTCGAGCGCATCCCGCAGCGCGCGCACACCGCCGGTCGTGATGAACGCGACGAGCGCGTCCACGCGATCGGCGCACTCGATCTCGCGCGACAACTCGGCGGCGAGCGCCGGCTCGCCGCGCCCTCGCGTGAAGAGCGTCGATGCCCCGAGCGGCGACGTCGGCCGCGTGGGGCGGTTTCCGGTGTAGACCGCGACCAACCGCTGAGCCGGCGCCGCCAACTGCTGATCGAGGAGCGCCGCTGCATCGAGCTCCGCGCCGTCGACGAGGGTCAGCACACGCTCCAAGAGTCGATTCGCGAGCGCGAGGGCGGCGGCGTTCCTCTGATCCGACTCGATGGTCCTGATCACGCGGGCGAGCTCCGGCGCCAGATGACGCGCAACGACGCTCGCGATCTCGTCCGGACCGATCGGTTCGAGCTCCGCTCGCACCGGCGGCGCGACCTCTTGGAGCGCTCGCGCCAACGCGACGGTTACCGGGTGATCGTAGAGCCCCGGCGCGAGCTCCTTCGGCACGTCGCGATGATCGCACGACGTCGGGGCGGCGCCCATCGACCGCGACCGGTCGACCTCGCCGCGAGCGGCCTGGTCGGTTGTCGCTAGAAGCGACGACCGCCGCCGGGGGCCTTGCGGTCCTCGGCTTGGTTGACGCGGAGCTGCCGGTCGTCGAGGGTCGCGCCGTCGAGCTCGGCGATCGCCTTCTGCGCCTCGGTGCCCGTGCCCATCGTGACGAACGCGAAGCCGCGCGGCCGGCCGGTGTCGCGATCCATCACGAGATGGACGTCGGTGACCTCGCCCTTGGTCGCGAACAGCGCGCGCAGGTCCTCGCCGTCGGTCGAGTACGAGAGGTTCCCGACGTAGAGGCGGGTGCCCACGACCGAGTCCCGCGACGGCGCCGGCGGCGCGAGATCGCGCGCGGGCGGTACGTACGAGTCGGGAGCGATCGGCTCGCCCATCTCCGGGCCGACTTGCCCGGAGGCGCTGCGATCCGCCGCGCGCGCCTTGCGATCGGCGCGACGCGCCGCGCGCTCGGTGGCGCGATCCTTCTGTTCCATCTCGCGCTGTCGTTTCGAGAAAGTCGATGCCATGAGCTACTCCTGATTAGCGACGTCGCCGGCCCGTGGGGCTGCCGGGAGGACGAGATGCGTGGAAATGCGGTCCGACGATCACGCAGCCGTCGTACTTCGCGACGATCGCGCGGGCGGTGACCATCGCCGCCTCGCCGCTCGCGTCGCCTTCGCGAATGAGCGGCGCGCCGACGCCGGTGGGCGCGAACGACAAGGTCGATCGC
Organism: Kofleriaceae bacterium; assembly: GCA_035493675.1. Lineage (GTDB taxonomy): Bacteria > Myxococcota_A > Polyangia > Haliangiales > Haliangiaceae > JAIOQA01. The sequence continues at coordinate 7,212 of DATJIA010000422.1, read as the reverse complement.
CCCGTGCGCTCGTCGACGGAGATGAAGACCCGTTCGGGCCGGCCGGAGAAGCGAATCGCACTGTCTTCCATGCTCAGATCTCCTCGTCCGGAACCGCGACCGCGCGCCAGGCGTCGCGCGCGGCTTGGTTCGCCGTTCGCGCGAGCAATCGCAGATCATCGACTGAAAGCGCGCCGCGATCGTCGAGCGCGAGCGCCGCCAACACGCGCGCGCGCGCCTCGGTCAGCGTCCCCGGCCACGCGCCCGCGATCGCGCGATGCTGCAACTGGAGCGTGCGGGTCCACGCCTCCGCCCACGCATGTCCGGCGCGCGCCGCGAGGTCTTGCAGCCGGTCAGACGAGTGAGGGGACGTTGTCGAAGACAATAATGCCGATCGGCGTTTCGTCTACGGAACGAGCCGGCGCCGACTCGCGGCACTCAGCCCGCGCCAGAAACGCGGTGGAGAGCCTGAATACCACCCGCAGGCGCTCACGGCAACGTTAGGACGCACCCCGAAAACGCAAAGCCCCGGAGAATCTCTCCGGGGCCAAGTTCGTAGCGGGGGCAGGATTTGAACCTGCGACCTTCGGGTTATGAGCCCGACGAGCTACCAGGCTGCTCCACCCCGCATCAGGGTGCCTGGCTCGCGCCAGGTGGGAAGGTTGATGCCACGCTAGCGCGCGGGCGTCAAGCACCGCATGAGATAAATAGCCCGTGGCACGCAGGAGGAATTCGCCGCTGATCGCGGCGATCGTGGCGACCGCTGTGTGCTTGGTGGCGTACGTGGGGCATGGGATGTGGTGGCATGTGCCGGGGTTGGATCGGCTGGAGCGGGCGAGCCTGGATGCGCGGTTCCGGCTGCGAGGGCCGCGCGAGCCAGATAGGCGAATCGTCGTCGTCGGGGTCGATGACAAGACGCGCAGCGAAGATCCGGATGTCTTGCAGACGCGGCGCGGATGGGCGCGGCTCTTGGAAGCGCTGGGGAAGTACGAGCCGAAGGTCATCGCGCTCGACGTCTTCTTCAGCGCGCCCGAGGTCATCCTCGATGACGACCTGGCGAAGCAGGTGCGCGACGCCGCGAAGGGCCTCGCGGATGAACCGAATCCGAACGAGGCGGTCGCGAAGGCGCGCGACGTCCTCGCCGCCGTGGTGGAGGAGCTGCGCGGCGACGAAGTGCTCGCCAACGCCGTCGAGCGCGCGAAGGTCATCTACCTCGGCGCGAACTTCCGCCTGATCGAGCGGCGCGAACAGCTGCCGAAGACGCCGCCGCGGGAGCCGCCCGGCCTCGAGAAGGCACGACACGGAGAGGTCGTCGCGCAGGACTCGAGCAAGCCGCCGCCGCCGAGCTTCGCGGTGAACTTCACGATGGCGTCGGTCGCGAAGGGCGCGATCGGCGCGGGCGCGGTCAACGTGATCGTCGACGACGACGGCGAAGCGCGGCGCGCGCCGATGGTGATCGAGTACGGCGGTCATTACTACATGCCGATCGGCTTGGCGGTCGCGCTCGCGGAGCTGGGCAAGCCGGGCGATACGAGCTACGCGCTCGGCGATCCGTACGTGATCGCGGGCGGCGTGGAGCTACCCGTCGAGCGCGACGGCACCGCGCGGATCGACTTCGCCGGCCAGAGCGAGACCTTCACGCGGATCAGCGCCGCCGACGTGCTCGCGGGGCGCACGAAGCCGGAGGAGCTGAAGGGGAAGCTGGTCTTCGTCGGCACGACCTTCGCCGCCTTCGACAAGATCGCGACGCCCTACGATCAGCTCTACGACGGCGTCGAGCTGCACGCGACGCTCGCCGACAACATCTTGAACGGGCGCTTGTTCGCGCCGCCGTCGCGCTGGATCGGCGGGTTCGCGCTCGTGTGGCTGTGCGGCGTCGTGACGGTCTTGCAGGCGCGGCGCGTGCGCAAGCGCGCGTTCCTCGCGCCGGCGATCGCCGTCGTGCTCGCGGGCGGGTGGCTGGTCGCCGGGCAGATCGCGTTCGCGCAGCACACGATCGTCGACGTCGCGGCGCCGGCGCTCAGCGTCGTGCTGGTCGCGGTCGTCGCGCTCGCGGCCGGGCTCGCGACCGAGGGGCGCGAGAAGGCGCAGCTGCGATCCGTCTTCTCGCAATACGTCTCGAAGACGTTGGTCGAGCGCGTGATCGCGACGCCGGAGAGCGCGCGGCTCGGCGGCGAGCGGCGCACGCTGAGCGTGCTCTTCTCCGACATCCGCGGGTTCTCGCGCATCGCCGAGGCGCTGCCGCCCGAGACGCTGGTCGAGTACTTGAATCAATACCTCACGCCGATGACGCAGCTGGTGCTCGACTCGAGCGGCACGCTCGACAAGTACATCGGCGACGCGGTGATGGCGGTGTGGGGCGCGCCCGTCGAGCTCGCCGATCACCCGAACCGCGCGTGCGGCGCGGCGCTCGCGATGATCGAAGGGCTGGTCCCGCTCAACGCGAAGTGGAAGCAGCAGGGCCTGCCCGAGATCGCGATCGGCGTCGGCATCAACACCGGCCCGATGGCGGTCGGCAACATGGGCAGCGAGGCGCGCTTCGACTACACGGTCTTGGGCGACGCGGTGAACCTCGCGGCGCGCCTCGAGGCGCTGACGAAGGAGTACGGCGTCGAGATCCTCGTCGGAGAGGAGACCGCGAAGGCGGCGACCGGGTTCGTGTTCCGCGAGCTCGACCTCGTGCGCGTGAAGGGGCGCGGCGGCGCGGCGGCGGTCTACGAGCTGCTCGGACGCACGGGCTCCACCAAGCCGTACGACCTCGACAAATGGGCCGACGCGCTCGCGGCGTACCGGAGGCGCGAGTTCGCGATGGCCGGGCTCGCGTTCCACGCGCTCGCGCAAGCCGGCGATCGCGCCGCCGCCGCGATGGCGGCGCGCAGCGACGAGCTGGTCGCCGACCCGCCCCCCGCCGACTGGGACGGCGTGTACGATCAGCGCTCCAAATGACGCGCGTACTGGTCCTGGACTTCGACGGCACGATGACCGACGCCGAGCGCGAAGGCGAGCCGTTCATCCGCGGCTACCTCGACGATCTCGCGACGCTCACGGGCGCGCGCGAGCAAGCGCCGCGCGCGCGGCTCGACGCGATCGCCGCGATGATCGACGCCGCGATGCTCGCCGCGCCGGCGGAGCACGGCTATCCGTGGAACGGGCGGCTGGTCGCGCCCGCGTCGGTCGATCCGTACCTGCGCATGGTGCCGGTCGCCAACGCGATCCTCGACGAGTTCAAGGCCTTCGAGCATGCGGTCGATCGCGCGCGGCTCCATCAGATCCTCTTCCGCTACAACTACGACAAGACGCGCGCGCATCCGTGCTTCAAGAGCGGCGCGCGCGAGCTGCTCGCGTCGCTCGCGGGCACCGAGACGTTCGTCGTCACCAACAGCGACACCGAGGCGGTGCGCGGGAAGATCGAGACCCTCGACGACGGCACCGGCGCGCTCGCGTGGCTCTTCGATCGCGTCCACGGCTACGCGCAGAAGTTCGAGGTCGACGACACCTGGGCCGACGGGCCGGCGGAGCTGCGCATCCCCGAGCTCCAGCGCGCGGTCCTGACCCGGCGGCGTCGCTATCACGATCGCATCCAGGGCCTGCTCGACGGCGCCGGCGCGTCGTGGAAGGACCTCACCGTCGTCGGCGACATCTTCGAGCTCGACCTGTCGATGCCGCTGGCGAAGGGTGCGCGGGTCGGGTTGGTCGCGAACGCGCGGACGCCGTCGTACGAGCGGAAGTTCGTCGAGTCGTTGCATCCCCAGGGCAAACTCATCGACGATCTACGCGAGATTCCCGCGTTCGCGTTCGCGCCTTGACACGCCGCGGCGCCCCCGCGACGCTCCGCGCATGAGCCAGGCCGACAAGGTGATCCTCTCGTGCGCGCTGACCGGCGCCGTGACGACGAAGAAGCACTGCCCCGCGATCCCGTACACGCCCGTCGAGATCGCCGAGGAGGCGAAGCGCGCGTACGAGGCCGGCGCGGCGATCGTCCACATCCACGCGCGCAACGACGACGGCTCGCCGACCTGGTCGCGCGACACCTTCGAGGCGATCATGCGCGAGACCAAGGCGCGCTGCCCGGTCTTGATCAACTGGTCGACCGGCGGCGCGGGCCCGATGAGCTCGCGCATCGATCACCTGTCGCTGCGGCCCGCGGTCGCCGCGCTCAACATGGGCTCGATGAACTACGCGAAGTGGAGCGAGGCGAAGAAGAGCTTCGCGTTCCAGTTCGTGTTCGCCAACAGCTTCGACGACATCCTCGGGTTCGCGAAGGCGATGAAGGAGCACGGCGCGAAGCCGGAGATGGAGTGCTTCGACACCGGGCACACCAACTCGCATCAGGTGTTGGAGTCGCTCGGGTTGATCGAGAAGCCGTATCACTTCAGCTTCATCATGGGCGTGCTCGGCGGGATCCCGGCGTCGGCGCGGCACCTCGCGTTCCAGGCGGAGCAGGTGCCGGCGGGATCGCGATGGAAGGTGATCGGCATCTCGCGCGATCAGTGGCCGCTCGCGATGGCCGCGCTCGCGCTCGGCGGTGATGTCCGCGTCGGGCTCGAGGACAACTTCTATCTGCCGAACGGCGAGATGGCGACGTCGAACGGCGCGTTGGTCGCGGAGGCGGCTCGCTTGGTGTCGCTGTCGGGGCGGTCGGTCGCGTCGCTCGAGGAGACGAAGGCGATCCTGTGGCCGAACGGCGGGGGCAACCTGTCGTGAACTTCGATCTCGTCGGGCGGACGATGGAGCCGCTCACGCACTCGTACACGTGGAAGGACTGCGTGTTGTACGCGCTCGGCGTCGGCGCTCGGGTCGATCGCGAGCTCGACTTCTTGTTCGAGGCGTCGGGGCCACGCGTGCTCCCGACCTTCGCGGTCGTGCCGTCGTTCACCGCGATGCTGAACGTCGCCGGCAGGCTCGGCGCGAACATGGCGATGGTCGTGCACGGCGAGCAGACGATCCGGCTGCATCGCGCGATCCCGCCGAACGGCACGTTCACGACGACCGCCGAGGTCAAGGGCATCTACGACAAGGGCAAGGGCGCGCTCGCGGTCGTCGAGGCGAAGACCGTCGACGACAAGGGCGCGCCGGTGTTCGACAACGTGTTCTCGATCTTCGTGCGCGGCGCCGGCGGCTTCGGCGGCGACCGCGGGCCGGAGACGGTCGCGATCGAGGCGCCGGATCGCGCGCCGGACTTCTCGATCACCGAGCGCACGTCGCCCGAGCAGGCGGCGATCTATCGGCTGTCGGGAGATCTCAACCCGCTGCACATCGCGCCGTCGTTCGCCAGCGCGGTCGGCTTCCCTCGGCCGATCCTGCACGGCTTGTGTACCTACGGCTTCGCGGGGCGCGCGGTCGTGCAAGGCGCGTGCGGCGGCGATCCGTCGCGGCTGAAGTCGTTCGCGGCGCGCTTCTCGGCGCCGGTCTTCCCGGGTGACGAGCTGACGACTTCTGGATGGTCGGTCGACGGAAAGTGGATCGTGCGGACCACGAACCAAGATGGCAAGGTCGTCTTGTCCAACGCGATCGCAGACGTCTCGTGATCCCCACCGACGACACAGGCCTCGCCGGGCCGTTTGGAGATGAATTGCGCGCCGCCGCGACGCTCGCGGGCGCCGCGGGCGACATGGTCGCGCGCCTGCGCCTCGGCACCGACGCGTCGCTCGGCGTCGAGATGAAGCCCGGCGACGAGCCGGTCACGATCGCGGACCGCGCGGCGTCGGATCTGATCGTCTCGGGGCTCTCGCAGGCGTTCCCGTCCGACGTGATCATCTCCGAGGAGCGCGCGGATGATCCCGCGCGCGTCGGCGCGTCGCGCGTCTGGTACGTCGATCCGATCGACGGCACCAAGGACTTCATCCGTGGCGGCGAAGGCTTCGCGGTGATGATCGGCCTGTGTGTCGACGGCGCGCCGGTGATGGGCGTCGTGCACCAGCCGCCGGGCGGTCGCACGTTCTGGGCGACGCCCGCGGGCGCGTGGACGCAGGCGCCCGGCGGCCCGCCGCAGCGCATGCACGTATCGTCCGTCGCGGATCCGGCGCACATCCGCTTGGTCGCGTCGAAGTCGCATCGCACCGAGACGATCGATCGCGTGAAGGAGATCCTCGGGATCTCGGACGAGCTCAACATCGGCTCGGTCGGCCTCAAGCTCTGCCTGATCGCGATGGGCGAGCGCGACCTCTACGTGAACCCGTGGCCCAAGTGCAAAGCCTGGGACACGTGCGCGCCCGAGGTGATCCTCGCTCGAGCCGGCGGTCGCTTGACCGACACCCACGGCGCCGCGCTCCGCTACGACGAGCGCTCGCTCGGCCGCGAGCAAGGGCTCATCGCCTCGAACGGCCTCGTCCACGACTCCGTCGTCGCGCGCTTGGGCGCGCTGTTCGCGAAGCGCTGAATCTTGGGTCGGGCCGCTATCCTTTCGGGGGCCCTGCCCGTCTTGCCGTCATGAGCAATCCATTCGAGCCGTTGGAGGCCGAGCTGCCGGGGATCCTGCGCGGATCGTGGCACCGGTTCCTCGAGACCTACGAGCCGCTGCGATCGGAGCTGTACCGATACTGCCGGCACCTGACGCGCAGCCCGTGGGACGCCGAAGATCTGGCGCAGGACGCGCTCGCGCGCGCGTTCGTGACGCTCGGGCAGATGGGCGCGGCGCCGGAGCACCCGCGCGCGTGGCTGTTCCGCGTGGCGTCGAACCTGTGGATCGATCGCGTGCGTCGCATGCGGCGCGAGGAGCCGCTCGGTGATCGTGAAGCGGCGGTCGCGAGCGTGGATCCGATCGCGAGCCGCGAGGCGGCGGGCACGCTGATCGGGACGTTGTCGCCGCAGGAGCGCGCGGCGGTCGTCTTGAAAGACGTCTTCGAGATGTCGCTCGACGAGATCGCGATCGCGCTCGCGACGACCGTGGGCACCGTGAAGTCGGCGCTGCATCGCGCGCGCGGCAAGCTCGCCGAAGATCCGCCGCGCGCGGAGGTCGCCAAGCCCGCGCCGAAAGTCATCGATGCGTTCGTCAGCGCGTTCAACGCGGGCGACCTCGATCGCTTGACCGCGCTGCTGCTCGACACGAGCGCGGTCGAGGTCGTCGGCGCGACGACGCAATACGGGCAAGAAGCCGCGAAGAAGACGGTCCTGTACGGGATGCTGTTCGGATCGACGCGCATGTCCGAGGCCGCGACGCGCGGCGGGATGGACCCGCGGTTCGTCGCGGGCGTCTTGCCGGAGGCGCCGCGCGTCGAGGCGCGCGAGCACCGC
>DATJIA010000421.1:0-6206 GCA_035493675.1 Kofleriaceae bacterium | reverse complement strand
GCTGGTGGGCGAGTCCGGGTCGGGCAAGTCGACGCTGGCGCGCCTGATCTCGCGCCTCGACCGGCCCGAGTCGGGCACGCTGAGCGCGCGCGGCAACGTGCAGATGGTCTTCCAGGACCCGTTCGCGTCGCTCAACCCGGCGCGGCGCGTGCACCATCACCTCGCGCGGCCGCTGCGCCTCCACGGCCACGACGAAGGCGGCGTCCGCGAGCTCTTGCAGTCGGTCGGCCTCGATCCCGCGTTCGCGCGCCGCTTCCCGCACGAGCTCTCGGGCGGCCAGCGCCAGCGGGTCGCGCTCGCGCGCGCGCTCGCCGCCGATCCGAAGCTGCTGATCGCCGACGAGCCGACCTCGATGCTCGACGCGTCGCTGCGCGCCGATCTGCTCGCGCTGCTCAGAAGGCTCGCGCGCGATCGCGGGCTCGGCGTCCTCTTCATCACGCACGATCTCGCGAGCGCCGCCGCGATCGCCGATCGCGCGCTCGTCCTCTACCGCGGCCGCATCGTCGAGCGCGGCGCGATCGCCGACACGCTCGGCGAGCCGTCGCACGAATACACGCGTCGCTTGATCGAAGCGGCGCGCTTCACGCCTCACACGCCGGAGCAAGCTACGCATGAAGCGGTTTCCTGACGACTTCGCCTGGGGTGTCGCCACCTCGGCCTTCCAGATCGAGGGCGCGGTCGCCGAAGACGGCCGCGGTGAATCGATCTGGGATCGCTTCTGCGCGGAGCGCGGCCGCATCGTCGACGGCAGCGACGCCAACGTCGCGTGCGATCACTACCACCGCGTCGCCGACGACGTCGCGCTCCTGCGCTGGCTCGGCGCGCGCTCGTATCGCTTCTCGATCGGCTGGCCGCGCGTGATGCCCGACGGCCACACGGTCAACCCGCGCGGCCTCGACTTCTACGATCGCCTCGTCGATCAGCTGTGCGAATCGGGGATCGATCCGTTCGTCACGCTGAACCACTGGGATCTGCCGCAGGCGCTGCACGACGCGGGCGGCTGGCCGGATCGCGACACCGTGCACGCGTTCGTCGAGTACGCGGTCGTCGTGATGCGGAGGTTGGGTGATCGCGTGAAGCGCGTCTGCACGCACAACGAGCCCTGGTGCATCAGCACGCTCGGCTTCCTGAACGGCGAGCACGCGCCCGGCGAGCGCGATCGCACGCGCGCGCTCGCGGCGTCGCATCACCTCTTGCTCTCGCACGGCCACGCGGTGCGCGCGCTGCGCGCCGAGACCCAGGCCGAGCTCGGCATCGTGCTCAACCTCGTGCCCGCCGAGCCGGCGTCGTCGTCGCAAGAAGACCTCGACGCGTGCCGCGCCTTCGACGGCGCGTTCAACCGCTACTACCTCGATCCGCTGTACGGCCGCGGCTATCCGGCCGACGTGATCTCCGATCACCCGTTCGTCCGCGAAGGGGATCTCGAGATCATCGCGACCCCGACGGACTACCTCGGCATCAACTACTACTCGCGCAACGTGATCCGCGCGGGGGGCGAGGCGGTCACGGTCTCCGACGACAAGACCGACATGGGCTGGGAGGTCCACGCGCCGGGGCTGTTCGCGATCCTGCGCCGCGTCCACGAGGACTACGCGCCGAAGAAGATCTACGTCGCCGAGAACGGCGCGGCGTACGCGACCGCGCCCGGCGCCGACGGCCGCGTCCGCGACGTCGATCGCGTGCGCTACCTGTCGACGCACTTCGAGGCGGCGCACCAGGCGATCACCGCCGGCATCCCGCTCGCGGGCTTCTACGTGTGGTCGCTGCTCGACAACTTCGAGTGGGCGCAGGGCTACACGAAGCGGTTCGGGATCGTGTGGGTCGACTACGCGACCCAGGCGCGCGTGCCGAAGGACTCGGCGCACCTGTGCCGCCGCATCATGCTCGCCAACGGGCTCGCGCTCGAGGAGCTCGCGTCGTGAAGTACATCTTCCTGATCCTCCTCGCCACCGCGCGCCTCGCGCACGCGACCGAGGCGCACGTCGTCCACGACGAGCGCGGCTACAAGCTGCAGGTCGACGGCAAAGACACGCTCCTGCGCGGCATGAACTGGGGCTACTCGCCGATCGGATGGAACTACAGCTACTCGCTGTGGTCGCAATCCGACGACTTCATCGAGCGCGTGCTCGATCGCGACATGGGCCTCCTGCGCGCGATGGGCGTCAACGCGATCCGCCAGTTCCCCGACATCCCGCCGCGCTGGGTCGAGTGGATCTATCGGCGCTACGGCATCTACACGGTGATCGACGATCTGATGGGCCGCTACGGCGCGACGATCGACGGCGTGTGGATCGCGAAGATCGACTACGGCGATCCGCACGAGCGCGAGGCGCTGATCGACCAGGTCGTCGCCACCGTCGAGAAGTACAAGGCGACGCCCGGCGTCGCGATGTGGATCCTCGGCAACGAGAACAACTACGGGCTCGCGTGGACGAGCTTCGAGCCCGAGGCGCTGCCGGGGCCCGGGCACGAAGACGACGCGCGCGCGACGCCGCTCTATTCGCTCTACGGCGAGGCGATCCGCGCGATCAAGGCGCACGACGCCACGCACCCGGTCGCGATCGCGAACGGCGATCTGCAGTTCGTCGATCTGATCGCGAAGTACTGCGTCGGGCTCGACGTGCTCGGCTCGAACGTCTATCGCGGCGCCTCGGCGCGCGACTTCTTCGACGTCGTCGAGCAGAAGCTGCACGTGCCGGCGATGTTCACCGAGTTCGGCGCCGACGCGTACGACGCGAAGGCGGATCGAGAAGACGCGGTCGCGCAGGCCGAGTACCTGCGCGCGCAGTGGCAGGAGATCTACGAGGAGACCTACGGCAAGGGCCGCGCCGGCAACGCGATCGGCGGCTTCGTCTTCCAGTGGACCGACGGCTGGTGGAAGACGGGGCAGGACGTGAACCTCGACGTGCACGACACCACCGCGTCGTGGCCGAACGACGCCTACCCGAACGACTTCGTCGCCGGGCAGAACAACATGAACGAGGAATGGTTCGGCATCGCGGCGATCGAGTCGCAGGGCGCGGACGCGTTCTATCAGGTGCAGCCGCGCGTCGCGTACTACGTCTTGCGCGCGGCGTTCCGGCTCGATCCGTACGCCGACGCGACCACGATCGACGTGATCCGCGAGCACTTCGGCGCGCTCCATCCGGCGGACTTCGCCGGCGAGTACGAGGGCCGCCACGCGCTCGCCGCCGCCGCCGAGCTGTCGCGCATCCGCGTCAGCGGGATGCGCATGCGGCTCGAGTCGAACTACACGCGCGCGAGCGCGCACAGCGATCGCTATCGCGCGCCGCGCTTCGATCACACCGAGTCGCTGTTCGTCGACCTGACGATGCAGCCGACGCCGAAGATCACCGGCAAGGTCACGGTCAGCCTGGTCGGGAACGCGTCGCAGAACCGGCTCGATCCGCTGTACTGGGAGAACCGCACGCCGCGCGTGATCCCCGGCGCCGCGCCGGCGACGATCCCGACCACGCCGGCGCCGGCGAGCCCGTCGATCGATCACGCGTCGATCTACGGCGCGGAGCTGAAGGCGCAGTTGCCGTACGCGGACGTGCTCGGCTACTACCGCGTCGGCCACACGCACTGGGGCTACGAGGGCGACTTCTTCGGGCTCTATCGCGAGGCGTACTACGGCGCGGCGATCGACATCTATCACGCGACCGCGCCGCTCGGCCTCGAGCTCGACGGGCGCGGCGCCTGGTCCGACTTCAAGCTCGCGCTCGGTCCGGAGATCTACTGGGGCGCGAACCCGACCGCGATCGCGAAGTGGCACCATCAATTCAAGGACGCGTCGCTGACGATCATGCATCAGGAGGACGTCGCGCAGCGCACGAGCCTCGCCACGTCGGGCACCGGCTTCGAGCCGCTGACGCGCCGCTCGACGATCAGCGTCTCGGTGCCGGCGGGACCTGCGACGATCGACGCCGGCGCGATCATGGCGGCGCCGCAGCGCGTGGGCCAGCGCTACGTCTTCACGCACCCTGCTTCGGGAAGCGGCTACAACGGCAGCGGCTACGACGTCTACACCGGTCGCGTCGCGTGGGCCGACACGCTCGGCGCGCGCGCGCGCGTCGCGTACGACGGCGGCGTCGCGCGCTGGTACGTCGAGGGTCAGTACCGCGGCCTGGTCTCCGACGGCGGTCCCGATCAGACGACGACGTGGACCGGGTGGACGATGAAGTCGTCGGGCCGCGGCAACCACACGAGCGTGCTCGGCGGCGTGCTGCTCACGTTCGGCTCGCTGCAGCTCGCACCCAACGTGCTGTGGCAGAAGCCGATCGTGGGGCCGAACCCGATCATCCCCGATCACTTCGATCCCGCGAGCGGCACGTACTTCCCCGGCGTCGCGCCGCGCAACACGCTCGCCGACCCGTTCGCCGTCCTCGACAACCGCGAGACGATCGGCGGCGAGCTGCTCGTGATCTACGATCCGACGCCGGGCACCTGGTACTGGAGCTGGGATCGCGATCGCCGCGAGGACGCGAAGTTCGCGTGCAGCCTCGACACGGTCTATCGCCATCAGCCGACCTCGCGCGACGCGACGCTCGTGATCCTCGCCGACGGCAGCCTGGTGCCGAGCGCGGCCGCGCCGCCGGCGCACGACGTGTGGCAGTCGACGTTCGCGTGGATCGCCGCGGTCTCGTCGCACCTGCGGCTCTCCGGCACGGTCTACGCGGGGCAGGATCAAGCGCGCGCCGGTGATCCGCGGCTCGTCACGCGCGGCGGCGCGACCTTCGATCTGATCCGCGACGGCCTCACGTTCTCGACGATCGTGCGCGTACGCGACTGGGGACCGTACGACTACCACCGCGACTTCAACCTGACCTATCCGCTGCAGTGGTACGGCGATCTGTCGTTCGGGCTCGCGAAGGCCGCGCTCGGCGCCGCCGACGCGCGGCTCGGCGTGCGCTGGGAGCTGCGTTTCCTCGACGGATATTCCGAAGGCTACGTCTCCGAAGCGAACGCGCCCGCCGCGTACGCCGACGAAGCCGAGGCGCTCGTCTACTTCCTCGTCAGCATCTAGGAGGCTTCCATGCGCGCGATCGTCTTCCTGTTGCTTGCGTCGTGTGCTGCGGACGGTGAACCGTGGAGCGGCGGGCCGCTGCCCGATCGCCTCGCGCTCGCGTCCGCCGACGAGGGCGTCTATCCCGACACGTCGGTGCTCGCCGATCCGGGAAATCCGTTCGCGCTCGGCGCGATCGCCGACGCGACGATCTGGGACGTGCAATCGCGCGGCGGGCCGGTCGCCGGCTTCTACGCGTGGTCGACGCAGCTCGCGCGCGGCGCGACCGGCGAGCGGCAGTTCTACGCGGCGCTCGATCTCAAGGCGATCTATCAGCTGGACAAGGCCGACGATCTCGAGGCGGTGCGCCAGCACGCGATCCGCGGCTACCAGGCGGTGCTCGACTACTTCCCGACGTCGGTGACCTACGACGCGACCGGCACGATCGCGTACGACCTCGCGACGCCGAGCGTGCTCGCGATCCAGGAGCTCGGCGGGACGGTCGCGGGCGGCTGGGTGATCGTGACGACCTCCGACGGAGGACAGAAGGCGGTGCGGCGGTGAGGTGCGCGTGCGTCGCGTGCGCGCTGGTCGCGTGCGGACCGACGGCGCCGTCCTCGGGAGATGCACGCGGGATCGACGGCGCGATCACGATCGATTCGACACCGGTGTCGCTCACCGACGCGGCGCCGTGCAACCAGCTCCACGCGACGATCCGCGACTTCCACAAGACGCACCCCGACTTCGAGCACTTCACGTCCGACGCCGTCGTGAAGGGGCTGGTCGCGCCGTCGCTCGGCGGTGATCACACGCCGAGCTACGCGCCGGCGGGCGCGACCGTCTGCACGAGCGGCCCGACGCAGTTCGCCGACTGGTACCACGACGTCGCCGGCGCCAACGTCGCGATCCCGATCACGCTGTCGCTCATCGAGACGTCGCCGGGCACGTACGTCTTCGACAGCGGCGCGTTCTTCCCGATCGACGGCCAGGGCTTCGGCGACGAAGGCTTCGACCACAACTTCTCCTTCACGACCGAGATCCACACGCTCTTCACGTATCAGGGCGGCGAGTCGTTCACGTTCCGCGGCGACGACGATCTGTGGATGTTCGTGAACGGTCAGCTCGCGATCGATCTCGGCGGCACCCACCAGCCCGCGACGACGACGGTGAACGTCGACGACCTCGGGCTCACCAAGGGCGG
>DATJIA010000420.1:0-17436 GCA_035493675.1 Kofleriaceae bacterium | reverse complement strand
CTGATCTGGGCGCGCGCGTTCGACCGCGACGGCAACGAGACGTCGCAGCCGCTCTTGCGCAACCGCAACTTCGGCAACACGAGCGCCCGCTACGCGCCGCTGAGCGTGCAGTTCGGCGTCCGCCTGACGTTCTAGTCCCGCTTTAGCCGCACACCCGTACGGCTGCGACAGAGGATTGCATCCTGAGGCCCCGCACCCGCGGGGCCGTCGCGTTTTCGGCGTGTGCGTTTTCGGATCGAACACACATGCTATGAGGCAGTCGTGCGCGGCACGCTGAATCCCGAGCAGCACGCGGCGGTGGAGCACGGCGATGGGCCGCTGCTCGTGCTCGCCGGCGCGGGCACCGGCAAGACCCGCGTGCTCGTGCACCGCATCGCGCACCTGGTCGAGCGCGGCGTCGCGCCGTGGCAGATCCTCGCGGTCACCTTCACGAACAAGGCGGCCGGCGAGATGCGCGAGCGGCTCTCGCAGCTGCTCGGCGACGGCGCCGAGCGGATGTGGATCGGCACCTTCCACGCGACCTGCGCGCGCATCCTGCGCCGCTGGGGCGAGCGGGTCGGGCTGCGCAAGGGCTTCCTGATCTTCGACGACGACGATCAGCTGAAGCTGGTCAACCGGCTCATGAAGGAGGCGGGCGTCGACGAGCAGGTCACGCCGCGCACGCTGCTCTCGCGCTTCGATCGCGCGAAGAACCAAGGCGTCGATCCGGCGAGCGTGAAGCGCGGCGACTTCGTCGACGACTTCGTCGCGCAGATCTATCCGCAGTACCAAGCGCAGCTGCTGCGCGAGAACGCGGTCGACTTCAACGATCTCATCCTGCACGTGCTGACGCTCTGCAAGGACGACGAGGCCGGGCCGCGGCTCGCGACCCAGTTCCGCCACGTGCTGGTCGACGAGTTCCAGGACACCAACCGCGTGCAGTACGAGCTCGTGCGCCACCTGAGCTCGGGCACGCACAACCTCACCGTCGTCGGTGACGACGATCAATCGATCTACCGCTGGCGCGGCGCCGAGCCGCGCAACATCCTCGACTTCGATCGCGACCACCCGAACGCGGCGGTGATCAAGCTCGAGCAGAACTACCGCTCGACCGGCACGATCCTCGACGCCGCCAACGCGGTGATCTCGAAGAACGCCGATCGCCACGGCAAGAGCCTGTGGACCGATCGCGGCGGCGGCGATCTGATCGAGTACAAGATCGCCGGCGACGATCGCAGCGAGGCGTGGGACGTCGCGCGCGCGATCAAGGAGATGATCGACGAGGGCGGCAGCTCGCCGCGCGACGTCGCGATCCTCTATCGCACCAACGCGCAGTCGCGGCCGCTCGAGGAGCAGCTGCGCCGCTACGGCCTGCCGTACCAGGTCGTCGGCGCGGTGTCGTTCTTCGAGCGCAAGGAGATCAAGGACGCCGTCGCGTACCTGCGCTTGATCGCGAACTCGGCGGCCGACAGCGCGTTCGATCGCGTGGTCAACGAGCCGCCGCGCGGGATCGGGCAGACGACGATCGATCGCCTGCGCGCGCACACGAGCGCGACCGGGTTCGCGCTCCTCGAGACCGCGAAGCTCGCGGCGCGCGGCGAGGTCGCGGGCCTGCAGGCGGCGGCGCGCAAGAAGCTCGCCGGGTTCGTCGAGCTCGTCGCGGGGTTGGGGGATGTCGTGCAGGCGGGCGCGTCGGTGGCCGAGACCTTGATCCAGGTCGTCGAGCGCTCCGGGATCCGCGCGCGCTACGAGGCGATGGACTCCGAAGAGGGGCGCGATCGGTTGGGCAACCTGTCGCAGCTCGTCAACCTCGCCGCCGATTACGACGACGAGGCCGGCGAGGAGGGCTCGCTCGAGGGCTTCCTCGAGCGGACCGCCTTGACCGCGCCCGCCGACGAGCGCGAGCAGGGCGACGCGATCCGCATGATGACGATCCACATGGCGAAGGGGCTCGAGTTCCCCGTCGTGTTCTTGTGCGGGATGGAAGACGGCCTGTTCCCGTCGCTGCGCGAGCGCGACGGCGTCGGCGAGGCCGAGGCGCTCGAGGAGGAGCGGCGGCTCGCGTACGTCGCGATCACGCGCGCGCGCGACAAGCTGTACCTGAGCTGGGCGCGCGTGCGGCGCGTGTGGGGCAAGGACTCGATGCAGGCGCCGTCGCGGTTCTTGGACGATCTGCCGCCGGCGTGCCTCGCGCAGCCGGTGCGACCGGCGGCGCCGCCGCGGCCGGTGTACACGAGCGCGCCGGCGATGGCGCCGCGCAAGGCGAAGCGCGAGTGGGACGAATACGATCAGCGCAGCTCGTCGAGCGACGACGAGCCGGTCTTCCACCTCGACGCCGACGTGCGCGAGCCGGCCGCGGACGATCCGTACCGGCCGGGACGTGAAGTGAGTCACGCCGCGTTCGGGACCGGCAAGGTCCTGGAGGCGCGCGGCGCCGGCCCGACGCGCTCGATCGTCGTCGAGTTCGCGAGCGTGGGGCGCAAGACGGTCCTCGCGCGTTTTCTCGCGCCCGCGTGAACCCGCGCGCGGATTCGTGCGTAGATCGCCGCATGCGACTCGTGGGGGTGTTCGTCTGCGTCGCCGCGTGCGGCGGCGCGATCCGCGGCGAGCGCGATCGCGCGCCGGCGGCGGCCGGACCGACCGTGTCGTCGTCGACGACGTCGGCGCCGGGCGGCGTGCGCGTGCTGCACGACGGGCGCGCCGCGATGGGGAAGGGCGCGTGGCTCGCGACCACGCCCGAGCAGCTCGGCGATCTCTGGCGCGACGCGGGCGAGTCGGGTGATCCGCCGGCGATCGACTTCACGACGCACGTCGTGATCGCGCACCAGTTCATGGGCGGCGCGTGCATGTCGGAGATCACCGGCGCACACGTCGACGCGCGCGGCACGCTCGTGCTCGACGAGGCGCCGTTCGACGGCGCGTGCATCGATCTGCTCGTCAGCGACGCGACGATCGTCGCGATCCCGCGCGCGCTGGTCGGCGCGCGCTTCACGTGGCGCATCGACGATCACGAGGCGTACACGTTCGACGTGCCCGCGGCGCCCGCGGCCGCGCCGCGCGCCGCGCCTCCGACGCCGCCGGCTGAGCTCGCGGGCGGGATGCCGCGCGGCGGCGTCGTGCTTCCGCCCGCGGGGCACCTCGCGCTGCGCGCGCTCTTCGACGGCCGCGCGATCTGGGTCGTGCATCGCCGGAATGGCGACGTGAGCGTGCTGCTCGCCGATCGCGCGACCGGCCGCGCCAACGTGCGCGCGCCCGTCGTCTGGGATCCGAAGACCGGCCGCTTCGACGGCGCGTACGACTCGCGCGGCCGATCGATCCACGGTGACGCGCCGCTCGAGGCGCTCGCGTTCGCGAAGGTCGCGGACGGCACGCGGATCGCGATCGGCGAGGTCGCGCCGATCGAAGCCGGCGCGCCGATCGAAGCGCGCGCCGACGCGCCCGCGCTCGACGGCGGCGACACGCCGTACAAGGATCTGACGCCGGTCCCGTTCGCGCAGGTGCCGCCCGGTCACTTCGCGCGCGTCGCCGAGGATCTGGTCGCGGGCGTCGATGGTCCGCCGCGCGTGTGCACGCTGCCCGAGGGCAAGCTGCGCCAGTATCTCCCTGGCTGCCCCGACGACGCGCCCGCGATCCTCGGCGGCGTCGAGCATCATCACGGCGAGATCGATCTGATCGAGGGCCCGCTGATCGTGCACCGCCGCGACCACGACATCGATCTCGTGATCGGCGTCGGCAACGGCACGGCCGGCTGGGTCGTCGAGCACCATCTGCACGCGCCCGCGCCGCGCGGCGAGACCCGCGCGCGCGGCGCGCTCGCGCTCGGATCGATCACGCAGGGCGACACCGACGGCGCGAAGGACGGCTTCACGCCGCCCTGCATCCCGCGCGAGGCGGCCGGCGGCCCCGACGAAGCGTGGCAGCTCACCGCGATCCACACCGCGACCTACGCGATCGAGCTCGACAGCGATCACGACGCGGTCCTGGCGGTGACCGACGACCGCGGCAACGTCCTCGCGTGCAACGACGACAAGCACGGCTATTACCGCGCGTCGGTCGTCCACGTCCCGCTGGTCGCGGGCACGAAGGCGCGCGTGATCGTCGACGCGTTCGATCGCGCGCCGCAGCGCTACACGCTGCGCGCCCGCGAGGAGCGCCCGCGCGCGAACGGCGGCGTGCTCGCGCTCGGCGTCCCGGTCTCCGACGACACGAGCGACGCGATCGACGATCACGCCACCGGCTGCGCCCAGGCCGCCCCCGATCACACGTACACGCTCGACGTCGCCGACGCCGGCGTCTACGCGATCCGCATCGAGGCGAAGGGCTGGGATCCGGCGGTCGAGCTGCTGCGCGGCGATCGATCGATCGAGACGTACGTGAGCGTGTCGCCGCTCGAGATCAAGCCGAACCTCGAGCCCGGCACGTACACGATCGTCGTCGACGGCTGCTCCGGCCACGGCCCGTACACGCTGCGCGTCGACCAACGATAGCGTTATGATGATCGGATGCGACGAAGCATCTGGATCGTGTGTCTCGCGCTCGCGACACCGGCGCGCGCCGACACCGCCGCCGCCAAGAAGTTGAACGTGCAGGGCATGAAGAAGTACGCGAAGAAGGAGTACAGCGCCGCGCTCGAGCTGTTCGAGAAGGCGATCGCCGAGGATCCGAGCTTCGTGCTCGCGCACTACAACGCGGCGTCGATGATGTCGCTGAACGACGACTCCGCGGGCGCGCTCGCCGAGCTCGAGTGGCTCTCGAAGTCCACCGATCCCGTCGCGGTGAAGGCGATGGCGAAGGCGCCGACCGATCCGGATCTCGAGCGCGCGTCGATGAACGTGAAGGTGCGCGCGCTGATCGAGTTGCCCGCGATCGAGTCGATGGATCCGGGCGCGGTCTTGCTCGAGCGCACGGGATCGTGGGGCGAGGACGGCAGCGCGTGCGCGACCGCCAACCTGAACGTGACGTTCAAGAAGGGCGGCACGTTCGTCGCGCAATCGGAGTGGGGCTGCGACGAGAACGACAACGTCGAGCACGACAAGGGCAAGTGGAC
Organism: Kofleriaceae bacterium; assembly: GCA_035493675.1. Taxonomy (GTDB): domain Bacteria; phylum Myxococcota_A; class Polyangia; order Haliangiales; family Haliangiaceae; genus JAIOQA01. The sequence goes on along the minus strand of DATJIA010000420.1, from coordinate 12,410 downwards.
GGTCGTGAACGGCACGCTGCACCTCACCGGCGGCAAGAAGCTGTTCGAGTCGGTCGACGCGCACTTCGGGCCGTGCGACGACGACAAGGCCGACGATTGGTGCCTCGTGGTCACCGGCGCCGACGGCAACGAGCACAAGCTCGGGCGCGGCCAGCACCAGATGTTCTGATCTACTCGGGCATCTTCTCGGTCGTCACGACGACCTTGTGCTCGGCGTTGGTGCGCCAGACGATCACCTCGACGGCCTTGCCGACCGGCGTGTTCGCGACCGCCCACGGCAGCGAGCGCGCGTCGACGTCCTTGCCCGCCCAGCGCAGCACGATGTCGCCGACCGCGACGCCGGCCTTGAGCGCCGGCGATCCGGCGAGCACCTGCGTGACGAGCGCGCCCTTCGGCTTGTCGAGGCCGTTCGCGGTCGCGATCTCCTGCGTCACGGGTCGGACGAGGATGCCGAGCCACGAGCGCGCGATCGCGCCGTAGTCGCGCAGCGCGTCCAAGACTTCCTTCACGCGATCGATCGGGACGACGAAGCCGATCTCGCCGAGCCGATCACCGGTCGCGACCGAGACGCCGATGACCTGACCCGCGGTGTTGATCACCGGACCGCCCGAGTTGCCGCGGGTGATGCGCGCGTCGGTCTGCAGGAACGTGCGGAAGCCCATCGCGCGGCCGGGCACGAGCGAGCCGGCGGCGTCGCGGCCGGTCGCGGACACGATGCCCGCCGACGCGGTGACCTCGTCGCCGAACGGATTGCCGAGCACGACCAGCCACTCGCCGACCTTGAGCTCGTCGGAGTCGCCGAGCGCGAGCGTCTTCGCGCGCGGGATCTCGACCGAGAGCAGCGCGACGTCGAGCCGCGCGTCGCGCCCGACCACGCGCGCCGGCACCTCTTGTCCGCCCGCCAAGACCACGCGCAGCTCCGGCGCCGCCGCCGCGATGTGATCGTTCGTGATCACGAACGTGCCGCCGTGATCGATCAAGAAGCCGGTGCCGAGCGCGACGTCGCCCGCGGTCTCCGGCGCGCCCGGGAACATCGACGCGGGGCCGCTCTTCACCGGCGTCGACGAGCGGATCGCGACGACGCCTTCCTTCGCGTCGCGCACGAGATCGACGAACGACCCCGGCGCGTTCGGATAGAGGAGCGTCGACGTGGTGCCCGTCTGCTCCACTTTCGGCAGCGCGGTCGGCGCGTCGATCGGCGCGGGCTTGTCCCGACACGCGCTCTGGATCAGGAGCCCAAAGCCTACGATCCATGCCCGTCGCTGCGCGCCGGGTGGCCAAAGCCCAAAGCCCCTCTTACTTCTGCGCATCCACATAGGCGACGCGCAGATCGTAGAGCAGCGACTGCAAGAGCTTCGTCTCGCCGTCGTCGAGGTTGCCCTTGGTCTTGCCCTCGAGCATCCCGATCACGTCGATCAGATATTTCGCGGCGTCGAGATCCGGCTCGACGGTCTCGCCGTCGGGGCCGGGCATCTTGCCGAGCGAGATCAGCGCCGACGACGCCAACGACAGGATGTGCGTCGAGAAGTCGACCTCGTGCGGAGACTGCTTCGGCTCGTCCGCCATGGCGCGAATGTACCCCATGTGTAATCGTCGAGGGACCGATGGACACGCTGGTCGACCCCGCGCCGCCCGAGCCGACACCTGCGCCGGAGGCAACGACCGAGCCGCCCGGCCACGACGCCGAGATGTCGCGCTTGACCGAGATGGTCGTGCGCGAGAGCGCGTTCCTCGACACCGTGTCCGCCGAGGTCGGCAAGGTCGTCGTCGGTCAGAAGTACATGGTCGAGCGCGTCTTGATCGGCCTGCTCGCCAACGGTCACTGCCTGATCGAAGGCGTGCCCGGCCTCGCCAAGACGCTCACGTGCAAGACGCTCGCACAGACCTTGCGCGCGAGCTTCCAGCGCATCCAGTTCACGCCCGATCTGCTGCCCGCCGACATCACGGGCACGACGATCTACAACATGCAGACCGGGCAGTTCACGCAGAAGCGCGGCCCGCTGTTCGCGAACCTCGTCCTCGCCGACGAGGTCAACCGCGCGCCCGCGAAGGTGCAGTCGGCGCTGCTCGAGGCGATGCAGGAGCGCCAGGTCACGATCGGCGACGCGACCCACCCGCTGCCCGATCCGTTCCTCGTCCTCGCCACCCAGAACCCGATCGAGCAGGAGGGCACGTTCCCGCTGCCGGAGGCGCAGCTCGATCGCTTCATGCTGCTGATCAAGGTCGAGTACCCGAGCCGCGAGGAAGAGCGGCGCATGCTCGATCTGATGACGGGGCCCGAGGCGCCGAGCGTGCAGGAGGTCTGCGGCCTCGAGCAGCTCAAGGCCGCGCGGCGCGTCGTGCAGCACATCTACATCGACGACAAGGTCCGCGACTACATCGTGCACCTCGTCCACGCGACGCGCGATCCGCGCGCGTACGGCTTGAACGAGCTGGCGCCGCTGGTCGAGTACGGCGCGTCGCCGCGCGCGACGATCTACCTCGCGATCGCGGCGCGCGCGCACGCGTTCATGCACCACCGCGCGTACGTCACGCCCGACGACATCAAGGCGATCGCGGAGGACGTGCTCCGCCACCGCGTCGTGATCACGTACGAGGCGGAGGCCGAAGAGATCACGAGCGAGGACGTGATCCGCCGCGTCTTCGAGCGCATCCCGGTGCCCTGAATGCTCGCGAGCGAGCTCTTCAAGAAGGCGAAGAAGATCGAGATCGCGACGAGGCGGCTCGTCGACGAGAAGCTCGCGGGGCAGTACCACAGCGTCTTCAAGGGCCGCGGCCTCGTGTTCAGCGATGTCCGCCAGTACTACCCGGGCGACGACGTCCGCGCGATCGACTGGAACATCACGGCGCGCATGAACCATCCGCACGTGAAGCAGTTCATCGAGGAGCGCGATCGCACGGTCAACCTCGTCGTCGACATGAGCGCCTCCGGCGCGTTCGCGACGTTCGGACGTTCCAAGCGCGAGGTGATGGCGGAGCTCGCGGCGATGGTGGCGTTCTCGGCGATCAAGAACAACGATCGCGTCGGGCTCTACATCGTGACCGATCGCGTCGAGCGCTTCGTCCCGCCGAAGAAGGGGCGCAAGCACGTCCTGCGCGTCGTCTCCGAGATCCTCGCGTTCGAGCCGAGCTCGCGTGACACCGATCTCGCGGCGGGCCTCGACTACCTCGGCCACATCGCGCGGCGCCGGTCGGTCGTGTTCCTCGTCTCGGACTTCCTGAGCGAGGGCTGGGACCGCCCGATGCGCATCACCGCGCGGAGGCACGATCTCGTCCCGGTCGTCGTCACCGATCCGATGGAAGAGAAGCTGCCCGACGTCGGGTTGATCATGTTCGAAGACGTGGAGACCGGCGAGGTCGTCGAGTTCGACACCAGCAGCCTCGGAGCGGAACGCTACCGGCGGCGCGTCGCGCAGCTGCGCGCGCAGCGCGATCAAGCGCTGCGTCGCTTGAACGTCGACGTCGTCGAGGTCCGCACCGATCAACCGTACGTCGACGCGCTGGTCGCCTTCTTCAAGGCGCGCGCGCGCAGGATCGCGCACGGATGATCGCGGCCCTGGCACTGACCGCGATCATGCAGGCGGCCAGCGGGCCGGTCACGGTCGATCCGCTCGAGCTGTTCGCGCCCGAGGTGAGCGCGACGGCGTCGCCGACCGAGGTGCGCCTCGGCCAGCAGATCACGATCGTGATCACGGCGACCTACAACAAGAACGTGCAGGTCAACCTGCCCGATCCGCTGTTCCCCGCCGGCGCGCCGCTCGAGATCGCGAAGCGCGACAGCACGGATCACGATCAGAACGACGGCAAGCGCGTGCGCGAGTGGCAGATCCGCGCGTACGCGTGGGAGCTCGGCGAGTTCGACATCCCGCCGATCCAGGTGACGTTCACCGCCGGCGGCAAGGCCGCGGTCGTGCCGACCAACGCGATCCCGCTGCGCGTGATCGGCGTCCTCGGCGACGCCGACGATCCGAAGCTGATGCGCAAGGACGCCGCGCCGGTGCCGCTCTGGCGGCGCAGCTGGTTCCTCGCGTGGCTGCTCGGCGGCGGCGTCACCGTGATCGCGATGGCGATCTACTTCATGTTCTTCTACGGCCGGCGCAAGGCGAAGATCCGGCACAAGGGCGCGCCGCTCGGCTTCACCGAGGCGCCGATCGCGCACGCGTCGGAGCAGGAGTCCACCGACGACAAGGACGACGGCGATCCGCACCGCGAGGTCGCGCCGCCGCCGCCGCCGGTCGCGCCGCCGAAGCCGACGATCACGACGCGCGCGCGCCGCAAGATGGATCGGTTCGCCGAGGAGGCGCTCGCGCGGCTGCGCGCGCTCGAGGCTTCGGGGCGCCTCGATACGGATCGCCGCGGCGCCTATCGCGACATGGTCGCGATCATCCGCGACTACCTGTCGGCGCGCTACGACGTCGACGCGCAGGAGCTGACCACGCGCGAGCTGTGCCAAGCGCTGACGTTCCGATCGAGCGAGGCCGCCGGGCTCGTGCGCGCGTGGCTCGAGCAGTGCGACGTGATCAAGTATGCGGGGCTCAGCGCGAGCGGCGACGAAGCGCGCGCGGTCCTCGACGGCGCGTGCTGGCTGGTCGATCGGACTTCGCCCGGTGCCGGGCCCGCAGCGTCCGGCGAGGCCGCCCGTGCGTAAGCTCTTCGGCGGGCTCGCGCCGTGGCTGCTCACGGCGCTGTTCGGCACGCTGATCGGCGCCTCGATCTACGACACGCTCGATCACGAGCGCCACGGCCAGCACCTCGAGTGGAAGCACCCGTGGGCGTTCGCGCTGCTCGCCGGCGCGCTGCTCGTCGGCTGGGCCGGCTTCCACCTGCGTCGCAACCGCGGCGCCGCGATGGCGTTCACGCAGGTCGGCGAGCTGAAGAAGGCCGGCGTCGGTCCGGTCGCGGCGGCGTCGCGCCTGCCGGTCATGCTCCGCGTGCTCGGCGTCGCGTGCCTCGCGATCGGGCTCGCGCGGCCGCAGACCTATCACACCGAGACGCGCGATCTCGATTCGATCGACATCATGGTCGTCCTCGATCTGTCGAAGTCGATGGAGGAGACCGATCTCGCGCGCAATCGCTTCGACGCCGCGCAGCGGGTCGTGCGCGAGTTCGTCAAGCGGCGCCAGGGCGATCGCGTCGGCCTCGTGATCTTCGCCAACGGGTCGATGCTGCAGTGCCCGCTGACCGCCGACATGCGCGCGCTCGACGAGATCGTCGCGGATCTCGCGATCGGCGACGTGCCGGAGCAGGGCACCGCGATCGGCGACGGCCTCGCGCTCGGCCTCGCCGAGCTGCGCCGCGCGAAGTCGAAGTCGCGCATCGTGATCCTCCTGTCCGACGGCGACAACAACGTCTCGATGCACTACGAGCCGTCGCAAGCGGCCGACCTCGCCGCGCAGATGAAGGTCAAGGTCTTCACCGTGCTGGTCGGCGCCGAGGGCCCGTACGGCTCCGACGTCAACCCCGAGACGCTGCACAACATCGCGTCGACCACCGGCGGCGAGTTCTTCCGCGCGACCGACACGGTGTCGCTCGAGGAGAGCTTCCAGTCGGTGCGCGCGACGCTCGAGAAGACCAAGCGCACCGTCACCGAGCGCAAGCTCGACAAGGATCTCTACTGGCCGATGCTCGCGTTCGCGGCCGCGCTGCTCGGGCTCGAGCTGCTCCTGGTCAACACGCGGTTCCGGAGGTTCCCGTGAGCTGGTGGAACCGACTGCTCGCGCTGAGCTTCGCGCACCCGAAGCTCGCGTGGAGCGCGCCCGCGATCGGCGTCGCGGTCCTGCTCTTGTTCCTGCTCGGCGAGGAGCGACGGCGCGTGCTGGTCGGGCGCCTCGGCGAGTTGCCGCTGGTGCGCCGCATGATGGCGGCGGCGTCGCCGGCGCGGCGCCGCGTCAAGGCGGTCTTGCTCGCGCTCGCCGCGACCGGGCTCGTGCTCGCCGCGGCGGGGCCGGGGCAGTTCGGCACCGTCGAGCGCAAGCGGCGCGGGCTCGATCTGGTCGTCGCGCTCGACGTCTCGAAGTCGATGATGGCCGCCGATCCGGCGCCCTCGCGGCTCTCGCACGCGCGCGCGGCGATCTTGTCCTTGCTCGGTCAGCTCGAGGACGATCGCGTCGCGGTCGTCGTGTTCGCGGGCGGCGCGATCCACTTCCCGCTCACCGAGGACAAGGACGTCGCGACCGCGCTGTTCAGCGAGATCGGTCCGATGGATCTGCCGCCCGGCTCCGACGTCGGCGAGGCGCTGCGCCTCGGTCGCTGCATCCTGCGCCCCGACGTCGTCGACGATCTCGGCTGCGGCCGCGTCGGCGGGCGCGGGCACGGCGGCGATCCGCTCGAGGCGGCGGCGCCGTCGCGCGCGCCCGAGAAGAAGAAGCCCGCGCTCGAAGAAGAGCGCGGCAAGGCGATCGTGATCTTCACCGACGGCGGCGGCGACGTCGAGCGCGCCGCCGAGGAGGTGATCAAGGCGCGCGATCTCGGCATCGCGATCTACTGGGTCGGCGTCGGCACCGATCAAGGCGCGAACGTCCCCGAGCTCGACAACGACGGCAAGCCGATCCCGAACCAGTGGAAGACCGATCGCAGCGGGCAGGTCGTGCACTCGAAGCTCGATCGCCAGACGCTGTCGACGCTCGCGACCGCCGGCGGCGACGTCCATCGCTACCTCGATCTCCCGCCCGCGGTGACCGAGGCCGACGGCAGCCGCACCGTCGACGCCAAGCCCATCTTGGAGGCGCTCGCCGAGATCAAGCGCGGCACGCGGCTGGTCGCCGACGATCGCCGCGAGGACGTCTATCACTGGTTCCTGTTCCCCGCGTTCATGTTGTTCGTGATCGAGGCGTGCATCGGCACGCGCAAGCGCGTCTTGTATCCGGAGGGGCGCCCATGAGGGCTCGTGAAACGAGCCCGTTCCGTGCAGGCGAGCCCGACGTTCCTCGTCGTGGCGAGCCGATGATCGGCGGTGCAGAGCGTCTCCGCTCTGGACCGCCGCGCTCGGCGTGGCATCATCGATCCGTGCGCTGGTCGTCCGTGCTGCTGTTGTTCGCGCTCGCCGGCTGGGAGCCGTTCCGCGCGCGCGACGCGGACGTCGAGGCGGGCAACGACGCGTTCGCCGCCGGCAAGTACGACGAAGCGGCGGAGGACTACGCGAACGCGCGCGGACGCGTCGACGGCGGCGGGCTCGATTACGACATCGGCACCGCCGAGCTGCGCGCGTCCGACGCCGAGAAGGATCCCGCGAAGAAGGAGCAGCTGCGCACGCAGGCCCTGAAGGATCTCGAGAGCGCGTCGCAGCGCGCGCAGGATCCGAAAGTGCGCGCGCAGGCCGCGTACAACGAGGGCAACGCGCTGTTCGCCGACGGCAAGCTCGAGCCCGCGATCGAGGCGTACAAGAACGCGCTCAAGAACAACCCGGAGCTCGAGGACGCGCGCTTGAACCTCGAGCTCGCGCTGCGCCACCGCAAGAAGGAGAAGCAGCAGCAACAGCAGAACGGTCAGGGCCAAGGCCAGCAGGGCCAAGGGCAGAACCAGCAGAACGATCAAGGCCAGGGCCAAGGCCAAGGGCAGCAGCAGAACAACCAGAACGGGCAAGGGCAGGGTCAGCAGGGTCAGAACGGGCAGAACCAACAGAACCCGCAGAACGGCCAGAACGGATCGAACGGCCAGAATCAGCAGAACCAGCAGCAAGGCCAGCAAGGACAGCAGGGCCAAGGCCAGAACGGCCAGAACCAGCAGAACCAGAACGGCCAGGGCCAAGGATCGAACGCGCAAGGCACGCCGCAGAATCAGAACGGGCAGAACCAGCAAGCGCCCCAACCGAAGCTCCCGAACGGGCAACAGAGCGGCGGACGATCACAGGAGAAGACGGCGCAGGACGACAGCCTCGATCAGCTCGAGGGTGAATCGCGCGATCAGCGTCGCAATCAAGCGGCGCGCAAATCGAGCGAGACCTACCACCCGACCGAACCGGAAGACTGGTAGCTCGCAGATTCGGGGTACATTGTGGCGTGGCAAGACCGCGCCTCCTGGTCGTCGACGACGAGCCGAGCACGGCGGACACGATCGGCCATTACCTGGGCGCCGACGCGGACGTCGTGTCCGCGCCCGGCGGTGATGACGGCATCCGCGCCGCGATCGAGGCGGAGACCGCGGGCCGTCCGTTCGACGTCGTCTTGCTCGACTACTACATGCCGGACACCGGCGGCGTCGAGGTGCTGCGCGAGATGAACCAGCGCGGCGTCGACGCGCGCGTGATCATCATGTCGGGGCGCGAGCCGGGCGACGTCGCCGTCGAGGCGATGCGGCTCGGCGCGTTCGACTTCATCTCGAAGCCGCTGTCGCGCGCGGAGCTGCGCCTGCGCGTCGAGCGCGCGATGCGCGATCGCCGGAGCGCGGCGGTCACCGATCCGAGCAAGCGCCGCCCGCGCAAGTCGGACGTGATCATCGGCGGCGGCGGATGGATCAAGGGTCTCTACGAGCGCATCGCGATGGTCGCGCCGACCGACGTGACGGTCGCGATCAGCGGCGAGAGCGGGACCGGCAAGGAGCTGGTCGCGCGCACCGTGCACAACCTGTCGCCGCGCTACGAGTCGCCGTTCGTCGTCGTCAACTGCGCCGCGATCCCCGAGTCGCTGCTCGAAGACGAATTGTTCGGCCACGTGAAGGGCGCGTTCACCGACGCCACGCGCGATCGCGAGGGCCTGTTCGCCGCGGCCGACGGCGGCACGCTCTTCCTCGACGAGATCGGCGAGATGATGCCCGCGCTGCAGGCGAAGCTCTTGCGCGTCCTGCAGTCGCAGGAGTTCCGGCGTATCGGCGACGATCACGACATGCGCGTCGACGTCCGCGTGATCACCGCGACCAACCGCGATCTCGAGAAGGCGGTCGCCGCCGGCACGTTCCGCCAGGATCTCTACTACCGCATCAACGTCTTCCCGCTGCACCTGCCGCCCTTGCGCGAGCGACGCGAGGACATCGCGCTGCTCGCGCACCACTTCCTGCTCAAGCATCGGCCGAAGGTCGGCAAGCGCGTCGAGGGCTTCACGCCGACCGCGCTCGCGAAGCTCAGCGCGTACGACTTCCCGGGCAACGTGCGCGAGCTCGAGAACAAGGTGCACCACGCGCTCGTCATGGCGCAGGGCACGCAGATCACACCCGAGGACATCGCGGTGTCAGGACCTTCGACGGGGCCCGGTCCGCGCATCGATCTCGCGCGTCCGTTCCGCGATCTGAAGCAGGAGATGATCGAAGGCTTCGAGCGCGACTACGTAGAGGAGCTATTGCGCGTCCACCACGGCAACCTCGCTGCCGCGGCGCGCCAGGCGGGCATGGATCGCAAGAATCTGTGGGCCATGGCGAAGAAATATGGCTTTGATCTCGATGGTTTCCGCTCTCCGCGCGACAACGGAGGCGAGGCCATGGCACCGCGACCACGGTCCTGATTGTGAGCTGGCTCGCACTGCTGACCGTAAGTAATTGAATCAACGGCTCGTGAAATTTTAGTAAGCTATACTGTTGTTTAGGAGCCACGATCCTACCGTCTACCCCGTTGGCACCCTTTTGCCCTACAGTCACGCCAACGCCACGGAATGACGTGACGATTCGGCGCGGTTGGAACGGCGGGAGAACTTGGATCGGCGCTTGCTCTACACGGACGCGGCGATGGCTGCCCAATCGAAACGAACGCGGAGAGCGCTCTCCGCGGCGGCGCTCGCGCTCGCTGCGTGGGCGCTCGTGTCTTCGGGCGGTGAGTCGGCTCGTCCGGTTTCCGGACAATCTGCGACCGCGCCGGTCGTCGTCCCGCGGCGACCGATCGGCGCCGCGCACGACGCGCCGATCGCGAACGTCCGCACCGGCGAGGTCGCGGACGAGCTGGTGATCGCCCCGCGCGGCTCCTCCGACGCCGCGACCGCGGCGATCCAGGACGCGGGCGGCGAGGTCGCGTGGCACGCGCCGAGCGGGCTCTTGCTCGCGCGCTTCGCGACGTCCGACGACGCGCACCAGGCGCGCGCGATGCTCGCCGCGGATCCGCGCGTGCGCGGCGTCTACACGAACCACGTGATGACCGGCGCCGGCATCGCGACGTCGCCGGGCGTGCAGCAGAAGTGGATGCTCGCCGCGCTCGGCCTGTCGACGCCGCACTCGGCGAGCGGCATCACGGTCGCCGTGCTCGACACCGGCGCCGCGTTCGAGAGCTTCAGCGACGCGAGCGGCACGTTCGCGCAGGCGCCGGATCTCGCCGCGACGTCGTTCGCGCCCGGTTGGGACTTCGTCCACGACGACGCGCACCCCAACGACGATCACGGCCACGGCACGCACATCACGAACATCATCGCCGCGTCGGCGTCGATCGTCCCGATGGCGCCGGGCGCGACGGTCATGCCGATCAAGGTGCTCGATCAGTCGAACCAGGGCACCGAGCTCGCGCTCGCCGAAGGCATCCGCTACGCGACCGATCACGGCGCGCACGTGATCAACATGTCGCTCGCGTTCCCGCCGGGCTACTTCCCGTCGAGGTTCCTGCAGGACGCGGTCGACTACGCCGAGGCCCAGGGCGTCGTGATGGTCGCCGCCGCCGGCAACCAAGCGGGCGATCAGGTCACGTATCCCGCCGCGTTCCGCAACGTGATCGCGGTCGGCGCGTCGCGCCTGGTGCCCTGGTACCACCCGCCGAAGAAGCTGCCGTGGCTGATCGCGGATCTCTTCCTCACGCGCGCGGAGTACTCGAACCGCGGCCACAAGATCGAGGTCGTCGCGCCCGCGGGCTCGATGACCGGCGACGCCAACGGCGACGGGCTGCCCGAAGCGGCGGTCGCGCAGACCTTCGTGCCCGGCCATCCGACGCAGTTCCAGTACCGCCTGTGGGCGGGCACGTCGCAGGCGTCGGCGGTGGTGTCGGGCCTCGCGGCCGGCATGCTCGCGTCGAACCCGACGCTCACGCCGCGCCAGATCCGATCGATCCTGGGCGAGACCGCGCGCCCCGAGCTCGGCCTCTTCACGCTCACGCCCGACGTCGGCCGCGGCTACGTGCGCGCCGACGTCGCGGCGAGCGCGACCGGCGAGACCAGCGACACGCGCCCGCACTACGGCGTCGCGGTCCGGCTCGGCATCGCCACGTCGCCGGGCCGTCCCGTCACCGCCAACGCGACCGTCGAGGTCGTCGACGACGCCGGCAAGCCGGTCTCGCGCGCGGTCGTCTACGGCGGCTTCTCGGGCGCGGCCTCCGCCGACGCGATCGCGATCACCGACGACACCGGCATCGCGCGCTTCACGTCGCCCCCGCTGACGGAGCCGTACGTCGTCGCGTTCGAGGTCGACGCGGTCGCCGATCGCCTGGTCGCGCCGCGCATCTTCGATCGCCCGCGTGGCGTGTTCCGCATCGACACGTGCTCGCTCGAGCTGCTGTCGTCGTGGGCGTTCGGGCAGGGCATCGCGACCTCGCCGGGCATGAGCTCGAGCGGCGCCGGCATCGCGACGTCGCCGGGCATGACGATCGAAGGCGAGGGCATCGCGACGTCGCCGGGCCAAGACGTCACGGGCGCGGGCATCGCGACGTCGCCGGGCGCGCAGGCGCCGCAGAACCCGTACAGCGCGCCGATCGCGATGCACGTACCGCTCGAGGCGGGCGAGATCGACTTCGTCGAGCTGATGAACTACTCGTGGAGCGGCTCGACGATGCCGATGGCCGTCGCGGTCGACACGAGCTGGTTCCAGACGAACTTCCCGAGCTCGCCGATCATCACGTCGACGGGCGCCGGCATCGCGACGTCGCCGATCACGCTGTCGGCGGCGACCAGCTTCGGCGCGCCGGTCGGCGACGCGTCGGACGCGCCCGACGGCTGCACCCCGGTCGTCGTGCGCACGTTCGTGCCGGGCGAGATCGCCGACGGCGTCTCGCCGGTCGCGCCGGATCCGTCGCAGTGCGGCGTCGACTGCAACGCGCAGGCGACCGCCCTCGGCGACATCTGGTCGTGGGCAGCGACCGGCCAGGGCATCGCGACCTCGCCGGGCTTCAACGTCGCGTCGCAGCTCTCGCCCGCGCAGTACGACCAAGCGGTCAAGGCGCTGTGGGCGTGGTCGCAGTTCTCGATGAACGAGCCGTCGTCGCCGGTGTCCGAGTTCGGCACGGTCCTCGAAGCCGCGGGCATCGCGACCTCGCCGGGCACGCAGGTGCAGGGCGAGTCGGATGACACCTGCTCGATGACGATGCCCGACGAGACGCCGCTCGATCCCGACGCGGTGTCCGACGAGGACGCGACGACGGATCCCACGGAAGCTCCGGCGGCCGACGCGCCGGATCCGACCGTGCAGTAGCGCCTACGTCAACGTAGACGTAGTCGTGGTCGGGGACATGGACGTGGGGCGTTGACGGCGACGGCGACGGCGACTTGAACGTCGACGTCTACGTCCAAGTCGCCGTC
>DATJIA010000419.1:0-15045 GCA_035493675.1 Kofleriaceae bacterium | reverse complement strand
TTCGACGGCGAGGTCTACGGCATCCGCCGCACCGACCTCACGCAGTTCAGCAACAAGGCGACGATCTATCCCGACGGTTCGGTGCAGCTGCAGTACTGGGACAACATCGGCGACGGCTACACGTACGGCTTCGAGGCGATGATCAAGCGCGAGATCAGCGATCGCGCGTACGGCTGGCTGTCGTACTCGTACTCGCGCACGTACCAGCGCTTCTCGCCCGACAATCCGTACACGCCGTCGACGTTCGATCAGCCGCACGTCCTGAACGCGGTCGCCAGCTACAAGCTCGGCCACGGCTGGGAGCTCGGCGCGCGCGAGCGCATGACGTCGGGCTCGCCGACGACGGTGCCGACGGGCGCGACCTTCGACGCCGACAGCGGCGGCTACGTGCGCGTCGTGCCGTCGGCGCGCAACGCGCGCGATCCGTTCTTCGAGCAGACCGACGTGCGCATCGAGCACACGTGGCTCTACGACACGTGGAGCCTCGGCCTCTACCTCGACGTGCAGAACATCTTCAACACGACCAACGTCGAGGCGTATCAATACGACTATCGCTTCCGCGAGCGCGCCGCGGTGACCAGCTTGCCGATCCTGCCGACGCTCGGCGTGAGGGGGTCGTGGTGAAGAAGATCCTCTTGCTGTCTCTCTTGCTCGGCGCGTGCGGCAAGTTCGAGGACCCGACGATCGTGATCGATCTGCGCGTGCTCGGCATGGTCGCGTACCCGCCCGAGCAGCTCGTGCCGTACGACCCGAACAACCCGCCCGATCCGTCGACGATCCATCTCGAGCACGTCTACATCGGCGCGCTGGTCGCGGATCCCGGCGCGTCGCGCGCGCTCGAGTACACGATGACCGCGTGCCCGCCCGCGTCGGGCGATCGCTGCGATCCGTCGGAGCCCAGCGTCGTGATCGGCGGCGGCACGATCGAAGATCCGGACGAGACCGGCCAGCAGCCCGACGCGATCATGGAGCCCTCGCCGCAGCTGTTCGCGGTGATCGAGCAGGCGGCGAAGGACGATCCGCTGAAGGGCTTCAGCGGCATCGACATCATGATCGAGATGCGCGTCAACCCGCACGGCGCGACCGAGGAGCAGGCGGTCTACGGGACGAAGGGCGTGCGGTTCGGCGCGCAGGTCCCCGCCGATCGCACGCCGAACCAGAACCCGAGCGCGACCTTCGAGATCCGGAGCGAGCCCGACGACGGCAACGCGCCGCGCACCTTGTCGAACGCGCCGTGCGCCGCGCGCGCCGACGTCCAACCGATGGACCTCGCCGCCGGCGAGTCGCTGCGCTTCCAACCGATGGAGCCGCCCGGCGCGCGCGAGACCTACGTCGTGCCGACCTTCGACGGCGGCTCGCTCACGCTCACCGAGAACCTCAGCTACGCGTGGTTCACCGGCGAAGGCGGCTCGTGGGATTCCGGATCGACCGGCGGACCGCGCGACGCGTTCGGGAACGATCCGCCGCTGTCGAACGTGTTCACCGCGGATCGCGTCACGACGGAGCGGTTCGTCCCGATCTACATCGTCCAACGCGACGAGCGGCTCGGTCAGATGTTCTACGTGGATTGCTTGCGCATCCATCCGTAACTCATCGCGCGCAGAGGTGGCATCGCGGCTGCAAACGTCGCGGGCATGAAGCACGCTGCCGCCATCGTCCTCGCGCTCGCACTCGTCGGGTGCGGCAAATCGTCCGACAAGCCCGCGCCGTCCGCGGAGACCTCCGCGACCACCGCGACCGCCGACGACAACGGCCCGTCGCCGACGGAAGAGGCGCGGAACACCTTCAAGACCGTGTGCGCCACGTGCCACGGCGAAGGCGGCCAAGGCGACGGCCCCGGCGCCGCTGCGCTCGACCCGAAGCCGCGCAACTACACGGACAAGTCGTGGCAGGCGAGCGTGACCGACGATCAGATCGCGAAGACGATCCTGATGGGCGGCGCCGCCGTCGGTAAGAGCCCTGCGATGCCGGCGCAGCCGCAGCTGCGCGAGAAGCCGCAGGTCGTCGCGGCGCTCGTGCGCATCGTCCGCACTTTCGGCAAATAGCCGCGCATCGATTGCGCGAATTCTCATTTCCGTCGAGGAGCCCCATGCGTCTCTCCCATCTCGCACTCGCAATCCCTGCGCTCGTTGCGTGCAGCTCGAGCGGTCCTGCCGGCAGTCAGGCGGCATCGTCGAGCAGCCCCGCGCTGCAGGAGCTGATGAAGTCCCGCAAGCTCAGCGAGGACGACGTCCGCGCGGCGCTCATGACGTACACGCCGACCGGCCGCCACGACGAGTACTACCTGTTCGGGTCCGGCGGGCACTCGGGGCAGGTCGTCGTCATCGGCATCCCGTCGATGCGCATCCTCAAGTACATCGCCGTGTTCACGCCGGAGCCGTGGCAGGGCTACGGCTACGGCGACCAGTCGACCAAGCTGCTCGCGGAGGGCCGCAAGCACGATCACGATCTCACGTGGGCCGACAGCCATCACCCCGCGCTGTCGGAGACCGGCGGCGACTACGACGGCCAGTTCCTCTTCATCAATGACAAGGCGAACGCGCGCGTCGCGGTCGTCGACCTCAAGGACTTCACGACCAAGCAGATCGTCTCGACGCCGCTGATCGAGAGCGATCACGGCGCGACCTTCGTGACGCCGAACACCGAGTACGTGATCGAGAGCGCGCAGTACCCGGCGCCGCTCGGCGGCCAGTACGCCGACCTCAAGGAGTTCAAGGACAAGTATCGCGGCGCCGTCGTGCTGTGGAAGTTCGATCGCGCCAAGGGCCGCATCGATCGCGACAAGAGCTTCGCGATCGAGCTGCCGCCGTACATGCAGGATCTCGCCGACGCCGGCAAGAAGGCGAGCGAGGGCTGGCTGTTCCTCAACTCGATCGACACCGAGCTCGCCTACGGCGGCGACACCGAGGGCAACGTGCCGCTCGAGGCCGGCGCGTCGAAGAACGACATGGACTACCTGCACGTGATCAACTGGAAGAAGGCCGAGGAGATCGCGAACACGTCGGGCAAGACCACGACGATCACCGGCATGCGCGTGATCCCGCTCCAGACCGCGATCGACGAGAAGCTGCTCACGTTCATCCCCGAGTCGAAGAGCCCGCACGGCGTCGACGTCACGCCCGACGGCAACGAGCTCGTCGTCAGCGGCAAGCTCGACACCCACACGACGATCTACAGCTTCGCGAAGATCAAGGCGCTGATCGAGGCCGGCACCTACGCGAGCCGCGATGCCTACGGCGTGCCGGTCCTCAAGCTCGAGGACACGATCCGCGGCCAGGTCGACGTCGGCCTCGGCCCGCTGCACTCGCAGTTCGACGACAAGGGCAACGTCTACACGTCGCTCTTCCTCGAGAGCTCGGTCGTGAAGTGGAGCCTCAAGGACCTCAAGGTGATCGAGAAGGTCCCGGTGCACTACAACGTCGGCCACATCGCGGCCGCCGAAGGCGACACCGTCTCGCCCGACGGCAAGTACCTCGTCTCGATGAACAAATGGGCGCTCGATCGCTTCGCGCCGGTCGGCCCGCTCCTGCCGCAGAACTTCCAGCTGATCGACATCAGCGGCGACAAGATGAAGGTCGTCTACGACCTGCCCATCCCGCTCGGCGAGCCGCACTACGCGCAGATCGTCAAGGCCGACAAGCTGCACCCGATCGACACCTATCCGCCCGACACCGACCCGCTGACCGAGCAGCCGTCGCCGTGGAAGGTCGAGGGCGGCAAGGAGCGCATCGAGCGGCAGCCCGACGGCGTGCACGTCTACATGAGCGCGGTGCGCAGCCACTTCACGCCCGACATCATCCGCGTGAAGGAGGGCGACCACGTCCACATCCACATCACCAACCTGGAGCAGTCGCAGGACGCGACCCACGGCTTCGCGCTCGACGGCTACAACATCGACCTGTCGCTCGAGCCCGGCGAGCACGACGACGTGGACTTCGTCGCCGATCGCGCCGGTGTCTTCCCGATGTACTGCACGGAGTTCTGCTCCGCGCTGCACCTGGAGATGGCGGGGTACTTCCTCGTCGAGCCGAAGAAGTAGGAGACCTCATGCGCGCCGCGAGTTGGTCGATCCCAGCCGCCGCTCGGGGTGCTACCCCGCGTCCGCGCGCCCGCGCTTCGCGCGGTGCGCTCGGCTCGTCGCTCCGCTCCTCGGCGCTGCCCCTCTTCGCGGCGGCATCCGCGCTCGCGGCGTGTGGATCGTCCACGCCCGCGGCCAAGCGCGTCGCGGGCGTTCCGCGTCCTGCGGACTGTCGTGACGCGGCGTCGGTGACGGGTGTGATCGAGGGGCACGTGTGTCTTCACGCGGGCAGGTACGAGGGGCCGTTCGTCCTCGCGCCGGGCGCGATCGTATGGGGACCGCGTGAAGCGGTGATCACCCGGCGCGAGGGCGGGACGGTGGTGGAGGTCGGCGCGGGCGCCGCGCTCGACGGTGTGACGGTCGATGGCGAGGGCGGTGTGTTCGACCGCGCCGACGCGGCCGTGAAGCTCACCGGCGACGGCGCGCGCGTCGAGGGCGTGACGGTGGTGCACGCCGTGTTCGGCGTCACGGCCGAGCGGGTCGCGCGCGTCGTGATCCGCGGCAACCGCGTCGAAGGCGGCCGCCAGGCGACGATCGGCCTGCGCGGCGATCCGATCCGCTTGTGGGAGACGCAGGACTCGCTGGTCGAGGGCAACGACGTCGACGGCGGCCGCGACGTCGTCGTCTGGTACTCGAGCGGCAACACGATCCGCGGCAACACGATCGCGGGTGGACGCTACGGGACGCACCTCATGTACAGCCATCACAACGAGATCGCGCACAACCATTACGACGGCGTCGTCGTCGGCGTGTTCGTGATGTACAGCCACGACGTCACCCTCACGGCGAACCGCGTGATCGACGCCGGCGGCGCGGCGGGCATGGCGGTCGGGCTCAAGGACTCCGGCAACGTGTTCGTGCGCGGCAACGCGTTCGTCCACGACCACACGGGCGTGTACGTCGACCACTCGCCGATGCAGCCCGATCACACGATCGCGATCGAGGACAACCTGTTCGGGCGGTGCGACGTCGCGCTCGACTTCCACGCGACCGCGCGGCGCGGCACGATCGCGGGCAACGACTTCGTCGACGCGAGCGGAGGCGCCGGCGTCCCGGTCTCCGTCGAGGGCGGCGGCGATGCGGGCGAGCTCGTCTGGCACGGCAACTACTGGAGCGAGTACGACGGCTACGATCTCGACGGCGACGATCACGGCGACGTGCCGTTCGCGCTGCGCTCGTTCGAGGGCGACCTCGTCGATCGCGCGCCGTCGCTGGCGTTCTTCCGCGGCACCGCCGCGCTCGGCGCCGCCGAGACGGTGACCAAGCTGGTGCCGATGTACGCGCCGCGCACGCTGCTCGTCGACGACGCGCCGCGCATGGAGCCGCGCGCGTGGGAGGTGCTCGATGCGGATTGAGCTCAGCGGTGTGCGCAAGCGCTACGGGAAGGTCGTCGCGCTCGACGGCGTCGACCTCGACGTGCCGAGCGGCGCGCGGGTCGCGCTGATCGGCGCCAACGGCTCCGGGAAGACGACGCTCACGCGCGTCGTGATGGGGCTGATCCGCCACGAGGGCGTGTTGAAGCTGGGCGGCGCGCCGGCGGTGCCGCGATCGCTGTCGCTCGCGCAGCGGATCGCGTACGTGCCGCAGATCGCGCCGCCGTGGGCCGCGCCGGTGGGCGACGTCGTCGCCGCGGTCGGCGCGCTGCGCGGGGTCCCGCGCGAGCGGTTCGCGCAGATGGGCGAGCGGCTCGGCGTGCATCTCGATTCGATCAATCGCCGCGCGTTCCGCAGCTTGTCGGGCGGCACCAAGCAGAAGGTGTTGCTCGCGCTCGCGCTCGCGGCGCCGGCGTCGCTGGTGATCCTCGACGAGCCGACCGCGTCGCTCGACGCCGCCGCGCGGCGCCGCTTCTTCGACGTCGCCGATCAGGCGCTCGGCGACGCGACCGTCCTCTTGTGCTCGCACCGCCTCGACGAGTTGCGCACGATGGTCGATCACGTCGCGGTCCTCGCCGAGGGCAAGGTCGCGTGGAGCGGCCCGGCGGAGAAGTACTTGGCCGATCACACCGCGGCGACGATCGCGGTGCGCGTCGACACCGGCGACGACGCGTGGCTGCGCGCGCACGGCTTCGCGCGCGGCGCCGGCGGCTGGTGGCGCCGCACCGCGAACGCGACCGAGAAGCTCGCGCTCGTGCCGCAGGCGCTCGCCGCGCTCGGCGCGCGCGTCCGCGATCTCGCGATCCACGACACGGAGAAGCTCGATGCGTAACGCGCTGTTCATCCTGTTGATCGCCGCGTGCAGCGGCGGCGTGCCGAACGGCCCGCAGCCGATCGCGTACGACAAGGAGCCGTGCACGTACTGCCACATGCTGATCGGCGATCCGCACTACGCGGCGCAGCTGATCACGGCCGACGGCGACGTCCTCGACTTCGACGATCCCGGCTGCCTCGATCACTACGTCGCCGACCATCACCCGTCGATCGCGCACATCTATTACCGCGACGCGCACGCGGATCGCTGGCTGACCGCCGAGGAAGCGGTCTTCGAGCCGGGCGCGTCGACGCCGATGGGCTGGGGATCCGCGGCGACTCGGGGGATCAAATGATCCGCGCGATCGCACGGCTCGACTTCGCCGAGGTGCTGCGCTCGCGCTGGCTCGCGGTCTCGACGATCGCGTACGTGATCCTCGCGATCGTGTTCGTCGCGGTCGGCCAGCGCGAGGCGCCGCTGCTCGGCTTCACCGGCTCCGCGCGCGTCCTGTTCTCGCTGTCGCACGCGATGATCGTGATCGTGCCGCTGGTCGCGCTGCTCGGCACCGCGCCGGCGATCGGCCGCGCGCGCGAGGACGGCTCGCTCGAGCTGCTGTTCGCGCAGCCGCTGTCGCGCACGTCGTACCTGCTCGCGATCGCCGCCGTGCGCATGGTCGCGATCCTCGCGCCGATCGCGCTCGTGTTCGTCGGCGTCGCGGTGTGGGGCGCGCTCGCGCACGGCCAGCCGATCCCGATCGCGTACCTCGGCCGCACGCTGCTCGTGATCGCGTGCCTCGCGTGGGCGTTCGCCGGCGTCGGCATGTTGATCTCGACGACCGTGCGCCACCCGGTGCGCATGCTGACCTACGTGATCCTGATCTGGGCCGCGTCGGTCGCGCTGGTCGACGCCGGCTTGATCGGCGCGATGCTGCACTGGAAGATCGATCCGCACGCGGTCTTCGTGATCGCGGCGGCCAATCCCGTCGAGGACGCGCGCCTCGCGCTCTTGTCCGGCGTCGAGCCGGATCTCGCGACGCTCGGCCCGGTCGGTTTCTATCTCGCGCAGCACGTCGGCGACGGCGCGCTGTACCTGCTCGGCGTCGCGGCGCCGCTCGCGTGGGGCACGCTCGCGTGGGCGTTCGCGCTCGTGCATTTCCGTCGCGCTGACATCGCATGAGGCCCGTCATGAAGATCAAGAAGTCCCTCGACGCGTTCTACGCCTTCCTCGATCGGCCGATCCACCTGCGCGCGCGCCTCGTGCTCGCGGCGCTCGTGATCCCGCTCGTGATGACGTTCTGGTTCCCGCTGTGGCGCATCTCGATGATCGCGCCGCAGTACCCGCAGGGCCTGTACATCGACGTCTACGCGCACAAGGTCGACGGCGGCCACGACGCGCACGACATCACCGAGATCAACGAGCTCAACCACTACATCGGCATGAAGCCGATCGATCGCGCCGCGCTCAGCGATCTCGACTGGATCCCGTTCGCGCTCGGGTTCCTGGCGCTCTTGACCTTGCGCTGCGCCGCGATCGGCAACGTGCGCACGTTGATCGATCTGGTCGTGGTCAGCGGCTACGTCGCGACCTTCGCGTTCGCACGGTTCGTCTATCGACTATGGGTGTTCGGGCACACGCTCGACCCCGACGCACCGATCAAGCTCGAGCCGTTCACGCCCGCGATCATCGGCAAGAAGCAGGTCGCCAACTTCGCCGTCGAGAGCTGGCCGCAGGGCGGGACGATCTGCGTGACGATCTTCCTTCTCGGCATCGTCGCGATCTGCGGCTGGCACCTGATCGACGGCCGCCGCGCGCACGTCCGCGCGCAGGTCGCGGCGTAGCCCGTGGTATGACGCGCGGGTGCGCTTCGGCATCTTGATCGCGCTCTTCGCGGCGTGTCGCTCGCCGAGCGACTGCGATCGCGCGCTCGCCCGCCTCGCGCGCATCCGCGAGGCCAAGCATCAGGTCCGCCCGAGCGCCGCCGGCGTGGAGCTGATGCGCGAAGGCTGCGAGAAGGTCGGCCGCAAGGATCCGGCGATCCGCTGCGCGCTCGACACGCCGACCGACGAAGCCGCGGCGCAGTGCCTCGATCGATTCCTGCGCGCGGTCGTCCACGACGACTCGCCGCCCGGCTCCGGCGCGCCGCCGGTGCCGCCCGCGGGCCAGGGCTTGAATCCGCTGCTCGACACCGGCGATCCGTGATCACGGCACCGGATCCGGACCGGGAACCTCGTCGGGACGGATCGCCTTCCCGAGCTTGTAGCCGTGCGTGAGCAGCCACGTCGTCGCGCGGACGACCGGGAGCTGATCGGGGTGCCGCTCGAGGTTCCACTCGGCGACCGCGTGCGCGCTCGCGTACGGATCGGCGCGGAGCGTGCTGTAGCGATCGCAGCGGTGGTGGCGCCAGTTGTTGACGATGTAGCAGATCGCGTTGCGCGCCTGGGTGGGCGTGGTGATCGTGGTGGCGTGATAGCGGAACGCGAAGACCTCGCCGCGCGCGCGGCGTAGCTCGCGGTTGAGGCGCTTCGCCGCGCTGATCGCGAAGCCCTGCATACCGCGGCTGAGCGCGCGTTTGTCGTCGGCCTCGGCGAGCAAGTGCAGATGATTCGATTGGATGCTCGCGTGCGCGATGCGGAAGTCGGCGCGCGCGCGACAGCGATCCATCGCGCGCCGGATCGCGCGATACGCGTGCCGCGTTCGGAGGTTCGAGACCTCGCGCGTGACGCGCAAGACGATGTGCACCGGGTGGCGGCGATCGTGATCGGGCCGCGTGCGATGGCGCGGGTCCATCCGCTTGTTCGTCACCGGTCGGCCAAGCTTCTTGCGCAACGTGCCGCGCTGCGTGCGCGGGCGCAGATCGATCGCGAGCTGCCCCTTGCGCCGCTTGTTCCACGCCGATCGCCGCCGCCGCTGCGTCGTCATACTTAGGGCAATTATGAATGAGAAGGCTCGGAACGCCAGGGTGGCGGTTGGCAATTGCTGGCGGGTCGGTCGGCGAAGGTGATTTGGGGAGCGTCGCGCACAAGCCTTCTTCATTACCCGAGCGCCAACATCGGCGCGGCCGCCGACGTTCGTGCGATCACGAGGCTCCGCGCCGCCGGCTTTTGAGATTTTTCGGGTTGAATGGTCGAGCAAGTCGCCGGTGCGCGCCGCCCGGATCGTGCAAAACCGAAATTCTGAAAAAGCCGGCGGCGCGGAGCCCCGTGATCGCGCGAACGTCGGCGGCCGCGCCGAAGTCGGCGTTCGGGAAAAAGATCCCGACTGCACGCTCCGCCCAATTCGTGCGGCGGTCGTGGTCAGGGCGTGACCTCGAACGGCGCGGTGTTGGAGCTGCGGCCGCCGATGGTGATGGTCACGTCGTAGGTGCCGGGGAGGAGCGGCGGGACGACGGCGTCGATCGCGGTGCCGGTCCAGCGCGTGGTCGTGGTGGTCGTGGAGCCGAAGCGGAGGACGCCGCCGTCGCAGATCGGCGGGTCGGTGTCGGAGCCGGTCGAGGGGACCGGGCAGAAGTGATCGCCCTCGACCGTGACGGTCGTCCCGGCGGCGCTGCGCGGCGGCACGAGCGCGGCGATCACCGGCGGCGGGATGTCGTCGCCGGAGAGGACGCACGCGCCGAGGAGCAGCGCGAGGACGCACGCGCGCATGCGAAACCTTACGCCCGCGGCGGCTACGGGGCGAGGCCCATGAACTGCTCGGCGAAGCGGCGCAGGCGCAGGACCGAGGGAGTGCCGTCGGCGGACGAGAACGTGAGCGTCTTGGCGAACGTCACGTTGGCGGCGGCTTGGTACGCGACGTACGCCTTGCCCGCGGGTTGGCCGAGCAGCGCGTTGAGCTTCGTCTCGTAGTCGCCTTGCACCTTCGCGACCATCGCTTCGCCCTGCGCCTCGAGCTTGGCGTCGATGCCGTCGGCCTCGGCGGTGAGGCGGTTCTTGTACTCGAGCGTCTCCGCCTCGATGTTCTTGATGCCGATCAGGTACGAGTCGTCGACGTGCTCGGGATCGCCCATGGCGAACAGCTCGGCCGCTTGCTTGCGCAGCGCCGCGACCTGATCGGGCGGCAGACTCGCGAGCTTCTTGCGCGCCGCGCCCGGCGACGGATCGTCCGACGCGAGCAGGCCGAGCTGGTACGCGCGCTCCATGTCGGCCTGCTTGCGCACCCACTCCTGTTCGGTCGCCGACGCCTGCGCCTTGGTGCCGTTGGTGTAGTTGTCGAGCGACTGCTGCTTGGTCGCGAGCTGCTGCTTCGCGGCGTCGAGCAGCTTGTTCTGCTCGTTGAGCTGGATCTGCTGCAGCTGCTTCTCGTACTCGGGACGGAACCGCACCGCGCGGATCAGCACCGCCTGCGCCTCGAGGTGCAGATCCTTCAGCGCGAGGTTGAGCTTCGCGAGCGCCTCGTCCTGGATCTTGATCCGCTGCTCGGTCGAGTAGAAGCCGTTCGACTCGAGGTGCGCGAGCTCCTCGCGCAGGACGCTCACGGTCGTCTGATCGGCGAGCTTCTGGTAGCGGTAGATGTCGCCGTCCTTGATGTGGTTGCCCTGGCGCACGATCGCGTGCGCCTCCTCGGGCTTGATGCGGACCGGCACCGTCACGTCGAGCTCGACGACGTTGTTGTCGCGCGTGCGGATCTGCAGCGGCTCCTGCGGGCCGAGATCGTCGTTGGTGTAGTCGAGGAAGAAGTACGCGGTCGGCAGCGTGATGATCTTGTGCAGGCCGGGCACGCGCAGGTGCCAGCCGGGGCCGAGATCGTCGTCGAGCACGCCGGACACCGCCGACTGGCGCACGCCGACCTCGCCGGGCGCGACGTTGTCGAAGAAGATCTTCGGCAGGATCATGAGGGCCAGGCCGGCGATCACGATGATCTGCGAGACGCGGACGAGGCCCTTCACTGGACACCTCCGACCTGCTCGACCTGCAGCCGCTTCGGCGACGCGTCGTGCGCCCACGGCTGGATCTCGATCGTCACGCCCTCGAGCCGCTCGCCGAGCCGTTCCATCACGCGCTCGACCGGCTGGTTCTTGAACGCCTCGATCTCGGCGCGCTTCTGCTCGTACTGCGCGGCGAGCTGACCGGTGAGCTCCTCGGCCGTGCGCTGCGACGCGGCGAGCGCGGCCTGCCCCGCCGCGACCTTGTCGATGCGATACGCGTCGGTCTCGCGCTTGGTCTGCGTCTGCGAGGTGAGCGCGGTCGCGAGCTGCGCCTCGAGCTGCGCCTTCTTCTCCTGGATCTTCTGGTTCTGATCGCGCATGACCTCGGCGAGCTGGCGCTGGCGATCGGTCGCCGCGCGCTGCAGCTCCGAGTCGATCACGGCGAGCTGGTTCTCGGTCTGGTTGCGCGACTCGATCAGCTCCTCGTACTCGTCGGAGAAGTGCGGCTTGGGCGTGACGATCGACATGACCTCGAGCCCGTGCGGCGCGAGCAGCTGGTTCATGCGATCGCGCGCGCGATGGGTCGCGCCCTCGAAGTTGGCCGGGTTCGAGACGGTGATCGTCGACTCGCGGCCGAACTCGTCGCGCAGGATCGAGCGCGCGTACGGCTTCATCCAGTGCCAGTACCCGTGCTGGAGCCCGGAGTCGCGGATCAGCTCCGCCGCGCTCGGACGCACGACCTGGAACAAGATCGTCGCGTCGCCGAACACGAAGTTCGATCCGTCCGACGCGCGGACGGTCAACGTCTCGACCTCGAGATCCGACACCGGCTTGTCGCCGTGCATGTGGAAGCTCTGCTGGCTGGCGTCAACGCGATACACGCTGTGCACGCCGAACGGCAGCTCGAGGATCAACCCCGGCTGCGTGATCGTCTCGACCGCGCCGGTGATGTTGTTGACGCGGACCGCGACCTGGCCGGGCTCGACCGACGTGCACGAGCGCGTCCCGACGAGGATCAGCACGATCGCGGCACCGACGATCCACAAGCGATCCTTGTGCTTCGCGAAGCCCTGCAACATCTCCCGCGCCTTCTGGGCTCGATCGTTCGAATCGGTCACGAGTCCCTCCTCTCGCTGCCGGCGCAATCATACACTCGGCGCATGGTGTCGCTGGTGCGCCGAGGGCTGGAGACGCTCGTCGTGCCGTTCGATGCCGGCGAGGTGACGCGCGTTTCTCCGTCGGAGGCGGAGCCCGGCGCGGCGGCGATGACGCGCGAGGACGTCGACGCGATCTGGCGGAGCGTGGTCGCGGCGTACGAGACCGGCCTGTATCCGGCGCTCGCGTTGTGCGTGCGGCGGCGCGGGCACGTCGTGATCGATCGCAGCATCGGACATCTGCAGGGCAACGAGCCGGGCGCGCCGCGCGACGCGTATCGCGTGGTCGCGACCCCGGCGACGATGTTCAACCTGTTCAGCGCGTCGAAGATGGTGACCGCGATGCTCGTGCACCTGTGCGATCAGCGCGGGCTCCTGCACCTCGATGATCCGGTCGCCCACTACATCCCGGAGTTCGGCGCGCACGGCAAGCACCGCATCACGATCCGTCACGTGCTCACGCATCGCGCGGGCATCCCGCACATCCCGCCGGATCTCGCGGATCCGTCGCTGCTCGAGCGGCCGAGCGACATCCTCGACCTCTTGTGCGCGCAGAAGCCGACATGGGCGCCGGGGCGGCGGCTCGCGTATCACGCGCTGACCGGCGGCTACGTGTTGGCGGCGGTGATCGAGCGCGTGACCGGCGCGCCGATCCGCACCCTGTTGAAGGAGGTGCGCGACGCGCTCGGCATGAGCGGCTTCGACTACGGCGTGCCGGCCGCGCGCATGCACGAGGTCGCGCAGAACGCGTTCACCGGGCCGCCGGTGGTGCCGCCGCTCGCGCAGGTGATCCGCCGCGCGTTGTCGGTCGACTTCCACGACGCGGTGCGCATCTCGAACGATCCGCGCTTCCTGCAGGCGGTGATCCCCGCGGGCAACATCATGGCGACGGCGAACGAGGCGTCGCGGTTCATGCAGCTGCTCCTCGACGGCGGCGCGCCGGTGTTCGAGGAGCGCACGATCCGTCGCGCGGTCGCGGAGACGTCGTACCTCGAGGTCGATCTGACCTTGGGCGCGCCGGTGCGGTACTCGATGGGCTTCATGCTCGGCGCGCGCTGGGCGAGCGTGTACGGGATGCACACGCCGCGCACGTTCGGGCACCTCGGGTTCACGAACGTCGTCGTGTACGCGGATCCGGATCGCGAGCTCGCGGTCGCGCTGATGACGAGCGGCAAGCCCGCGCTGTCGCCCGGGCTCGTGCGCTGGCTGTGGATCATGCAGACGATCGCGCGCGTCACGGCACGCGCACGGTGATCGCGATATCGGCGATCGGCCGGCCCATGCAGGAGTCGCCGCCGAGGCCGACGCGCGGCTCGACGACGACGAAGCCGGCCTTGGCGTCGCCGTAGATCTTGTCGAGCGACACGACGCCGCCGCAGCCGCCGCTGCCGAGATCGCGGTCCATGATGTCGCCGGGCGCGGGGAAGCTCGCGGTCGTCTTCTTGCCGGCGCGGCTGACGGTGACGACCTGCTTGTGATCGTCGAAGGTGACGCGGATGTCGGCGGGGAGCTCGGCGAGCGCGCGCCACTTCGTCTTCGCGAGGCGCGCGTTGATCGCCTTCACGACGAGCTCGGCGCCGTGTCGATCGTCCTTGTCGCTCGCCCACTGGAACGATTGCGTGTCCGTCTTCGTGTAGAAGACCGCGGTCGCGATCGGCGTGCCGACGAAGTCCTGCTCGTCGGCGTAGAGCTCGACGATCGTCGTGCCGTCGGCGCTGATCGCCGGGAACTGCGAGCCGTGCGCGGCGACGATCGTCGGGCCCCAGTCGGCGGTGACGTCCGGCGACAGCTCGACGGCGAGCGCGTGGGCGCGCGAGGCGGTGAGGAGGAGGATCGCGATCACGAGCGCGCGCGTCATCGCGGATCGAACGCGCGCGCGAGGGCGGCTATTCAGTCGTGCGCGAGGCCCGCGTCGGGGAGCGGGCCGGGACCGTCGAGGTCGATGGCGTCGTCGGGCGCGAACTGCGCATCGGGCGGGAAGCCGCTGCCGCTGCCGATGCCGTCGGGCGGCGCGGCGTCGGCGCCGTGGGTCAGATCGACCTCGCGGAAGCAGCCCGCGCAGAGGATCAGGACGATCAGGATCGCGCGGATCATGGCGCCCCCGGGCACCGCGCGCGCCACGCGCCGGTGATCGCGGCGTGCGGATATTTCTGTGCGAGCGCGTCGACGTAGACGCGCGCGCCGTCGCAGCCGTGATCGTCGAAGGCGAGCTGCGCGAGGAGCGCGAGGATGTCCTGGCCGTGCGGCGTGCTGGGATACGCGGCGAGGTAGTCGGAGAGGCAGCGCGCGGCGTCGGCGTCGTTCGCCTGCACGGCGACGCGACACGCGAGGTAGCGCCCGGACTCGACGAGCGGCGAACGCGTGATCGCGACGAGGGCGTCGAGATCGCGGCGCGCTTCGGCCCATGCGTGGCGTTGGTACGCGATGCGCGCGCGCTCGTAGAGGGCTTGATCGAGGAGCGGCGAGTCGGGCGCGATCGCGATCAGCTGCGCGAGGGCGTGATCGGCGGCGGCCGGGTCGTGGGAGGCGAGCGCGAGCTCGGCGGTGCGGTAGAGATCTTCTGGAGAAGGGCTTTGGGCTTTGGGCTCTGGGCTTTGGGCTGGCGGATCTGGATCCACGGCTGGGTCCTTCGACTCCGCGTCCTTCGCTTCGCTCAGGACGCTCCGCTCAGGACGAACGGGGGGATCAGCACGAACGGGGGGATCAGTACGAACGGGGGGATCAGCACGAACGGGGGGATCAGCACGTACGGGGGGAGCAGCACG
>DATJIA010000418.1:0-9801 GCA_035493675.1 Kofleriaceae bacterium | reverse complement strand
GATCGCGTCCTTCCGGTTGCGCTCCGGCATGTAGACGATCTTGATGCCGGCGCGGTGGGCGCCGAGCACCTTCTCCTTGATGCCGCCGACCGGCAGCGCGCGGCCGCGCAGATCGATCTCGCCGGTGATCGCGATGTCGTGGCGCACCGGCCGGCCCGTGAAGGCCGACACGACCGCGCACGTCAGCGCGACGCCCGCCGACGGCCCGTCTTTCTTGATCGCGCCCTGCGGCAAGTGGATGTGCAGATCGCTCGACATGATGCGCTCGTAGTCGATGCCCAACCGCTGCGCGTTCGTCCGCATCCACGACACCGCCGCCGCCGCGCTCTCGCGCATGACGTCGCCCATCTGGCCGGTGAGCCGCGTCTCGCCCTTGCCGGGATAGATGCGCGCCTCGATGAACATGATGTCGCCGCCGACCGGCGTCCACGCGAGCCCGGTGATCACGCCGACCGCGGGCTTGCGCTCCGCGACGTCGGCCGTGAACTTCGGCGGGCCGAGCAGCTCGGCGACGTCGGGCTTCGTGATGTGCACGTTCTCGGCCTCGCCGCCCGCGACCTTGACCGCGGCGGCGCGGCACAGGCCCGCGATCTCGCGCTCGAGGTTGCGCACGCCGGCCTCGCGCGTGTAGCCGTGGATCACCTCTTCGATCGTCTCGTCGTCGATCGCGAGCTTCTCCTTCTCGATGCCGTGCTCGGCCATCTGCTTCGGGACCAGGTGGTCCTTCGCGATCGTCAGCTTCTCGAGCGCCGTGTAGCCGGGCAGCTCGACGGTCTCCATGCGGTCCAACAAAGGCGGCGAGATCGTCTCGAGGTTGTTCGCCGTGCAGATGAACATGACCTTCGACAGATCGACCGGCACCTCGACGTAGTGATCGACGAAGTCCTTGTTCTGCTCGGGATCGAGGACCTCGAGCATGGCGCTCGCCGGATCACCGCGCATGTCGGCGGTGAGCTTGTCGATCTCGTCGAGGACGAAGACCGGGTTCATCGAGCCGGCCTTCTTCAGGCCGGCGACGATGCGACCGGGCAGGGCGCCGATGTACGTGCGGCGGTGGCCGCGGATCTCGGCCTCGTCGCGCACGCCGCCGAGCGAGATGCGGACGTACTTGCGTCCGAGCGACTGCGCGATCGAACGGCCGAGCGACGTCTTGCCGACGCCCGGCGGTCCCGCGAGCAGGAGGATCGGCCCGTGCTTGTCGGGCGCGAGCTTCTTGACCGCGATGAACTCGAGGATGCGCTTCTTGACCTTCGCGAGGCCCGAGTGCTCCGCCTCGAGGATCGCGCGCGCCGCGCTCAGATCGATCCGATCCTGCGTGATGACGCCGAACGGGATCTCGAGCAGGTTCTCGACGTAGGTGCGCGCGATGTTGTACTCGGGCGACGCCGACGCCATCTGCGACATGCGCGAGATCTGCTTCTTCGCGACGGCGCGGACCTCGTCCGGCATCTTCGACTCGTCGACCTTCGTGCGCAGCTCGTCGAGCTCGGCGTTGTCGTCCGCCTCGCCGAGCTCGTCCTGGATCTGGCGCATGCGGTCGCGCAGCACCTTCTCGCGGTGCGCCTTCGACGACTCGCCCTCGATCTCCGCGCCGATGTCGGCCTTGAGCTTGAGCACGGTCGCGCGGCGCTCGAGCTGCGGCAAGACGCGCTCGAGGCGCTTGATCGGATCGACCTCGACGAGCAGCGCGGTCAGATCGTCGCGCTCGAGATCGAGGTACGGCACCGCGTGATCGACGACCTGATCCGGATCGGCGAGCGCCATCACGCTCGCGCGGGTCAGCTCCGCGCCGCGCTCCGGCAGCGGCTTCTTCTCTTCCTTCTTGTCTTCCTTCTTGTCCTTGTCGTCCGACTTCGCGTCGCGGAGCGCCTGCGCCTCGGCGACGATCGTCGCCAGGTAGCCGCGCGCCTTCGAGGTCGTCGCGGCGAGCTCCGCCGAGGTGGCGGCCGACCGCGCGATCACGGGCGACACCGCCGCGACCAGGAACGGCTCGGTGGCGACCACCGCGTCGATGCGGACGCGCTCGAGCAGCTTCATCACCGCGGTGAAGCGGCCGGGCGAGTGCTTGATGACCTGGACGATCTCCGCGCGCACGCCGATCTCGTAGAGATCGCGCTGGCTCGGCTCGCGCACCGACGGGTTCCGCTGCGGCACGACGACGATCAGGTTGTCGTCGCGGGTCGCGGCCTCGATCGCCTTCACCGACGCCTCCCGACCGATCTCGAGCGGCGCCACGTTGCCGGGCAGCTGCACCTCGGTCCGGAGCGGGAGAACGGGGTACTGCCCGCCGATGCTGGTGTGTTTGGTCATCTCTCTTCCATTTCTAGCAAGCGGCGACGACGACGCTAGGCTCGCTTCGCCTTCTTCGACAGCTTGTGGGTCAGCTCCACCAGCGCCTTCTTGGCATCTTCGTCCAGATCGGCCGGAACGTCGATGTGCACGGTCACGTAGTGATCTCCGGACACATTTCCGCGCTGCACGCCCTTCCCGCGCAGCCGGAGCTTCTTCCCCGACGACGTCCCCGGCGGGACCTTCACCTTCGCGGTGCCGTCGATCGTCGCGATGTCGGCGACGGTGCCGAGGATCGCGCGATCGAACGGGATGCGCAGCTCGCTGTGGACGTCGCCGTCCTTGACCGTGAGCCACGTCCCATCGGAGGCCTTGACCTTGGGCTCGGGCTCCTCGGGGGCGTGCTCCCGGCGCCGCCCGCGGCGGCCGCCGACGAACACGTCGCCGTCGTCGTCGCCGAAATCGAAGCGCTCGACGCGGACGCGGCCGCCGCGGCCGGCGCCGCCCGGCCCGCCGCCGCCGAAGAACTGGCCGAACAGATCGCCGAGATCCCAGACCTGACCGCCGCCCGGCGCGCCGCCTGCCGCGCCCCCGAAACCCGAGAACGGATTGCCGCCGCGAAAGCCACCCGCGCGGATGGCGTCGTACTGCTCGCGCTTCTTCTCGTCGCCGAGCACGTCGTACGCGTTCGAGATCTCCTTGAAGCGGTGCTCCTTCGCCTTGTCGCCGCCCGTCGAGTCGGGATGGTTCGCCTTGGCGAGCTTGCGGTACGCCTTCTTGATCTCGTCGGCGGTCGCCTCTTTCGAGACGCCGAGCACCTTGTAGTGATCGACGCTGGGATCGAAGTCGAGCCCCGCCATTTACGCGGCCGCCTCCTTCGGCGTCGTGTCCTTCTGGAAGGACATCTTGTTCGCGGACGCGTCCCAGTCGCCGACGATCCCGTCACCCGCGGTGAAGTGCCCGCTGAGCAGCTCGGTCGCGAGCGGATCGATCACGAGCTTCTGGATCGCGCGCTTCAAGGGCCTGGCTCCGTATACCGGATCGTAGCCGCGCTCCGCCACCTGAGCGACTGCCCGATCGGTGAGTCGCAAGGTCAGGTTGCGCTCGGCGAGCAGGTGGTCGTAGCGGTGCATCTGGATGCGCACGATCTCGTCCATCGCTTCGCGCTTGAGCGGCTCGAAGAAGATGATCTCGTCGATGCGGTTCAGGAACTCGGGCCGGAACGTCTTCTGCAGCTCCTCCATCGCGCGCTGCTCGGTCGCGACGCGGTTGTCCGCGTTCATGCGCACGAGGTGCTGCGAGCCGACGTTCGACGTCATGATCACGACCGTGTTCTTGAAGTCGACGACGCGGCCCTGGCCGTCGGTCAGGCGACCGTCGTCGAGCACCTGCAGGAGCACGCTCCACACGTCGGGGTGCGCCTTCTCCATCTCGTCGAGGAGGACGACCGCGTACGGGTGGCGGCGGACCGCTTCGGTGAGCTGGCCGCCCTCGTCGTAGCCGACGTAGCCGGGAGGCGCGCCGACCAGGCGCGAGACCGTGTGCTTCTCCTGGTACTCGCTCATGTCGATGCGGATCATGTTCTTCTCGTCGTCGAACAAGAACTCGGCGAGCGCGCGCGCGAGCTCGGTCTTGCCGACGCCGGTCGGGCCGAGGAAGTGGAACGATCCGATCGGACGGTTGGGATCCTGGTGGCCGGCGCGCGCGCGGCGCACCGCCGCGGACACCGCGACGACGGCTTCGTCCTGACCGACCACGCGCAGGCGCAGGCGGTCCTCCATCTTGTTCAGGCGCTCGACCTCGCCCTCGAGCATCTTCTCGACGGGGATGCCGGTCCACTTGGCGACGACCGACGCGATGTCGTCGTCGGTGACCTCCTCGCGCAGGAACGTGCCGCCGCCCTGCTTGAGCTGCTCGAGCGCGGCGAGATCCGCGTTGGTCTCCTTCTCGAGGTTCGGGATCTGGCCGTAGCGCAGCTCGGACGCGCGCGCGAAGTCGCCGGTGCGCTGCAGGCGCTCGACCTCGCCGCGCAGCTGCTCGAGCTTCTCCTTCTTGCCGCGGACGTCGGCGATCAGCGCCTTCTCGCGCTGCCACTGCGCCTTCAAGGTCGAGATCTGCTCGCGCAGCTCGGCGAGCTCGCGCTGCACCTCGGGCAGGCGCACGCGCGCGCGACGATCGTCCTCGCGCTCGAGCGCCGCCTTCTCGACCTCGAGCGTGACCGCGCGCCGCTCGAGATCGTCGATCGGCGTCGGGGTCGACTCGATCTCCATCTTCAGGCGAGACGCCGCCTCGTCGACGAGATCGATCGCCTTGTCGGGCAGCTGGCGCGCGGGGATGTAGCGCGCGCTGAGCTTCGCGGCGGCGACCAGCGCGGAGTCGCGGATGCGGATGCCGTGGTGGACCTCGTACTTCTCCTTCAAGCCGCGGAGGATCGCGATCGTGTCGGCGACCGACGGCTGCTCGATCATGACCGGCTGGAAGCGGCGCTCGAGCGCCTTGTCCTTCTCGATGTGCTTCCGGTACTCGTCGAGCGTGGTCGCGCCGATGCAGCGCAGCTCGCCGCGCGCGAGCGCGGGCTTCAGCATGTTGGCGGCGTCCTGCGCGCCCTCGGCGGCGCCGGCGCCGACCAGCGTGTGCAGCTCGTCGATGAAGAGGATCACGGTGCCGTCGGAGGCGGCGATCTCCTTCAAGACCGCCTTCAGGCGATCCTCGAACTCGCCGCGGAACTTCGCGCCCGCGATCAGCGCGCCGAGATCGAGCGAGAGCAGGCGCATGCCGCGCAGCGACTCGGGCACGTCGCCGGACGCGATGCGGCCCGCGATGCCCTCGACGACGGCGGTCTTGCCGACGCCGGCCTCGCCGACCAGGACCGGGTTGTTCTTGGTGCGGCGCGAGAGGATCTGGATCGTGCGACGGATCTCGTCGTCGCGGCCGATCACGGGATCGAGCTTGCCCTGCTGCGCGAGGCGCGTGAGGTCGCGCGTGTAGCGCTCGAGCGCCTCGTACTTGCCCTCGGGATCCTGATCGGTGACGCGCTGGTTGCCGCGGACCGACTGCAGCGCCTCGAGGACCTGCTCGTACGATGCGCCGTTGTTGCGGAGCGCGGCGCCGGCGTCGGTGCGCGACTCGGCGAGCGCGAGCAGGAAGTGCTCGGTCGAGAGGAACTCGT
Source organism: Kofleriaceae bacterium (assembly GCA_035493675.1). Classification (GTDB taxonomy): domain Bacteria; phylum Myxococcota_A; class Polyangia; order Haliangiales; family Haliangiaceae; genus JAIOQA01. Next base: position 4,343 of record DATJIA010000418.1, on the reverse strand, counting down.
CCTTGAGCTTCTCGGTCTCCTTGCCGGCCGCTTCCCAGACTTCCTTGATGCCGCGCGAGATGCCGACGTCGAGGCCGGCGCCGCGCACCTTCGGCAGCTTGTCGAGGCTCTTGTCGAGATCGGCGACGACGACGCGCGGATCGGCGCCGAGCTTGCCGAGGACGCGAGGCACGAGCCCGCCCTCCTGCGCGATCAGCGAGAGGAGGAGGTGCTCGGGCTGGACCTCCGCGTGATGGCGGTTGATCGCCTCGTCGCGCGCGGAGGCCAACGCTTCCTGGGCTTTGACGGTGAGCTTGTCGTAGCGCATGGCTTTTTGAACCGTAACCACGGCTACAGATTCGTCAACCGCGCGCGTGAAATCAGGAGGGCCCTAGGCGGGAGACAACGCCGCCGCGACGGCGACGCCTTCCGGAGCGCCCGAGGCGCGCGCGGCGGCGGCGATCGCGTCGAGCGTCGGGCCGGTGTGGCGGGTCGCGAGATCGCCGAGGGCGGACGTCGCGGGCTCGAGGCCGAGCTGCGCGTCGGCGGGACGGCCGGCGAGCTCGGCGAGCGCCTGCGCGACCAGCGCGGGCGCCTCGGCGCCGAGGTGCTGCGCGATCGAGCCTGCGAGCCTCAGCTGTCCGGACGATGCCGAGGCGACCAGCGCGCGCGCGAGCGAGATCGGGGACGTCGCGGGGTCGAGCAGCGCGTGCTGCTCGACCAGCTCGGCGGCGATCTGCGCGAGCGCGTCCGGATCGTCGCCGCGCCAGTACACGTCGAGCAGGCGGCGCAGCGTGGGCGCGTGGGTCGGCTGCAGATCGGAGGCCTTCAGGTACGCGTCGTCGGCGGACGCGACGTCGTGCAGCTGATCGAGCGAGACGTCGCCGAGCTGCTGGAGCAGCTCCGCCTTCTTCGCGGGCGTGTCGGCGAGGCCGACCAGCGCGCGCAACGTGCGCGCGGCGGCGGGCCAGTTGCCGCGCAGCGCGTAGAGATCGGCGAGCGCGGCGAGCGCCGCCGGGTGGAGCGGATCTTCGGCGATCACCTGCTCGAGCCACGAGACCGCGCCCGCGGCGTCGCCGGCCTTGCGGCACAGATCCGCGATCTCGACCTTGGCGGCGATCGTCGCGTCGACGTCGCCGGGCGGGATGAGCTCGAGCAGCGCGCGGCCGGCGGCGACCGCGGCGGCGTGATCGCCGACCTTCTGCGCGAGCCGCACGACGGCCGCGAGCGCGTCCCGGCGCGGCGGCACGATCGCGGCCGCCTTCTTCGCGATCGCGAGCGCGTCGGCCTCGCGGCCGCACAGCTCGGCGAGCTCGGCGCGGCGGAGCAAGAGCGCGTCGGCGCTGAGCGTGGAGCGGGCGGGCGAGATCTTCGCGAACAGCTCGTCGGCGTGCGTCCAGTCGCCCTGGCGGATCGCGAGCGCGGCGCGCGCCTCGAGCGCGCCGGGATGATCCGGATCGGAGGCGAGCGCCTGATCGTAGAGGCGCGCGGCGTCGGCCTCGCGGCCGCCGGCCTCGAACGCGCGGCCGAGCTCGTAATAGAGGTGGGCGCGCTCGGACGGATCGGCGCCGGCGCGGCGCTCGTAGAGCGCGGAGAGCTGCGCGAGATCGTGCTGCGCCTCGGCGTGCTGGCGCAGGACGCGGAAGGCGGCGGCGTGGCGCGGATCGCGCAGGTTGATCTCGTCGGCGAGCGCGACCGCGGTCGAGTAGTCGCCGAGCGCCTCGGCGGCGGCGAGGCGGCGCGACAGATCCGCGAGCTGATCGTCGTCGACGAGCGGGACCGGCGAGGTCGGCGGCGGCAAGGTCTCGCGCGGCACGCGCAGGCCCGCGCGCCCGGCGGCGGCGGCGGCGTGCTCCATGAGCAGCGCGCGCTCGGCCGGCTTCGCGACGATCGCGGCGCGCTCGTACCAGCGCGCGGCGTCGGCGTGACGGCCGGCGAGCTCGTAGAGGTGCGCGAGCGGACGGCGCGCGGCGGGGATCTCGGGATCGAGCGAGAGCGCCTGCTCGTAGTTGCGGCGCGCTTGATCGGGATCGAGGAGCTTCTCCTCGTAGACCATCGCGAGCTCGCAGTGGAGCGCGCCGCGATCGCGCGGATCGGCGGCGGCCGCGATCTCGCGATAGAGCAGCTCGGCGGCGAGCGCCCACTCGCCGCGCGCCATCGCGACCGCGCGCAGCTCGTAGGCGATGTCGGCGTCGTCGGGCGCGGCGGCGTGCGCCTCGCGCAGGCAGCGATAGGTCTCGGCCTCGCGGTGGAGGACGTCGCGGTAGAGCGCGGCGCGGCGGCGCCAGTGCTTCGCGCGCGTGATCGGATCGGGCGTCGCGACGATCTGGCGGCCGATGACCTCGGTGACGGCGTCGGAGTCACCGGCCTTCGCGTACAGCTCCTCGAGGAGCGCGAGCGCGCGGAGATCCGTCTTCTCGTCGGTCTCGGACGCCGGTGCGAGGGTCGCCGCCCGCTCGGCGGCGGCGATCGCCTGATCGAGCTGACCGCGCTCGGCGAGCTCGCGCGCGCGCTCGAGATCGCGCTCGTAGTCGGGGGTGCTGCCTTCGGTCTCGGCCGCAGGCGGCCGCCACGCGCCGAACACGCCGCGCAACGTCGACGCGAGCAGCGCGCGATCGTCGGGCGCGCCGCTCACGCGCAGCGTGCCGGTCGGGCGCTGCTGCGGGTAGGGCGCGGTCGTGCGCGGCTGGGGGATCTCGGGCGGCGCGTGCTCGACGGGCAGCGACGCGATCGGGATCTTCTCCGTGATGCGCTCGCTGACGGCGGGCGCGGTGGCGTCGTCGGCGGGCGGCGCGACGGCCGCGCGCGGCGCGGTCACGCGCTCGTCGATCGGCTCGGGCGCGACCGCGGCGAACGGCGCGGTGGTGCGCTCCGCGATCGGCTGCGCCTCGAACGGCGCGGTCACGCGCTCGGCGGCCTCCATGACGTCGGTCACGCGCTTTTCTTCTTCGGGCTCGTCTTCCGACGCGAGCGCTTGCATGACCTCGGTCTTGCGCGCGGCGCCGATCTCGCCGGACACGACCGCGTCGTCGCGATCGAGCATCGCGAGGCGATCGACGACGAAGCTCCTCACGTCGTCGGGCAGGGCGCCCTCGCGCACCGCGCGCTCGTACAGCGCGCGCGCGCCGTCGAGATCGTCGCCGGCGACCAGCGCGTCGGCGAGCGGCAGCCAGACGTCGGCGAGATCCGGATCGGCGCGGTGCGCGGCGGCGAGCAGCTCGGTCGAGCGCAGCGCGTCGCCGTACGCGTCGCGATGGACGACGCCGAGCTCGTACAGCGCGCGCGCGCGGATGCGGCCGTCGCCGGTGCGCGCGGTGGTCTCGAGGATCTCGGCGAGCTTGCCGTGCTCGCCGGCGGCGCGCAGCGTGCTCGCGAGCTCGGCCATCACCTGCTCGTCGGTGGGCGCCAGGCCGTGCGCCTTGGTGAGCGCGTCGGTCGCGAGCGCGTGCAGCCCGGCCGCGCGCGCGATCGCGGACGCCTCGCCGAGCAGCTCGAGCGCGAGCGGCACCGGCGCGTACGCGGCCGCTTGGACGAGCGATCGCGCGTGCAGATCGTACGCGCCGGCCTGCGCGGCGGCGGCGTGCAGCGACGCGCGCGACTGCGCGAGCTCGGCGGCGAGCGCGCCGGCCTTGGCGCGCGCGACCAGCGCGTCGGCGTGGATCTGCGCGGCGCCGAGCGGATCGCCGGCGTCGAGCGCGGCGGCGGCGAGCCGCTCGATCTCGATCGGCCGCGACACCGCGGGCGCCTCCGACGGCGGATGATCGAAGACGCTGGTCGTCTCGCGATCCGCTTCCTCGTGATCGTCTTGCGCGCGCTGCGCCTGCGCGAGCTCGAGCGAATCGAGCCGCGCGAGCGCCTCTTCGACGCGCGCGGCGCCGGCGGCGTCGCCGAGCGCGTCGCGATAGAGCGACAGCGCCTCGCCGAGCCGCGCGCGCGCTTCTTCGCGCGACATCCCCATCTCGCGCACGCCGGCGGCCTCGGCGCGCGCGCCCGCGGCGGCGCGGCGCTCGAGCGCGGCGGCGAGCTCCTGCTTGCGCCGGCGCTCTTGATGGAGCGCGAAGAGCAGCATCGCGCCTTCGTCGGTGAGGCGGCCGGCGGCGCGCGCGGTCTCGAGGATCGCGATCGCCGCCTGATCCTTGCCGAGCCGCTGGTACGCGTTGGCGAGCGACGCGTTGTCGGCGGCGGTGCGGCGCTCGGGCGCGATCGCGGCGAACGCCTCGGCGGCGGCGTCGTGATCGCCCTTGGCGGCGCACTCGGCGGCGAGCATGCGCAAGGTCGCGTCGCCGCGCGCGCCCGGGCCGTGCGCCTGCGCCGCGGCGCGCATGGACGCGCGCGCCCGATCGATCTCGCCCAGCCGATCGTAG
>DATJIA010000417.1:0-19433 GCA_035493675.1 Kofleriaceae bacterium | reverse complement strand
GCGCCGAGCTCGGCCTTCTCGCGGGTCGCTTGCGCGGCGGCCAGCGCGGCGCCGTACGCGCAGTCGAGATCGGGCGGGATGCCCAGGTGATCGGCCTCGTAGCGCGCCTCGGCCTTCGCGTACTCGTCGATCGCGCCGTTGACGTCGGCCTTGATCAACAAGGCGCCGCGCGCCGCGTGATAGTCGCCGACGTTCGAGCGCGCGCTGCGCAGGCACATCTCGTCGAAGCAGCGCAGGCCGTCGCCGCAGTCCGACGACGCCGAGCACGTCTCGTACTCCTTCGAGCTGCCGCTCTTGCGCGAGCCGCCCGGATCCGACGCGGTCGCCTTTCCGTCACAAGAAGGCGCGGTCGCGACGAGTAGCAGCAGGAGGACGATGCGTCTCATGAGATTCCCTCGAGGTAGTGGCTCACCGACTCCATCGCACGCCCGTACGGAATCGGCACGTATCCCAGCTCGGACGCGGCGCGCGCGTTCGGCACCGGCGCGCGCGACGCGAGCAGCTGCGCCGCTTCGCGCGTGAACAGCGGTCGATGCGACGCGCGCGCGAGGCGCCACGCCGACTCCATCGCCGCGCCGACCGCGGTCGCGACGCCGGCCGGGAGATGGCGATGCGGCGCCGGCGCGCCCGCGGCCGCGGCGAGATCGGTCAAGTACTGCTTCCACGTCACGCCCAGGCCGTCGGTCGCGTTGTAGATGCGGCCCGCCGCGTCGGGCGTCTCCGCCGCGCGCGCGATCACGTCGACCACGTTGTCGACGAACGCGAGATCCGCGTCGCCGTCGCCGTCGTCGAGCCACATCGCGGCGCCCTTCTTCAAGAGCTGCGCGAGCTCGTCGACCCACAAGGGCGACGCCGGCCCGAAGACGTTGCCCGGGCGCACGACCGTGACGGGGACGCGGCCGAACGCGTCGTAGTCGAGCGCGACCTCTTCGCTCGCGCGCTTGGTGCGGCTGTACGGTCCGATGCCGTGCTCGCGCGGCGCGCTCTCGTCGCACGGCCCGGTGCGCAGCTGCGATCCGTACACGACGATCGACGACACCATCACGACGCGCTCGACGCCGCTCGCCGCCGCCGCGTCGAGCACGTTGCGCGTGCCGCCGACGTTGATCCGCTCGAAGCGCTCCTCGTCGCCCCAGTCGCCGACGACGGCGGCGAGGTGATACACGCGCCCCGCCCCGCGCACGGCGTGGGCGACCGACTCGGGATCGGTCACGTCGCCGCGCGAGACGTCGACGCCGGCGAGCCCCGCCGCGTCCTCGCCCGGCAAGACCAGCGCGCGCACGCGGTGGCCGTCTTTCGCCAACCTCGCGACCAGGCGCCTCCCGATGAAGCCCGTCGCGCCGGTGACCAGCACCGTCGACATGCCGCGACGGTATCACGATGCTACGCGGCGCGGGCGATCGCGCGCGGGATCGCGTCCTGGTCGGCGCGCGCGAGGCGCAGGCGGCGCCGCCAGTCGAGGCCGGCGAAGATCAGCGCGAGCGACGCGACCAGCGAGACCCACGCGCCCCACATGCCGTCGGGATCGAACGCGAGCAGCGTGAACCACGGCGTGCACATGATGCCGACGCCGATCGTCGCGCGCGCGGCGCGCTCCTCGACCGGCCCCTTGCGCACGGTGACGACGAACGCGACGCCGAACGCGAGGATCGCGACGCCGATCGCGGCGCCCTCGATGCTCGACATCGCGACCACGCCCCAGCCGAACGCGGTCACGGCGACGACCGACGCGATCGCGATCACGAGGCCGCGCATGCCGCCGCGCGTGCGCGCCGCGGCGAGGGCGGCGACCAGCGCGCCGAGCACGTACGGCGACCAGAACGGCGGCATCGAGATCGGATAGGTCGGCGTGCCGCACACGCGCAGCGCGGGCATGAAGATGCAGAGCGCGAGCACGACGCCGAACGGCAACGCCAACCGCTTGCGACGGGGAACCGTCGGCGTCATGTCAGGCGTCAACTCTCCACCACTCGTCCCGCTGTCGTTACGCGTCGTCATTGCCATGCCTAGTGACACGAGCAAGGGGTGGGCCGTTGCGTTCCACGCGCTCTCGCACGGTTGCACGCCACCACGCGAAGCCCGCGACCGTCATCACGACCGAGCAGATCAGCGCGAGCTCCACGCTCGCCACATCGGCGACCTCGCGCAGGAGCACGAACACCGTCGACCACACGGCGCCGTTCGCCATGACGATCCGCGGCGCGCGCTCGCCGTACGCGCCCGACCGCACGATCGTGAAGTAGCCGGTCGCGAGGAACATCACGAGCGCCGACGGCACGAGGTAGACGATGAGCGTCAAGGACAAGACCGCGTAGACCGCGGTGACGACCATCATCACGAAGTCGGAGAGGCCGAGCCACGACGACGCGGGCCGCGCCGCGACCATCGCGACGATCGCGCCCATCACGAACGGCGGCGACGTCAGCGCGATCGCCCAGGCGTCGTCGCGCGGCACCAGCGGTAGCCCGCTCGCGGCGAGCCCGAGCCCCGCCAGCACCGCGACCGCGCGCTCGAACCGCATGCGCGTAGGATGAACGATCTACGCGGAGCGTCGCAGCAATTCGCCCAGGACCTCGCGGACCTTCGGGTTCGGCTCGATCTCGTGGTGCTGGCGCAGGATCGGCGTGACGTCGGCGTTGTCGAGGGACGCGAGCGCGGAGCGCGCGGCGTCGCGCAGCGGCCCTTCTTCCTGGCGCAGGACCGAGATCAACATCTCGCCGGCCTCGACGGTCTGGATCTTCCCGATCGACTCGAGCGCGGCGGCGCGCACGCGGACGTCGGTGCTGTCGCGGTAGATGCGCGCGAGCGGGTTGAACGCGTGCGGGAAGTGCAGGCCCGCGATCGCGACCAGCGCCGCCTCGCGCACCGCCGGATCCGGATCGACGAGCGCGCGCCGCACGATCCCGAAGCTGCGCTTGAAGTAGAGGAAGCGCAGCGCGCGCACCGCGGCGCGACGCACGCGCGGATCGGTGTGCTCGTACAGCTTCTCCAGCGGCGACAGCGCCGCGTACGACTGCAGCTCGCCGAGCAGCTCCGCGATCTCGACCAGCGTCTCGACGTCGGCCTCGGCCTTGCGCTGCGCGGCGTCGGCGAGCGTCAAGATCACGACCAGCGCGCGCCGGCGGATCCCGTTCGGATAGCGCAGATCGCCGACGATCGACGCGGCGACCGCGAACGGATCGCCGTCGAGCTCCCACTCGAGCAGATCGACGAACCAGATGTCGGCGTACGCGTGCTGCTGCTTGAGATAATCGGGGAAGACCGGCGCGTCGCCCGGCTCCTGCGGCGCGCTCGCGTAGCGGCGCGCGATCGCGCCGAAGCGGCGCTTCGATCGTTCGCCGAGATCGAGCTCGGCGAGCTTCTCGAACGCGGTGCGCACGCCGGCGTAGTCGCCGACCGCCGAGAACTGCGACGCCGCGGCGAGCAGCGCGTTCTCCGCCATCTCGACCGGCATGCCTTGCGTCACGTACTGCTCGGCGCACTTGAGCCAGGTGTCCGCGGCGCGCGCCTGGTAGCGACGATCGTACGGCAGCCCGGTCTTGGTCGCGTACTCGGCGGCCTCTTGGTACAAGGTCGCGCCCGCGTGCAGCTCGCCGCGCTCGAGCGCGAGCTTGATGAAGTCCTCGTAGTACTGCAGCACGTAGAACTTCAGGTTGTCCGAGCGCAGCACGCGGATGCAGTTCAGGTAGCCCTCGGCGAGGTTCTCGAACTGCTGCGAGTCCTTCCCGAGCTTCAAGAGGATCTGGTAGCAGTCGAACGCGCGCTCGAGCTCGCCCTTGGTCTCGAAGTCGTCGGCGACCTGCTCGAGCTTCTGCTGCGTATCGATCAGCGCCTTGCGCGCGGCGGCGGAGTCGGCGTCGAGCCGCACCTGCGCCATGCCGAAGTCGAAGTGCACGAGCGCCTGCTCGTAGTCGCGCTCGCGCAGCCCGGCGTGCCCGAGCAGCGCCTCCCACGCGGCGGCCGCGCGCGTGTTGTCCTTCGCGCGCTCCCACGCGACCGCGGCGTGCACGGGCAGGCGCGCCTGCGTGTAGAGCGTCGCGGCGTCGGCCCAGCGCTTCTCGACCTCGAGCAAGCGCGCGCGCAAGGCGGCGTCGCCCTCGCCCGCCTCGAACGAGGCGCGCGCGAGATCGAAATAATGCAGATAGAGGTAGACGAAGCCGGCCTCGCGCTTGCGGCCGAGCTGGCGGTACACGTCGCCGAGCCGGCGCAACCAGTCGTCGTACTCGTAGTCGATGACGTGGGTCTGGGCGATCAGCTCGCGGAACGCCTTCTCGGCCTCGCTCCAGCGGCCTTGCGCGACCAGCGTCTCCGCTTGATCGGCGGTGCTCTCGATCGACGCGAAGGTGCGCCGGGCCACTAGCGACCTCCCGCCGCGCGACGCAGCCGCGGCGAGCCCGCGTCGCTGACGATGTCGAGCGCGCGGCGCTGGCGCCCCGATCTCGTCGTCAAAGTCTCGGGCTCGACGACCTGGTGGCGATCGAGCACGCCGACGAACTCGGGCAGATCGTCCGACGACGGCTGGATCACGATGCCGTACAGATACGCCTGCTGGCGCAGCGCGAGGATCAGATCGGGCGCGATGTGGCACTGCCCGTGCGTGACGAGATAGACGATCACGCGGCGTCGCTGATCGCGGCGCAGGCGCGTGACCTCGACGAGCAGCTGGCGGAAGACCTTGCCGTAGTTGCGGCCGCGCTCGCTGCGGAACGACAGGATGTACGGCACCGGCACCTGGCCGCTGCGCGAGATCTTCACGGTCTCGTGCAGGCGCGCGTCGAAGAAGCGGAACCAGACCTCGTCGCCCTCGAGCGAGAGCTTCTTGGTGAGCGTCAGCGCGAGGCCGCGCCCGAAGACCTGGCGCTGCCCGCGCATCGACGCGCTCGCGTCGACGAGGATGTACTGCAGGCGCCGCTCGTCGTCGCGCTGGCGCTCGTGGCCGTAGAACAGGAGCTCCTGATCGACGACCTTCTGCTCGAAGATCTCGCGGTCGTACGCGAGCTCGGAGAGCACGAGCGAATCGACGTTGCCCTTGCGCTCGATCGACGCGTAGCCGTCGACGCTGAAGGTCTGCGCGCCCGACGCGCGCCGGGTCTCGAGCACGCTGGGCAGGAGATCGAGCGAGAAGTTCGCGATGTCGTGCGCCTCCGGCGAGCCGAGCGCCGCGAACAGATCCGCGAGATCGATCGACGCGCCGATGCCGGCGCCGCCGTCGTCCTTGAACATGCCGAGCAGGCGCACGGTGTCGAGATCGATCAGCTCGACCTGCGTGTAGACGTGCAGCGAGTGCGACGTGAGGTGATCGATGAACGCCCACGACGGCCGCGCGTCGAAGTCGCGGAAGTGATCCGCGTAGTCGACGTCGGCATAGAGCCCGAGATCGAGCGGCAGCGGCTCGGCGCCGGCGGCCTTGCCGCGATCGCGCCAGCGGTTGTAGACGTCGGCGAGCGCGCGCGTGATCAGCACCGCGACCAGCTCGTCGCGCAGGCGCCAGCCGGAGAGCTTCTCGACGACCTCGGACGCCGCGATGGTCTCGAGCATCTTGCGGTATTGCTCGAGCCCGACCCGCGCGGCCGCCGGCGGCGCGAGCTGCGCGAGCTGCGCCTCGCGCGGGCGGATCGTCCAGCCGCCCGGCCCGCGCGGCACCGTGATCAAGACGCCGAGGTCGTGCACCACGAACAGCGGCAGGTGTAAGCCGAGCCGCGCGAGCGCGTTGGTCCAAGACGCTGCGCGAACCAACGCCATCGGGTTGTCGACCTGGACCGCCGAGAGGGCCATCGATCCCACCTGTCGTGCGAGGTGGCTGCGTCGACGGTCCGCGGGGATCGGCACGACGCAAAGCTAGCACGCCCGGTGTTACCCCAATCGAACCCGCGATCGGATGTCCAGGTGTCGTTGACCCAGCGCGCGCGGTGCGGTGCAATCGAGGCATGCGAAGAGGGGTCGCCATGGGCAACGAGCGTCTTAAGGAGGACTTGATGCGAGGGATCCTGTTGAGCTTGGTGTTCGCCAGCGTCGCTGCGTGCGGCAGTCACACGAACAATGCGCCGCCGCCGATGTCGCCGACGAATCCGCCCGCGACGGGCGACAACACGCCGCCGCCGTCGGATCCGCCGCCGTCATCCGGCGGTCAGGGTTGGTGGTGCTTCAAGAGCACCAGCGCGAAGGACGGTTCGTCGCTCACCTCGTGCGAGCGCACGCAGCAGGAGTGCCAGACCGACGTCGACGAGCAGCGCAAGGATCCCGATCAGTCGGGCGATCAGTGGACGGAGTGCGCGGCCCAGGCGAGCGCGTACTGCTTCTCGTTCGTCCCGCACGACGGCAACAACGACATCTCGATGTGCGAAGGCACGTTCTCGGAGTGCGATCAGTTCCGCTCGCACCTCGACAACGCGTCGAACGCGAACCCGGACCAGTGGGCGCGCCCCGGTTCGGTCAGCATGTGCAGCGAGATCCAGTGAGCCGCTAAGGCCTGCGCAGGTGCTTCGCGCCCAGGTGCACGAGGTAGCTGCGCAGCACGGCCTTCGAGCCGAGCGCGTCGTCGGCGCCGGCGGCGCGCATCTGGGCGTTCGCCGCCGGATCGCTCGAGATGCCGACGACGCGGCCGCGGAAGCCCGACGCGCGGAGCTCGGCGGTCGCGACCGCGCCGGTCTTGCGGCCGGGGCCCATCGCGAAGTCCATGAAGACGACCTCGTACGCGCCCGCGGTCACCACGCGCGCGCAGTCGTCGGCGTGGGCGTGGACCTCGACGGCGAGGCCGGGGATGTGGAACACCTCGCCGCGCGCCGCGACCACGTCGTCGAAGATCGCCACGCGGAGCGGCGGTGCTTCGTTCTGCGACGCGGTGCCGACCATCGCTACACTCCGAACTTCGAGGAAGCGAAGACGGTCTCGAGCAACTGATCGACCTCGCGCATCATGCGCGCGGCGGTGTCGCTCGGCATCGCCGCGAGCGCGGCTTTGATCTCGTTCAGGTTCTTCAGCTGCGAGAACAGCTGGATATCGGATAGCTCCGTCGTGGCGGTCAGCAGCTCGCGGATCATGTTGAGCTCGGCGAGCAGATCGTCGAGCGACGCCTGCGGCCCGATGAAGCGCCGCTCGTCGGGATGGTCGCGGTAGTACGCGTCGACGACCGGGTTCACGATCTCCTCGAGCAGCTCGACCTGATCGAGGTTGTTCCAGATGTGGCGCAGGACGAAGAAGTCGCCGTCGTGCACGCGCGTGCGGCCGTCGAAGACCGCGGAGGCCGCGAACAGCTTGAGCAGCTTCACGGCGCGGCGATCGCTGACCGAGATGCCCTCGCTGCGGATCTGGAAGATGAGCCCCTTGTACTTGGCGAGGAAGTCCTCGGGGAACGTCATGAAGCGGTCGAACTGGCCCTGCAGCTGCCGCAGCTCGCGCGCGCTGATCATGTGCCCGGTCGGCGCGCCCTTCCCCGTCATCTTCTCGACCTCGAGCGCGATGCCTTTGTTCATCAGCTCGTGGAAGTGATAGCTGTCGAGGTTGTCGCTGAGGACGCGCAGCAAGAAGCGATCGAACATCGCGGACAGCGAGTCGTCGTTCGGGACCTCGTTCGACGCCGCGTACAAGGAGATCAGCGGCACGTCGATCACCTGCGAGCCGCTGGTGAAGCGCCGCTCGTTGATCACGTGCAGGAGCGAGTTGAGGATCGCGCTGTTCGACTTGAAGATCTCGTCGAGGAAGACGATCTCCGCCTGCGGCAGCATGCCCTCGATGCGGCGCACGTAGCGACCCTCGCGGAACGCCGCGATGTCGACCGGCCCGAACAGCTCGTTCGGCTCGGTGAAGCGGGTCAAGAGGTACTCGAAGTACCGCGCGTCCATCAGCCGCGCGAACATGTTGATCATCGCGCTCTTCGCCGTGCCGGGCGGGCCGATGATCACCATGTGCTCGCCCGCGATCGCGGACACGAGCATCAGCCGGATGATCTCCTGCTTGTCGAGGAAGTGCGCGTTCAGGTTCCGCGCGACGTCTTGGAAGCTCGCGGACGCGCGGGCGACGTCGACCTGGAACGCGCGGGGCGTGGGCGGGGGAGTGACCATCGGCTGCGCTCGTCGCAGCTTACAACAGGAACACCGACACGGGGGATGTTGCGCCCATCGCGTGACGCGTTCGTCCTCGAAATCGCTCCGGTAATGGCCGGTACGCAATCTCCGATCAACCGGGCGCGCGCTCTTCGATCGAAGGCGGCAGCGCGCCGGTCAGGTGGCGGCGCAGGCGGCCGGCGAGCGTGTCGATCACCGCGTCGCCGACGGCGTCGGCGACTTGCGCGCGGTGCGCGGCCCAGCGGCGCGCGAGATCGGGGAGGCGATCGAGGCCGGCGGGCGCGGCGAGGCGCGGATCGACGAGCGCGAGCGCGTTGGGGAGCGCGAAGAAGGTCGCGAGGCCGCGCGGGCGTTGGCCGGCGCGCTCGACGGCGAGCACGGCGGTGAGCAGCGGAGACTTCGCGTCGGGCCCCGTGTCATCCGATCGGCCTTGACCGCGCGCTGCGCGGTCGAGGCGCACCTCGGCGAGCGCGAGCAGCGCGCCGGTGTGGACGAGGAACGCGGCGACCGTGCGGACGTCGGCTTCGTCGGGCGCGCGCTCGAGCATCTGCTCGAACGCGGCGGCGAGGCGCGCGGGCGCGGCGACCTGATCGCGCGGCTCGCCCGGGTGGATCACCTCGTACGAGATCGCGCGCGCGATCTCCGGATCGCGCAAGAGGAACACGGCGTCTTCCCAGTGCAGCGCGGGCGCGGCGGCGTGGGTCGCGAGCAATTGCGTGAGCGGCGTCCTTCTCAACAAGGAGGCGATCACCGGCGAGACGTCGGGCGCGGCGAGCAGCTCGTCGTACTCGACCTTCGAGACCTCTTCGCGCACGCGGCGCACGCCCTTCCATGCGGTCAAGCGGCCGGGCGGCTTCTGGCCGAGGAAGCGCGCGCGCCCGGTCCACCACGTGACGAACGTGTCGGTGCGACCGAGCTGGAAGACGTTGTGGAGGAGCGCGTGGCGCGCGAGCACGCGCGTGCGCGAGCGCGTGAGCGGCTGCGCGACCATCGCCTGCGCGGTCGTGATGATGCGGCGGCGCTGGCGCTCGGTGACGAGCACGCCGTCGGCCGACGGGTGCGCGAGGAAGAGCGCGTTGTAGAGGCCGGCCGCGAGCAAGAGCTCGTCGTGCTCGAGCACGAACGCGGGCGGGCGCACCACGATCGTCGAGAGGATCGCGGTGCGCGCGTCGTCGACGTCGACCTGCTCGACCGACGCGCTCGAGAGCTGCGATTCCCAGTCGTCGACGTCCTCGAGCGAGATCGGCTTCGACACGTGCAGCTCGCCGCCGGCGACCAGCGGCTTGACGAACGTGCTGAGGAACGTCGCGACGTCGAGGCGCGCCATCACTTACCCGGCGGCAGGAGCTTGGTGTCGGGCGGGTTCGGGAAGCCCCACAGCGCGAAGCGACCGACCGGATCATTGACGAGATCGGGATCGGCGGCCGCGTCGGCGCTGACGTCGGTCGCCTCCGCGCGCTCGACCTCGATCTTCGCGATCGCGCGCCGCTCGAGCGGCACCAGCGCGGTCTCCGCGACCTGGAACGGCGCGGCGCCCGCCGGCAAGACCGTGAGCACGCCGGCCGCGTGGCCGAGCGACTTCGCGAGCACGTCGGGCGACACGCGCGGCACGACGTCCATGCCGAGCGGGACGAGCAGGCCCGGCGCGAGCTCGCACAAGAGCTGGCCGAGCGGGATCACGTCGACACCCTCGCTGCCGACGACGACGATGCCGCGATCGGTGACGGCGATCCGATGGCCGCGCAGGCTCGGCGGCGGCAGCAAGAAGACGAGCCGCTTGAGCCACGCCGCCTGCGAGAGCGGGATCAGCGCGCCGGTCACGCGGCGCGGCGGGCCGAGCGCGGGCGCGAGCCGGAGCGGCACCGCGACCGGATCGGCCGGCTTGGCGGTCTGCTGCTGCGGATCCTTCGGCTTCTCGAGCTCGAGATCGATGCGCGTGAGATCCGCGATGCGCGACAGCTGCAGCGGACCGGGCAGCGCATCGACGCGATCGCCGCTGAAGAAGAGATGGAACGTCTCGGGCGGGAAGATCGACGCGCAGCTCGCGAGATCGATCGGATGGGCCCAGCCGACCGCGACCGCCGCCGACGACGAAACGGGACGGAACACGTCGATGCCCGGCGTGCCGAGGAACAGCTCGAGGATCCGCTCGGGCAGGTTGCGCACGCGGAACAGGAGATAGCTCCTGCCCTGCTCCTCGAACGCGGAGCCGGCTTTCGGCGAGACCAGCCCGACCTCGGCGTCGATCTTGTTGCGCCAGAGATAACGGATCAAGCCGTCGCCGAGGCCGCGCTGCACCGCGAGCAAGAGCTCGACGCGATCGTCGATCGAGAGCCGCTTCGCGCCCGGCACCTGGCGCACGCTCAAGCGGAAGACCAGCGTCGCGAGCGGGATCTCGCCCTCGAGCCTGTACGACTGCGAGAGCTCGTCGCCGTGCAGGACGAAGTCGTTGCCGGCGGGGACCGCGCCGACGTCGACCGCGTCGTAGCCGTACGGCGATCGATCGTCGCGATAGCGCACGAAGTGCTTCGCGGTCCCCGTGAAGGTCGATCCACCGACGAGCTTCGCGAGGCGCGCCGCGCGATCGCACGTGTACGACGACACCGCCGGGATCCGCACGACCAGCTCGCGGCTCGCGAGCGGCGTGCGCACGCGCTGGATCGCGAGGCCGGTCGCGAGCTCGTCGAGCGACGCCTCCGACGAGTACATGCGCAGCCACGACACCACGCCCTCGAGCGTCGGGAACAAGAGGATCGCGAAGCGCCCGAGCAGCACGCCGCGCGGATCCGGCGCCACGCCCGGCGTCATGAACCGAGCCTGGCCCTGCGCGACGTGCTCGAGCGACATCGATCGCTACGCTAGCACGTCACGAAGTGACGTAGCCGATCACGTCGGCGGGGACGTCGAGCACGTCGAGGATGTCGCGCGGCGAGGTCGCGCCGAGGATCTCGTGCACGCGTGGATAGCCGCACTCGCCCTCGCGGTTGTCGTAGCGCACGGGCGACTCGCGGATGCCCTTGAAGACGGTGACCGAGAACCAGCCGCTGGTCGGGTTGTAGAGGATGTCGTAGACCGGGCCGTCGAAGGCGTCGGCGAGCTCGATCGGCAGGCCGCGCAGGCGCCCGTAGATCAAGACGCCGTGCTTGTTCGGCCGCACGTGGAAGTCGACGTTGGGCTCGGCCTTGCCGAGCTGCTCGACCTCCTCGGTGCCGGCGCCGACGACGACGCAGGCGGAGCGGGCGCGGGGCGCGCTCTCGTCGGCGAGCGGATCGAACGTGAGAGGCATGGGGAAGTGTATCCTGCGCGTCATGATCGGGAAGCGATGGCTGGCGATCGCGCTGTGCGCGTGCGCATGCGGATCGAAGAAGGACGCGGATCAACCGGCGGCGGGCTCGGGCACCGACGCGCAGACGCTCGCGCCGCTGGTCGCACCGCCGCTCGGCGTCGACGCGGTGAAGCGCATGAACTATCCGTACGGCGAGGGCGCGTCCGACTTCGCGAAGGCGCAGGCGGCGGCGAAGAAGCAGGACTGGGCGGAGCTCAAGGCCGACGCCGAGTCGGCGGTGAAGCGCGATCCCATGCACCTCGACGCGCAGTGGCTGCTCGGCACCGCGCTCGTGCACGACGGCGACTACGCGGGCGCGGCGTCGCACTTCGCGATCGCGCTCGCCGGCGATCCGGTCGCGTACGCGCCGCGGATCGCGGGCGCGGACCTCGCCTCGTTCGTGAGCACGCCGCAGGGCAAGCAGGTGATGGATCTCTCGGCGTCGCTCCGGCAGCAGGTGCAGAAGCTGCTCGCGACCGCGCCGATCGTGATCGGCCGGCGCAGCACGTTCAAGCTGCCCGCGAAGACCGGCTACGCGACCTCGCGCGGCGAGCTGTACGCGCTCGACGTCGACGGCTCGCGGTTCGTGCGGCTGACGCACACCGGCGAGTCGGTGGTCGCGTGGATGCCGTCGCCGTCGCTCGCAGAGATCGTGGTGGTCGGCTTCGACAAGCTCGAGCTGCCGGCTTCCGCCGATGCGCCGGTCATGTTGGGCCGCACGTGGATCGAGACCTACGACGCGAAGACGTTCGCGCCGACCGGCAAGCGCGCCACGATCCCGAAGGCGCGCGGCGTCGAGGTGTACTACGCGGCGGGCGATCAGCTGATCGCGATCGCGTTCCCGGGCAGCGGGCGCTGGGATCGCGGGGTCGGTGTCGCGTACTCGATCGATCGCGCGAGCGGCAAGGCGACCAAGACCAAGGCACCGGGGCCGGAGGGCGGACAGATCTACGTGTCGCTCGACGACGCGAACGTCGCGCTGCCGATCCACGGCATCGACGCGACCTGGGACGGCGATACGACCGGCGAGCTCAAAGTCGTTGCGACGCAGAAGGCGATCGCGGTGCCCGAGTCGGGCAAGGCTGCGCTCACGCAGATCGCGGTGTCGCCGGGCAAGACGCGCGTCGCGTTCGTCACCGCGGCGGATCCGTGCGCGACCGACGGCAGCCTGCCCTCGCTCTACGAGTTCGACGGCGCGAGCGGGCAGTTGAAGCACATCCTCACCGCGGCGAGCCGCTTCGGCGCGCGCTGGATCGACGACACGCGGCTCGTCTATGAGGACGACGAGGGCGGCCTGCGCGTCTACGACGCCGCGGCCGGCCGCGAGCTCTTGCACCTGACCGAGCGCGGCGGCCTCGCGATCTACGCGCTCGCGCTGTCGCCGAAGCCGATCTGCAAGACCGCGCCGCCTCCTCCTCCGCCGCCGGCGCCGGCGGGATCGGGGAGCGCGTCGGACGAAGCGCCGCCGCCGGAGCCCGCCGCGACTCCTTAATGTTGTGATTCTTCGGCGAGGCGCAGGACGAGATAGCGCAGCGCCGCGGCGACGCCGTTCGACATCGCCGCGATCGTCTCTTCGCCGGGCGCGGTCCACGCGAGGTAGTCGCGCGACTCGGCGTCGACCTTCGCGTGGAAGCGGAAGGTGCCGATCGTCTTGCCGCCGGTGAGCTCGAGCACCGGCCCGTCGGTGCGCACGCCGAGCTCGAGCGGCCGCCCGTAGCGCTGCATCACCTTCTCGAGCGCGGCGATCGACAAGCGCCCGCGCACGTCGTCGCCGATCACCAGGACATGATCGCCGTCGCGATCGAGGTGCGTCTTCACGAGGACGCCGTCGGCGCGGATGTGCTCGTCGATCAAGATCACGGAGCGAGGATGGTCCTTTTTCGTCGACCGGCGCAATCGAGATTCATGGCTACCCTGCGAGCCACAGGTGAATTGGGACATGGGGCGGCTCCTTTTTTCGGCGTCGGGTATCCTTCGGAGCGATGCGTCGCGCGATCGTCCTCGCTGCCCTGTGTTGTGCGTGCCCGGGATCGACGCAGGCCGAGCACAAGGGCGCCGACCTGTCGAAGGCGATGCCCGCCGAGCTCGATCCGGGCAACGCGAAGCACGAGGGCGACGTGCGGGTCGCGAAGGTGCGCGTGCTCGCCGACGCCGACTTCCGCAAGGACGCGAAGTGGAAGCAGCAGATCACCGATCAGATCGATTACGCGAACCAGCTGCTCACGCCGATGCTCGGCGTGCGGCTCGACATCACGGAGACGCGCGAGTGGGATCACTCGTCGCCCGACGCGCCGCTGCGCGAGATCGCCGCGGCCGCCGCCGACGACGCGCCCGGCGACGACGTCGCGTGGGTGATCGTGTTCGCGGGGCCGGTCGCGCAGCCGACCAACGCCTTCGACGAGCTCGGCATGGGCGAGCTGTTCGGCAAGCACGTCGTGATCCGCGGGCTCAGCGACACCGCGGAGAAGGAGCTGTTCGCGCGGCAGTTCGCCGACATCCCGGTCAAGGACGCCGGTGACGCGCTCGACGCGCGCCGCCGCCACCGCCAGACCTGCGTGCTCTTGCACATGCTCGGTCACACGCTCGGCGCGATCCACGAGACCGATCCGTCGTGGATCATGCACGCGACCTACGATCCGCAGCAGTCGACGATCAGCGAGCGCAACCGCGAGCTGATGGACATCGCGCTCGGCGATCGCGTGAAGATCGCCGAGCTGCGCGACAAGGACGCGACCGCGGCGGCGCTGCTCGCGTCGATCGACAAGGCCGACTGGGGCGGCTGGGTCGCCGCCGAGAAGGACGACGAGGAGAGCACGCTGCGCGCGATCGTCGACGCGGCGAAGAAGGGGCAGACGGCGCCCGACGTGCCGGCCGCCGTCTACGATCAGTACGAGCAGGCGGATCGCCTCGCGCAATCGGGCCACACGAAGGAGGCGCTCGCGCAGCTCGAGCCGCTGATCGCCGCGTACCCGGGCAACGCGCAGATCCGCTTGCTCGCGTGCAAGGCGCAGCTCGGGCAGAAGGGGCCGCCGTCGGACGCGGCGAAGGACGTGTGCGCGCGCGCCGCCGAGCTCGCGCAGGGCGATCCGGGGCCGTATCTCTTGATGGCGACCGCGTACGCGAACGCGAACGACAAGCCGGGCGCGCGCGCGCAGCTCGCGCTCGCCGCGACCAAGGTGCCGAACCTGAAGGACGGCAAGCCCGGCGCGTGGACGCAGATCGCGCTCCTCTATCAAGCGATGGGCGACATCACGCACGCCGAGGACGCGGCGGCGCAGGCGGGCGGCGGCGACAACCAGATCGCGCCGTGGGCGAAGCGGCAGCGCGCGCGCTACGGCGCGCCGCGCGACTCGTCGAAGTGGAAGGTCAATCCCGACAACGAAGCCGACTACGTCGAGACCGTGCGCAAGATGCTCGACCTCGTGTACGCGAACAAGTTCGGCGAGGCGGAGACGCTCGGGCGCAGCGCCGACAAGAAGTGGCCGGGCTCGCCGGGCGTCGCGTCGGCGCGCTGCGATCTCGCGATCCGCCAGAACCAGGACGGCGCCGCCGCGTCGCAGTGCAAGGCGGCGATCGCCAAGTTCCCCGGCGACTCGTGGGCGCTGTACCTGCAGGGCATCTTGCTGCTCAAGCAACGCGATCCGCATCCGGGCATCGAATCGCTGAAGAAGGCGATCGCCGCCGACCCCGAGCTCGCGCAGGCGTGGCGCGCGCTCGCGAAGGGGCTCGAGCGCGCCGACGACAAGGCCGATCTCGAGAAGCTGCGCGCCGACTACCAAGCCGCGTTCGGACAACCGCTCGAATGACGTGGACGGATCGCCGATTGCTGGAGCTCTTGCGGATCGCGAACCCGATCCTGCAGGCGCCGATGGCGGGCGCGATGGACTGGCGCTTGGCGGCGGCGGCGGCGCGCGGCGGCGCGCTCGGCGCGATCCCGTGCGCGATGCTCGACGCGGCGCAGGTGCGCGCGGCGGTCGAGTCGTTCCGCGCGGCGGTGCGCGCGCCCGTGCACCTCAACTTCTTCTGCCACACGCCTCCGGCTTCGGCCGACGATGACGCGTGGCGCGCGAAGCTCGCGCCGTACTACGCGGAGCTCGGCGTCGATCCGAGCCGCGCGGGCGGCGGCGCGGCGCGACGACCGATCGACGACGAGACGGCCGCGCTCGTGACCGAGCTCGGCGTCGAGATCGTGAGCTTCCACTTCGGTACGCCGCCTCCTTCGATCGTCGATCGCTTGCGCGGGGCGGGCGTGATCATGCTCGCGAGCGCGACCACGGTCGCCGAGGCGCGCGAGCTCGAGGCGCGCGGCGTCGACGCGATCATCGCGCAGGGCGCGGAGGCCGGCGGCCACCGCGGCATGTTCCTCACGACGGATCCTGCCGCGCAGGTCGGCACGTTCGCGCTCGTGCCGCAGATCGCCGACTCGGTCCGCGTGCCGGTGATCGCCGCCGGCGGGATCGCCGACGCGCGCGGCGTGATCGCGGCGCTCGCGCTCGGCGCGTCGGGCGTCTTGATCGGCAGCGCCTATCTGCGCTGCGCGGAGGCGACGATCAGCGACGCGCACCGCGCGCGGCTCGCGAGCGCGCGCGACGACGACACCGTGATCACGAACGTCTACAGCGGGCGGCCCGGGCGCGGCTTCGCGACCCGGATCGTCCGCGAGCTCGGTCCGATCGCGCGCGACACGCCGCCCTTCCCGCTCGCGGCGAACGCGCTCGCGCCGCTGCGCGCGATCGATCCCGAATTCGGCCCGATGTGGGCCGGTCAAGCCGCGGGGCTCGGCCCACAGCCGGGCACCGGCGCCGCCGACTTCACGCGCGCCCTGCTCGAAGCCTGCGCGCGCCGCACACATATAATGTAGGGGCGCATCGCGTCATGAGCTTCTGGAAACGCATGCTGTCGGCGGACTACCGGGCCGCCGTCGCCGCCGAGGCGTCGGGGAACGTCGAGGCCGCGGCGGAGCGCTACGGCCTCGCCGGCGATCGCGCGGGCGCGGTGCGCATGCACGTCGCGCGCGCCGAGCGGGCGAACGATCGCATCACCGCGATCACCGCGCTGCGCGACGCGCTGCACTGGGCGGGTGACGAGCCGGATCTGCGGCGACAGGCGGCGCGCTCGCTCGGCCGCGCGCTGCACGCGCAAGCGGAGGCCGAGGGCGTCGCGACCGCGCGCGATCGCGAGCGGCTGCGCGAAGCGGCGACGCTGCTCGCGATCGGCGGCGATCACAAGCTCGCCGGCGAGGCGTTCGAGAAGCTCGGCGATCTCGCGTCGGCCGCGGTCGCGTACGGCGCCGGCGGCCTGGTCGACAAGGTCGAGGAGACGCTCGCCAAGGACGAGGACAAGGCGCGCGCCGATCGCGAGCTGCGCGACGCGTTCGCCGCGTACGAGACCTCGGCGCGGCTCGGCCGCCGCGACGACGCGCGCGCCGAGCTCGCGAAGTGCGCGCAGCTCGCGCCGTCGTCCGCCGAGTATCGCCGCTTGCTCGACGAGCTCGACGCCAAGCTGATCACCGGCGCGCGCGTCGAGCTCAAGCGGCGTCACGGCCGCGCGGTGATCGCGTGCGGCGCGAAGACGATCACGCTCGGGCGCGATCCGCTCGCCGATCTCCCGCTGCGTTCCGGCGGCGCGTCGCGGCACCACGCGGAGATCGCCGCGCTCGGCGCCGGCTCGTTCGTCCTGCGCGATCTCGGCTCGCGCAACGGCACCAAGCTCGGCGGCCTGCCGCTCGCCGGCGCGGTCCCGCTCGCCGGCGAGGGACGCTTCGCGCTCGGCGACGACTGCATGATCGACTTCGACGTCCGCGGCACGACCTTGCACCTGCGGATCGAGGCCGGCCTCGATCGCGGCGCCGAGCTGGTCGCCGCCGCCGACGGCGAGGCGATCGATCTGTCGCGCGCGCAGCTCGCGTGCGCGCTCGAGATCACGCGCGGGCGGCCGTGGCTCGGTCGCGGCGGCGCGCGCGAGATCAAGTGGAACGGCGAATCGGTCGCCGGCGCCCGCGTGCAGCTCGTGCGCGGCGATCTGCTCGTCGTCGACGGTGAGGAGATCGACGTTGGCTGAGCGCCGCGGCTTCTTCCGCCGCCTGTTCGGCGGGCGCGAGCCGACGCCGGCGCCGCTGCCGCCCGAGCCGACGATCTTGCGCGCCGAGGAGGAGCTCTGGCTCGAGCAGCTCGTCGTCGATCTCGGCAACGGCAAGCGCGCCGACGACGCCGCCGGCGCCGAGGTGACCTCGCGCGTCGAGTCGCTCTGGCGCGGCGGCCACGAGCAGCTCGCGATCGATTGGATCGAGAAGCTGATCAGCGTGCCCGCGGTGACCGACGACGCGCGCGTGATCTTGCGAGCGCTGGTCGTCGAGAAGTACGAGCTGCGCGCCGATCTCGCGCCCGCGATCGCGCACCTCGAGCGGCTCGCGCACGAAGCGGCGCACGCGACGCGCGCGCACTTCCTGCTCGGCGAGCACTATCGCCGCCGCGGCGACGACGAGCGCGCGCTGCGCCACTACGAGGCGGTGCTCGCGAGGGACGTCGGCTATCCGAACGTGCGCGCGCGCGCCGAGCGCATCCGCGCCGCGCGCGGCCGCGGCGCGCCGCCGCCGGGCGAGACGATCGCGTCGGGCGACATCGGCGGCGTGCACGCGGGCGCGCGCTATCGGCTCGTGCGCGAGCTCGGCCGCGGCGCGACCGGGGTCGTGTACCTCGCGCGCGATCTCGAGCTCGAGCGCGAGGTCGCGGTGAAGCTCTTGCACCCGCACCTCGCCGCCGCGCGCACCGCCGACGCGCTCGCCCGCTTCTTCGACGAGGCGCGCATCGCGGCGTCGCTCCGCCACCCGAACATCGTCGCGGTGCTCGATCTCGACGAGGACGCGCGCCGCATCGTGATGGAGCTCGCCGCCGGCGGCACGCTGCGCGAGCTCTTGCGCGAGCGCGGCCCGCGCACGGTGCGCCGCGCGCTCGAGCGCCACACGCAGATCCTCTCGGCGCTCTCCGCGGCCCATCGCCGCGGCGTCGTGCACCGCGATCTCAAGCCCGCCAACCTGATGTTCCGCCGCGACGGCGATCTAGCCGGCGTCGAGGTCATGCTCGGCGACTTCGGCGTCGCGCACCTGCCCGACGCCGCCGGCGCGACCGGCGCCGCCGCCGCGCACGCGCGCAAGGAAGCGGTCGGCACGCTCGCGTACATGGCGCCCGAGCAGCGCCGCGGCGGCGCGCCCGATCCCGCGAACGACGTCTACGCCGCGGCGGTCGTGCTGTTCGAGATGCTCACCGGCCGCTATCCCTGGCCGCGCGAGCACCTGCTCGCCGGCGCGCGCGCGCGCGGCGACTTCCGCCTCCCCGCCGAGACCACCGGCGGCGTCCCCGCCGATCTCGTCGTCGCGCTCGCGGATCATCTCGATCGGATCAGCGATCCGGATCCGAGCGGCCGCCCGCGCGCGGACGACGCCCTCGCCGAGGCGCAAGCGCTCCGCGAGCGCGCGATCGCGGCCGGCATCGCGTGAGAACTTGAGATTGCCGTCGGCCCATCGCCGGGCTGTCATGTCTTCGAGACGCGTGGCCTGATCGTCGGCCGCACCGCGAAGGAGCTGCTCGGCCTGCACCCGGATCGTGGCCCCGCTCGCTTCGAGATCGACATGGGTGGAAGGGGCAAGCGCAAGCTCGCCGATCGCGCGGCCTAGACCGCTTCACGATTGACGCGATCGAGAAGTGCCCGCGGACAGCTGTGCCAACCGCAAGAGCTCGACGGTGCAGCGACGATTACGGGGTCGGATCGGGGCCTGGAATCTCGTCGAAGCGGATCGGATCGCCGCGTTTGTAGCCGTCCGTGAGGAGCCAGGTCGTCGGGCGTACGACGGGCAGCGCATCTTCGTGCGGCGTGATGCGCCACTCCGCGAGCGCGTGGGCGGAGGAGAACGGATCGGTGCGGCGCGGGTCGTAGAGGTCGCGCCGGTGATGGCGCCAGTTGTTGACGATGTAGCTGATCGCGTTGCGGGCCTGGGTCGGCGACGCGATCGTCGTGGCGTGATAGCGGAAGGCGAAGACGTGGCCGCG
>DATJIA010000416.1:0-33018 GCA_035493675.1 Kofleriaceae bacterium | reverse complement strand
GCGAGGCGCGCCGCGAGATCGGTGTACTCCTGCGTGACGTCCTCGGTCTCCGCCTCGTCGCGATCGACCTGGCCGAGGCCGCGCGAGCCGCGCATCACGTCCATGAAGCGCTCGGCGGGGATGCGCAGCACGATCGTCGCGCGGCTCGCCTTGCCGTCCTCGTGATCGATCTGCGAGCGATCGATGAAGCCGCCGTTCTCGTCGGCGAGCTCCTCGAGCTTCACGCGCGCGCCGTCGACCGATTCGACCGTGATGCGCAGATCGCCGTGGCGGATCAGCTTGTGGCCGACGGTGGCGTCGAGGCGCGCGAGCGTGTCGCCGACGCGCGCGGCGCCGCCCGACGGCACCGGCGCCGCCGTCTTGGTGACGGCCTGCTTCGGCGCGTACACCGCCGCGGAGCCGGAGGCCGCGCCGGAACCGTAGCCCGCCGCCACCTCGGCGTGCGGCGTCTGGGTCTCGTGCAGCGGGACCGGGCCGTTGGGCGCCTCGTCGGCGGTCGTGACGTCACTGCCATGACACGCCGCGATCAGCGCGGCGCAGATCAACCATCGTGCTCTCATGCGGAGAGAGACACGCGGCGCGCGCGATCGCTTGGCTACCAGTCGCCTTCGTCGTCGGGCGCCGCACGCATGCGCGCGATCAGATCCAAGACCTGCGCGTGCGCGGTGTCCGGATCGAGCCGGCGGCGATCGCCGTGTCCTGCCAGGATCCACCCGAAGCGGTGCTCGCGTGCGAGTCGCTCCAACGACGAGATCTGTCGCGCCCACGAGAACCACGTCGCGTCGTGGAACGCCGACAGGCGCGCGTGGGTGCGGCTCCAGTAGAGCGAGTCGCCGGTGAAGAGCGCGTCGTCGTCGACCAGGAACATGACGCTGCCGCGCGTGTGGCCCGGCACCGGGATCGCGATCACGCCGTCGTCGATCGCGATCGGATCGTCGCCGCGGATCAGATCGGTCGCGAACGGCGCGGCGTGCGCGTCGCGCTCGTGGATCCACACGCGCGCGTCCGAGCGCGCGGCCCATCGCTCCGCATCGCCGACGTCGTCGGCGTGCGTGACGAGCACGTGCGCGACCGGCTTCATCGCGCGGACGAGCGGCTGCGCGTAGCGCGGGCCGTCGATCAACAGGTTCCCGGACGCGCGCTCGACGAAGAACGCGTTGCCGCCGAACGCGTCCTCGCTGTTGAACCCGCAGATCGAGATCTTCGAGCGCGACGTCTCGCCGAGCAGCTGCGGGAACCACACGCCGCGCACCGGCGCTCCTTTGATCGCGCCGACCGGGCACGCGAGCAGCGCGCGCGTCGCCGCGATCACCTCGGTCGCGTCCGGCTGCTTCGCGACCACGACATGTGAAGCGCCGTGCGCGAAGACGCTCGGCGCGTGCTGGACGCAGGCGTCGCAGTCGATGCAGCTCGAGTCGACGGACCAGCCCACGCCGCAGTCATACCCCCGCGCGATGGTCCGCGCATGCGCATCTACTTCATCGGGAGCCACGCGACGGGGAAGACGACCTTGTGCCGGTACGTCTCGAAGCGCTACGGGCTCCCGATGATCACCGAGGTCGCGCGCAGCGTGCTCGCCGAGATGGAGACGTCGCTCGACAGCCTGCGCACCGACGTCGAGCTGGTCGCCGAATATCAAGAGCGCGTGTTCGCGCGGCAGGTCGCGATCGAGAAGTTGCACGACGGCAAGTTCGTCAGCGACCGCGCCTTCGACAACCTCGCCTACGCCGCCGAGCACACGACCACGGTCGCGACCTTGATGGGCGATCAGCGCTTCAAGGACTACATGAGCTGGGTCAGCCAGGGCACGGTCTTCTTCCTGCGCCCGCACGCGTCGCTCCTCAAGGAGGACGGGGTCCGCGCCGGCGTCGACTGGGACTCGGTGGTCAGGATCGACGGGATGATCAAGCTCCTCCTCGAGCAGCATCGGGTCCGGTACCTGCCCGTCGAGTCGGTCTCGATGCAGGAGCGGGTCCGCGCCGTCGAGTTCGTCCTCGGGCGCGCCGGGATCGAGGCCCAAGTGAAGGAGAAGAAGGAGGCCCCCAAGGCCGCCGAGAAGACGATCGAGGAGATGTTGCGCGCGACGATCGGTAACTGACTGAAAGGGAGCGTCAGCCGGGGCCGCGCGCCCTGCCCTGACCTCGTGTTATCGTGGCGACGCGACTCCGGTTTCGGACCGGATCGTAGTTGATGACCCACGAGCGCGACGACACCCCGACGCACCCGGCGCCGATCGACGTCCTCTCCGCGCAGCTCGACGCGTTCCGGAAGCATCCGGATGACGCCGACGGCTTCGCGGAGCTGCGGATCGCTCTGCGCACGGGCGGTCATGGCGAATTGCTCGCCGAGATCTGCGAGCTGCGCGCGCCGCGCGAGCGCGACGCGCATCGCGCCGCCGACGTCTGGTCCGAAGCGGGCGAGGCACGCCTCGTGCTCGGCCAGCGCGAAGCCGCGGAGCGCGACCTGCGCGCCGCGCTCGAGCTCGATCCGTCGGACGAGCGCGCGGCCGCGCGCTTGGTCGAGCTGTACGTGGTCGCCGGTCGCCACGCGGCGGCGGCCGATGTCCTGGAGGCGGAGCTCGAGGCGCTGTCGGCGCGCGGCAACGGCGAGCAGAAGCACCGGCGCGCCAAGCCCGACGCGTCGATCGCGCGGCGCGGCCAGCGCCACCGCCTCGCCGCCCAGATCTGGGACGAGCGGCTCGGCCGCGTCGATCGCGCGCTCTCGCACTGGCAGCGCGCGTGGCAGCTCGAGCCCGATCGCACCGACGCGCTCGAAGCGGCGCGCGCCATCTACGCCGCGCTCGGCGACGACGCGATGGTGCAGAAGCTCTATCAAGCGGAGCTCGACACCGTCGGCGATCGCGCGCCCGCGCCGCGGCGGGCGAAGATCCACCACGCGCTCGGCCGCCTCGCGATGAAGGCCGGCGACGCGTCGGCCGCCGCGGGGCACCTCGAGAAGGCGCTCCGCCTCGACGGCGAATCGCTCGAGGTGCGCGAGGCGCTCGCCGAGGTCTACGCGTCGCCGTCGTTCAGCGAGCAGTCGCCCGAGGGCGTGCGCAAGGCCGGCGAGCTGTTCGTCGACCTCGGCAAGCGGCGCCTTCGGACCCAGACGTCGCAGGGCGATCCGTCGGCGATCACGTACCTGCGGCGCGCGCTCGGCGTCGATCCGTACTCGAAGGGCAACGCCGACGCGCTCGGCCACGCGCTCGCCGACGCGGGCCGCTGGGACGAGCTCGAGCGGCTCCTGCGCCATCGCGGCGGCGTGACGGAGGATCCGCGCGAGAAGCACGCGCTGCTCACGCGCCGCGCCGAATTGTACGAAGGCGTGCTCGACGATCGCGTGTCGCTGATCGCGGCGCTCACCGAGCTCGCCGCGCTCGAGCCGCCGTACGGGCCGGCGTCGGAGCGCCTGCGCAACGTGCTGCGCGAGGATCAGAAGTGGAACGAGCTCGCCGCGCGCATCGAGCTCGAGGTCGACGCGCTCGCCGACGATCCGCTGCGCCAGGTCGGCGAG
Organism: Kofleriaceae bacterium; assembly: GCA_035493675.1. Classification (GTDB taxonomy): domain Bacteria; phylum Myxococcota_A; class Polyangia; order Haliangiales; family Haliangiaceae; genus JAIOQA01. The sequence goes on along the minus strand of DATJIA010000416.1, from coordinate 29,505 downwards.
CTGCTCGAGTGGGCGACGATCGCGCGCGAGCACCTCGGCGAGAAGGACAAGGCCGCGGAGCTCCTGCACCGCGCGCTGTCGGTCGATCCGCACAACGAAGAGGCGCTCGCGCGCTACGCGGATCACTTCCGCGAGCGCCGCGATTGGCGCGGCCTCGCCGATCTGTACGAGTTCGCGTTCGACAACGCGCGCGAGGACGGCGCGCCCGCGCAGGATCTCGTGCGACGCCTCGAGGACATCGCGCAGATCGCCGAGATCCGGCTCGGCGACGTCACGCGCGCGATCGAGACCTGGCAGCGCATCGACGAGATCGAGCCCGGCAGCCCGAAAGCGCGCGAGGCGCTCCGGCGACTGTCGAGCCGCGCGAAGATGTGGGAGCAGCTGGTCGGCGTCCTCGAGAACGAGGCGTCGGTGGCGGTGACGCCGGCCGAGCGCGCCGAGGCGCTGCGCCGCATCGCGCACACGTATCGCGAGCGGCAGGTCGAGCCGCGCCGCGCGATCGCGCTCTACGAGGAAGTGCTCCAGCTCTATCCCGACGACGAGCAGGTGCTGAAGAACCTCGGCGAGCTGTACGAGCGCGAAGGCGACGACGGCGGGCTCGCGTCGACGTTGCGGCGCCAGCTCGAGCTCGAGGCGCGCAAGCTCACCGGTGGCGAGAGCGGCCGCGCGGGCACGCAGCCCAAGGAGTGGCCGGTCGCCAAGCGCATGGAGCGCCTGACGGTGCTGCGCCGGCTCGCCGCGATGTGCGAGACGCGCACGCAGGACGTCGACGGCGTCGTGTACGCGTGCACCGGCATCCTGGAGATCCTGCCCGGCGATCGCGACGCGCTCGATCGCATGGAGCGCGTGCTCGACAAGGCCGGCGACAGCCTGCGGCTCGAGCAGACGCTCGAATATCACGCGGCGTCGGCGACCGGTCCCGCGGAGCGCGCGAAGGTGCTGCGCCGCCTGGCGAAGCTCGCCGCCGATCAAGGCGACGACACCCGCGCGCTCGAGCGCTGGGAGCAGACGCTGCGCGCGGTGCCGACCGATCACGAGGCGCTCGAGGCGGCCGCGAGCCTGTTCGAGCGCGCCGGCCGCTGGGGCGAGCTCGCGCAGGTGCTCGCGCGCCTCGACGCCGGCCGCGGCCAGGTCGCGCCCGGCACGCCCGAGGCGGCGATCCGCGCGCGCGAGCTCGAGCGCTACGCGCGCGTCGTCGACGAGAAGCTCGGCGACGGCCAGCGCGCGAGCCGCGCGTGGCAGCGCGTGCTCGAGCTGTCGCCGAAGGATCGCAACGCGCTCGCCGCGCTCGGCCGCCTGCATCGCGCCGCGCATCGCTGGCGCGAATTGGCCGACGTCCTCGCCGCCGAGATCCCGCTCTACGCGCCGGACGAGCCCGAGCGCGCCGGCGCGGCCGCGCTCGAACGCGCGCAGCTCTTGGACGAACGGCTCGGCGCGCCGGCCGAGGCCGCGAAGCAGCTCGAGCGGCTGATCGCGGAGCTCGATCCGCAGCACCTCGACGCGCACACGCAGCTGCGCCGCCTGCACGAGGCGCGCGGTGACTTCGAGGCCGCCGTGCGCGTCGCCGAGCGCGAGATGTACCTCTCGCCCGAGCCGATGCGAAAGGTCGCGCGCGGCCTCGAGATCGGCTTCCTGTGCCGCGATCGCCTCGGCGATCCGACCCGCGCGCTGCAGGCGTTCGATCGCGTGCTCGCGCTCGACCCGCACCACGACGAAGCGCTCGCCGCGGTCGCCGATCTGCAGGCGAAGCTCGGCGACTGGAAGGCCGCGGTCCGTACGCTCGAGAAGCGGATCGGCCAGCTCGACAGCGCGACCGAGCGCAAGCAGACGATCGGGCGCATCGCGCAGATCACCGCCGAGCGGCTCGGCGATCCGCGCGGCGCGTTCCGCTGGTGGCGGCGCGCGCACGACGAAGCGCCCGACGCCGGCACGCTCGCGGATCTGCGCCGCGCCGCCGAGGCGTTCGCGCTGTGGAAGGAGCTCGCCGACGTCTACGGCGACGAGCGGCGGCGGTTGCTCGCGAGCGGCGCCGGCGGCGTGCCTGCGGATCCGATCGCGTACGTCGCCGCGTCGCGCGAGCTCGCGATCGTCGCGGAGCGCCGGCTCGCCGACAAGCAGCGCGCGCTCGCCGCGATCCACGACGCCCTCCAGGTCGCGCCGAAAGACGCGTCGCTCATGGCCGAGGCGGAGCGCATCGCCGCCGAGGGCGATCAGCGCCCGCTGTGGCAGCTGCTCTTGGACAGCTACGAGGCCGTGCTCGGCGCGGCGTCGCCCGCGGGCAAGGTCGAGATCTACGAGAAGCGCGCGCGCGTGCTCGATCAGCGGCTGGATCTGCCGAAGGCGGCGGTCGCGGAGCTCTTGAACGCGTTCGCCTGGATGCCGGAGCGCGAGGAGACCCGCGCCGAGTTGCACAAGCTCGCCGATCGATCGCGCGCGTTCGGCGATCTGGTCTCGGTCGAGAGCGCCTTGTGCGAGCGCGCGGGCACCGACGCGGGGCGGGTCGCGGCGCTGCGCCGCAAGGCCGCGCTCTACGAAGAGAAGCTGAAGGATCTGCCGCGCGCGTTCCGCACCCACCTGGTCGGCTTCCTGATCGCGCCCGAGGACGCCGACACGATCGCGCACCTGTGGCGGCTGGGGCGCGCGATCGGCAAGTACCGCGACGCCGACAAGACGCCGAAGCCCGAGGGACCGCCGGCGCCGGTCAAGACCGAGCGCGAGCTCGCCGACGCCGAGGCGCACGCCGAGCGGTCGTCGGCGGGGCGCGTCGCACCGCGCACCGCGCACCTGCCGCGGCGGCCGTCGACGCAAGACATCGATCTCGCCGATCACGATCTGCGCGAGCGCCACGACCGCCCGATGACGCTCACCGGCGAGCGCAACCTGCACGTCGGCGACTCGACCCAGCCGATCGATCTCGACGAGCTCCTGCCCGCGGGCGACAGCGGCGCGTCGCTGCCCGCGCAGCGATCGACCGGGGCCAACGGCTCGCGCGCGATGACCGACGGCGAAGAGCTCGCCGAGCCGCCCGCGCCGGTCTCCATCGAGTCGTCGAAGCCCGCGCGCAACGACCGCACGATGGAGCTGTCGATCCAGGATCTGGTCGCGGTCGCGGTGCCTCCCGCCGCGCCGTCGCGCGGCTTGCCGGGCATGGGCTCGGGGCCGCTCAAGCGCCCGCCGCCGCCGCCGCGATCGGGACCGCCCTCACCCGCGCCGCTGCCGGGCGTGCACGCCGGCAAGTCCGGCCCGACGTCTGCTCCCCGCAAGGCGCAAGCCGCCGCGCGCAAGCCGCCGCTGCCGTCGTTGCCGATCCGCTCGTACGAATCGCCGTGGGACGAGTTCGCGACCGCGTACGACGCGCTGCCCGCCGCCGACACCGAGGCGAAGCTGCGCTGGCTGTTCCGCGCCGCCGAGGTGTGGGAGTCGGGCGCCGCCGAGATCGGGCGCGCGTTCGTCACGCTCGCGCGCGCGCTCGGGCTCGCCCAAGGCGCGCCGAAAGGCGACGGCGAGGTCCGCGCGCGCCTGCACCGCCTCGCCGCCGATCACGACGCGTGGGATCGGCTCGCGTCGCTCTACGAGCAGATGGGCGAGGCCGCCGACACCGCCGCGGCCGCCGCCGATCTCTTGATGGAGGTCGCCGCGATCCGCGCGCGCCAGGGCCGCGGCCGCGACGCCGAGGCGCAGTACCGGCGCGTGCTCGGCATGCGCCCCGACGACGAGATCGCGCGCGCGCGCCTCGAGAACCTCTATCGCAACGAGGGCCGCTGGGTCGAGCTCGCGGCGTCGCTCGAGGAGCGCACCGATCCGCGCCTCGGCTCGGCCGCGCCCGAAGCGGAGCGTCCCGGCCTCTTGCGCGAGCTCGCCGAGCTCTACACCGACAAGCTGCACCGCCCGCACGACGCGATCGACTCGCTCGAGCGCCTGCGCCAGATGGTCCCCGCCGACGTCGCGGTGCTGCGCCGCCTCGGCGAGATCTACGCGCAGGTCGGCCGCTGGTCGAAGGTGATCGAGAGCCTGCAGCGCGTCGTCGAGATCGCCGACGGCACCGCCGACGCGCGCGAGGCGATGCGATCGATCGCGCAGATCTACGAGCGCGAGCTCGAGATCCCGGAGCGCGCGATCGAGACGTACGCGCACGTGGTCGCGAGCTGGCCCGACGACGCCGAGACCTGGGCCGCGCTCGACGCGCTCTACCAAGGGCTCGCGCGCTGGAAGGAGCTCGCCGACGTCTTGCGCCGCCGCGCCGCGCTCGAGCGCGAGCCCGAGGCGCGCGCGAAGCTGCTCGCGCGCCGCGCCGGCGTCCTGCTCGACTGGCTCGGCGCGCCCGAAGAAGCCGCCGCGGCCCTGCGCCACGCGCGCACGATCTCGCCCGAGGATCCGATCCTCGCCGATCAGCTGGTCGCCGCGCTCGTCAAGGCGGATCGCGCGCGCGAGGCCGTCGCGGTCCTGCAGGGCCGGCTCGAGGCGACCTCCGACAACAACAAGGGCGACATGCCCGCCGCCGTCGGCGATCGCGCGGCGCTCCTGATCAAGCTCGCGCAGATCCGCTTCGAGGCGCTGCAGGATCCCAACGGCGCGCGCGTCGCGCTCGACGAGGCGCTGCGCATCGTCCCCGATCATCCGACCGCGCTCGCGCAGCTCGCCAACCTGACCTCTCCCGACGAGGATCCGCGCGCGTTCGCCGAGGCGAAGCTGCGCGAGGCCGAGCTGGTCACCGACGACGACGCGCGCATCGAGGCCTTGATGGCCGCGGGCGCGGCCTTGCGCGATCGCGTGAAGGACATGGCCGGCGCGCGCGCGGCGTTCGAGCGCGTCTTGTGGCTGCGCCCGTACCACGCCGACGCGACCTGGGCGCTCGCCGGGTTGATCGAGCAAGGCGGCGATCCGGAAGCGGCGGCGAAGCTGCTCGAGACGCGCCTGGAAGACGAGACGCTGCCGCCGGAAGAGAAGGCGCGCGTGCTGACGCAGCTCGCCGCGCTCGCGCGCGCCGCCGGCGTCGAGATGGTCGCGGAGCGGCGGCTCGAAGAGGCGCTCGCCGCGCACGGCGCGCACCTGCCGGCGATCGTCGCGCTCGCCGATCTCTACGGCGACGCCGAGCGCTGGAGCGATCTCGAGGCGTTCTTGAAGGACATCCTCGGCGACGACACGCTGAAGGACGCGCCGGCGTCGGCCGCCGCCGAATTGCAGCGCCGCCTCGCGACCGCGTACGAGAAGCTCGGCCGCGACGAGGACGCGTATCAGGTCCTGGTCGCCGCGGATCGCGTGCACCGCGGCCATCTCCTGATCAAGCTCGCGCTCGGCGAGAACCGCTACAAGGTCCGTCGCTGGCGCGAGGCCGCGCTGCATCTCTCGGCGCTCGCGACGCACGAGGAATCGGGGCGCCACCCCGCCGAGGTCGCGCAGGCGCTCTATCACGCGGCGCTCGCCGAGATCCGATCGCTGCGTCCCGAGAAGGCGGTGCCGCTCTACGAGCGCGCGCTCGAGCTCAAGCCGAACTACGCGCCGGCGCTCCACGCGCTCGCCGAGGTCGCGATGGAGCAAGGCGACGCCAAGAAGGCCGCCGATCTCATCACGCGCGAGGCGACCGCGTCGGAGGATCCGGCCGAGCGCATGCGCCTGTTCGAGGCGCTCGGCGACATGGCCGTGATGATGCTCCACGACGAGGAGCGCGCGCGCACCTACTACGAGGCCGCGGTCAACGCCGCGCAGCCGATCGAGGCGCGCCACCTGCCGCTGCTCGAGAAGCTGCTCGAGCGCTGCGATCTCGCCGGCGATCACCTCGGCGCCGCGCGCACCGCGGAGCTGATGGCCGCGTTCGGCGCCGACGCCGGCGCGCGGGTCGCGCGCTACGTCGCGGCCGCGCAGTCGTACCTCGCGGGCGGCGACGAGGATCGCGCCGCCGGCGCCGCCGCGCGCGCGCTCGAGATCGATCCGCATCACCTCGACGCGGCCGCGATCCTGTCGGCGCGCCAGCAAGCGACCGGACAGATCGACGCGGCGATCGACGCGCTCGGCAAGGCGCTCGCCGTCAAGGACGAAGGCGACGCGTCGCTCAAGGAGCGGCGGGCGCCGCTGTGGCAGCGCCTCGGCGCGTTGCGCCGCGGGCGCGGCGATGACAAGGGCGCGAGCACCGCGCTCGAGCGCGCGATCGCGCTCGCGCCCGCCTCCGATGCCGCGACCGCCGCGCGGAAGGAGCTCGCGCAGATGCTGCGGCCGCGGGTCGCGGACGATCCGGCGCTGCGCGAGATCCTGCTCGAGCACCTGCGCGCGATCGCCGAGGCGACGTGCGAGGTCGCCGACGTCGTCGCGTGGGCCGACGAGCTGCGCCGCGCCGCTGCGAGCGGGGACGGGGCAGCGACCGCCGAGGCTCCGCCGAGCGCGAGCGAGGTGGAGGGGCGCCGCGGGGGAGCTCCCGTCCCCGCGAGGCTAATCGTCGAATTGGCGAGAGCGGCGCTCGATCTCGCCGCCGCGCTCGGCCACAAGCTCGACGTCCACCAGACCGCGTTCCTGCAGATCCACAAGGCCCCGCCCCCGCTGGCCGACGACGAGGCCTACAAGTCGACCGTCACGCCCGAGGAGCGCGCGCAGCTGATCGACGAGCCGCACGGCGATGCCCCGACGCCGCTCCACACGATCTTCATGACCCTCGCGGAGGCCGCCGGCCTGCTCTGGCCCGACGCCAACGAGGCGCTCGCGCGCGCCGGCGCCGGGGGCGCGAAGCGCGTCTCCGCCGCGATCCACGCGCCCGCGCTCGCCGCGCTGCCGCGCATCACGCAGGCGCTCGGGGTCGGCCCGGTGCTCGCGTACGCGAACGACGACGACGCCGCCGCCGACGTGCGCATCGTCTGCGCCGCGACGCCGATCGTGGTGTTCGGACCGCGGCTGCTCGGCGAAGTGCCGCGCGGCGAGCTGCGCTGCTTGATCGGCCGCGCCGCCGAGCAGACCCGCCCCGAGCGCATGATCGCCGCCGGCCTGCCGCCCGAGGAGCTCGATCGCCTGGTCGCCGCGGTCGTGCGCGTCTTCGGCCCCGCGTCGCTCGCGCCGGCGGTCGCCGCGCTCGTCCACGACGAGGACATCCAGCGCGCGCACGACGAGATGGTCCGCGGCGCCCTGCCCGTCAAGCTGCGCCAGCGCCTCGAGCAGCTGCTCGCGCCGCTCTCGCCCGCCGATCTCGACGTCGCGCGTTATCGCGCCGCCGTGCAGCGCGCCGCCGATCGCGCCGGCGTGCTGGTCTCCGCGGATCCCGCCGCCGCGATCGCGGTCGCCGTCGGGCGCACCGGCGACGCCCGCCACGTCGTCCGCGCCGTCCTCGCTCCCGGCCACCTGCAAACGCGCTTCAGACTCTTCCGCGGATAGGCTATACAAGCTCCGCCATGTACCTGGGGATCGTCACCGGCACCGTCGTCGCCGCGCGCAAGGCCGCCGGCCTCGACGGGCAGAAGCTGCTGCTCGTGCAGCCGGTCGACGACGATCGCAAGCCGACCGGCGACGTGCAGGTCGCGTGCGACGTCGCGCAGGCGGGCCCCGGCGATCTCGTCTATCTGGTCGGCTCGCGCGAGGCCGCGCTCGCGCTCGACCCGTGGTTCGTCCCCGTCGACGCGACGATCGTGGGCATCGTCGATCAGGTGGATACGCCCAAATGAGGTACTGCCGCGTCCTCGGCACCGTCGTCTCGACGGTGAAGCACCCCACCTATCGCGGCCGCAAGCTGCTCGTCGTGCAGCCGCTCGACGATCTCGGAAAAGACGCCGGCCCGAGCTTCGTCGCGGTCGACGAGGTCCAGGCCGGCGTAGGCGATCACGTGATCGTGATGAGCGAGGGCAACGGCGTGCGCCAGATCTTGAAGATCGGCGATCAGGTCCCGATCCGCTCGCTCATCGTCGGCATCGTCGACACCGTCACAGGCCGCACGGAAGCGTGAACGTCCCGCTGCGACCGGTCGACGACGTCCACTTCGCGACGTCGGTGCCGTCGAACGTGATGTCGATCGTGCGGCCGTTGAAGGTGTCGCGCGTGACGGTGCCGGTCGGGCACTGATCCGCGCAGCGCATCACGCTCGCGGTGGTCGAGCGCTGCGTCTGACCGACGTCGGTCGACCACGCGCCCTCGAGCGACACGCAGCTCGCGTCCCACGTCGCCGTGTACTGGCCGTCGTGCTGGATCGTGTTGCCGAGCGGGCCGGTGCCCGAGCCCTGCGTCGTGACGGTGAGCGACTTGGTCGCGCCGCTCGCGGTGTAGACCGCGTTCGAGTCGACGCTCATCGTCGCCTGCCCGATCTCGAGGTTGGTCGCCTGCGCCGCGATGTCGATCGCGCCGCCGCTGCCCGCCGAGACGGTGAGATCCATCTCGCCGGTGAGCTGGCGCAGGCCGCGCGGGCCGGTGCAGTCGTCGAAGACGAGCTTCACGGTCAGGCCCGACTCCGTGACGGTCGCGCAGCCCGCGGGCGAGTAGCGCGCGGCGGCGTGCGCGGTGATCCAGTCGGCGACGCCCTGCGGGGTCGCGGCGCCGACGAGGCCCACGCCGGCGCCGGCCTCCGAGCCGTCGACGGCCGAGGCGAGCACGGTCGACTCGGCCTGGTTGACGTTGGTGGAGTCGACCGCGAGCTCCGCGGTCAGCGCGTCCGAATCCGCGGCTTGCTTGCAACCGACGGCGGCGAGGGCGATGGCGATAAGGCTGAAGCGAGTCATTTCGATCCTCCGAGCTTCCTGGCTCGGACGAGTCTATGAGCAAGCGGTTTGCCACTCGGTCGTCGTTCGGGTTCCGGGGGCTTGCGGGGCGCGGCGGAACCTCGAGGTGCCGCTTCGCCCGAAGGGCGCACGAGGGCTGGAACCTGCGCGTTCCACCCGCTAATAATCGCGGGCGGTGCGATCGAGCCATACCGTCCGGGGCGAGGTAGCCGAGTGTGCGCGCGAGCTGCACGCGCGCGGCTGGGTCGCGAACCACGACGGCAACGTCACCGCGCGGGACGGCGCGCTCTTGGTCGCGACGCCGACCGCGACCTCGAAGCGGCTCGTCAGCGAGCGCGGGCTGGTCGAGGTCGATCTCTCCGGCAAGCCTTCTTCGGGAGGCAAGGTCTTCGGCGAGATCGGGCTGCACGTCGTCGTCTACGAGCGGCGCCCGGACGTCGGCGCGGTCGTGCACGCGCACCCGCCGCATGCGACCGCGATCGCGTGCGCCAACGGCGCGAACCTGATCGAGCGCCCGTTCATCGCGGAGGCCGCGGTGTCGCTCGGGCCGATCATCCCGCGCGTGAGCTTCGCGGCGCCCGGCGATCCGGCGAAGCAGGCGCTCGCGCCGTGGTGCGAGCACGTCGACGCGGTCTTGCTCGGCGGTCACGGCGTGATCGCGTGGGGCAAGGACTGCGAGCAGGCGCTCCTGCGGTTGGAGCTCGTCGAGCACCTCGCGTCGATCGCGATCAGCGCGCAGGCGATCGGCGGCGTCGCCGCGATCCCCGCGGAGGCGTGGCCGGCGCTCATGGCCGCGCGCGCGAAGGCCGGGATCGGACGCGCCGCGGATCGCGCGGTCGACATCGCCGCGAAGTTCGCGGGCACATCGTCCGCGCCGCCGAAAGCGGTCGTCGCGTGCGCGCCCGCGCCGCACGCGAACGTCCCCGTGATCCCCATCGGCAAGAAGCCGGATCTGGCGTCGATCGTCCGCGAAGAGATCGTGCGCGCGCTCAAAGACAGCTAGGCGGGTCTTCGTGCCGTCACGCGCAGGCCGACCGCGCTGAGCGTCCCGGCGACGACGCCGCGCTCCTCGGCCGCGTGCACCGCTTCGGCGATCGCGCGCGCGCGATCGCCCGCGACCCCGCGTGCGATGTAGCGCCACAGGTACGGGCCGCGCGCGATCTTCACGTCGACGAAGCGCGCCTCGATCTCGGCGACCATCGACTCGCCCGCGTGGAGGGGCGCCTCGCGCGAGTGATCGTCGGCCTCGTGGCCGACGCGCCATCGATCCTGCGGATCCTGCTCGCCGGCGCCGTCGATGCGCTCGTGCGCGTACAGCCCCGCCGCCGAGAGGATCTCCTGCGTGTCGTAGTACCAGCGCAAGGTCGAGAGATCGGGCGACTCGAGATCGAAGTCGTCGACGACGAGCAGGCCGCCGGGCGCGAGCAGCGCGTACACGCGGTCGAGCGCGCTCGCGAGCGGCGCGACGTGATGCAAGGACGCGGTGAACGCGATCGCGTCGAACGGCGCCGCGTCGAACGTGCGCACGTCGGCCTCGATGAAGGTGAGCCGCTCGTGCGCGGGGCGTGGATCGGGCAGCGCGAGATCGATCGCCGTGACGACGTGCCCGGCCTCGGCGAGGCGCCGCGCGAGCAACCCGCGCCCGCAGCCCACCTCGAGCACGCGCGTCGCCGGCTTCACCGCGGGACGCACGAACGCCTCTTGATCGTCCACCACCGCCAGGATTCCGGGGTGTACCGTTCCCGCCACGACCCGAGTGTAACCCCGACCGCGGGCGGACGTATGCCCGACATGAAGCTCGCCGCGTTGCTCTTGTTCGCGAGCTGCGCCGCCGCCGCCGAGCCGGCCGCGCGCAGATCCGGCGACGGCGCGCCCGTCGTCTACGAGCTGTTCACGTCGCAGGGATGCAGCTCGTGCCCGCCGGCGGAGCGCGTCTTGTCGGCGATCGCGGCGGACGGATCCATCCGCGGCCGCAAGGTCGTGCCGCTCGCGTTCCACGTCGACTACTGGAACGATCTCGGCTGGGCCGATCCGTTCTCGCGCCAGGCGTGGAGCGCGCGCCAGCTCGCGTACGCGCGCGCGCGCGATCCGTACACGCCGCAGGCCGTGATCGCGGGCGCGACCGACGCGCTCGGGTCCGACCGCGACGCGATCGCGCGCGCGGTCGCCGCCGCGCCGGCGATGATCGCGATCGACGCGAAGGCACTTCGCAAGGACAACACGCTGCGCGTCACCGCGACCGCGCCGAAAGACGCCGACGTCTGGGTCGCGGTCTGGCAAGACGGCGTCGCGACCGACATCCGCCGCGGCGAGAACGCGGGCGCGCACGTCGTCGAGGATCGGATCGTGCGCGCGCTCGTGAAGGTCGCGCCCGCGGGCGCGACGCGCAGCGCGGATCTGGAGATCGATCCGAATTGGAAGCGGATCGGGGCGGTCGCGTTCGCACAACGTCCGGATCTCGCGATCATCGGCGCCACCGTCCTGGAATAAGATGCGAGGTGATGCGCCACGCGGTGATCCTCGCCGGCGGAAGCGGCACGCGCCTCTGGCCCGCCAGCCGCCGCGCCCGCCCCAAACAGTTCCTCTCGCTCGGCGGCTCCGAGTCGCTGCTCGCCGCGACCGCGCGACGCGCGCGCGCCGCCGCGTCGCACGTGCAGATCGTCACGGCGGCTTCGCAGGCCGCGCTCGCCGAGGACGAGGTCCCCGACGCGACGATCGTCGCCGAGCCGATCGGCCGCAACACCGCCGCCGCGCTCGGCCTCGCCGCGGTGCGCCTGCTGCAGCAAGACCCCGACGCGATCATGGGCGCCCTGCCCGCCGATCAGTTCATCCGCGACGAGGCCGCGTTCGCACAGACGATCGATCGCGCGTTCACCGCCGCCGAGACCGGTGACGTCATCTGCACGATCGGCATCGCGCCGACGCGCCCCGAGACCGGCTTCGGCTGGCTCGAGGTCGGCGCGCCCACCGCGATGCCCGGCGTGAACGAGGTCGCGCGCTTCGTCGAGAAGCCGGATCTCGCCACCGCCGAGCAGTACCTCGCGAGCGGCCGCTACCTGTGGAACGGCGGCATGTTCTTCTGCCGCGCGCAGCGCCTCCTCGACGACATCCACCGCCTCCTACCGATGACCGGCGCCGCGCTCGACGAGATCGCGCGCGATCCGAGCGCCGCCGCGCGCGTCTACGGCTCGATGCCGTCGATCTCGATCGATCACGGCGTGATGGAAAAGACACATGACGTTGTCACGATCCGCGGCGACTTCGGATGGGACGATGTCGGATCGTGGGCGGCGGTACCCGCGGTGCGTGGCCCCGACGGACAAGACGAGCACGGCAACACGATCCTCGGCGACGCGGCGATCTGCGTCGACGGCGGCGGCAACGTGATCGCGTGCGACGCCGGCACGACCGTCGTCTTGGTCGGCGTCAGCGATCTCGTCGTCGTGCAGGCCGGCGACGCGATCCTCGTCGTGCCGCGCGACCGCGCCCAAGATGTTCGCAAGGCGGTCGACGCGCTCGCCGCGCGCGGCATGGACCGCTACCTTTAGCCGTCTCTCATGGACCGCCCGATGAACCGATCGATCTTCCGCGAGTACGACATCCGCGGCGTCGCCGAGCGCGATCTCGACGACGCCCTCGCCACCGAGCTCGGCCGCGCGTTCGCGGCGCGGGTCGCCGCGTCGCTCTCCGACGGCCGCCGCCCGCGCATCGCGATCGGCCGCGATCCGCGGCTGACCTCGCCGCGCCTGCGCGACGCGATGGTGCGCGGCATGCGCGAGCGCGCGGACCTCGTCGACATCGGCGTCGTGCCGACGCCGGTCCTGTACTTCGCGGCCGCGCGCGCGGGCGTCGACGGCGCGGCGATGATCACCGGCAGCCACAACCCGCCCGAGGACAACGGCTTCAAGCTGCTGGTCGGCACCGAGGCGCTACACGGCGGATCGATCGCCGCGTTGCGCGACGCGATCGAGGCGGGCGTGCCGCCGCCGATCGGCGACGTTCCGACCGGCCGCGTCGATGACCTCGACATCATGCCCGCGTACCTCGACTACGCCGCGTCGGAGCTGCGGCTCGGCGCGCGGCGCATGAAGGTCGTCGTCGACGCGGGCAACGGCGCCGGCGGGCCGGCGGCGATCGCGCTCTACACGCGGCTCGGCTTCGACGTCGTGCCGCTCTACTGCGAGATGGACGGCCGCTTCCCGAACCATCACCCGGATCCGACGCTGCCGGAGAACGTCGCGGATCTGATCGCGCGCGTTCGCGCGGAGGGCGCGGAGGTCGGCATCGCGCTCGACGGCGACGCCGATCGCGTCGGCGCGGTCGACGGCACCGGCCGCATCCTGTGGGGCGATCAGCTGATGATCCTCCTCGGCAAGGCGATCCTCGCCGAGATCCCGCACGCGAAGTTCATCGGCGAGGTGAAGTGCTCGCAGGCGATGTTCGACGAGCTGCGCGCCGCCGGCGGCGAGGCCGAGATGTGGAAGGTCGGGCACTCGCTGATCAAGGCGCGCATGAAAGAGACCGGCGCGCACCTCGGCGGCGAGATGTCGGGCCACATCTTCTTCGCGCATCGCTGGCTCGGCTTCGACGACGCGATCTACGCCGGCGCGCGGCTGCTCGAGCTCCTGACGCGCGGCTCCGAGACGCTCGCCGATCTCGCCGCGCGCCTGCCGGTGATGGTCAACACGCCCGAGATCCGCGTGACGTGCGCCGACGATCGCAAGTTCGACGTCGTCGCGCGCGTGACCGAGCTCCTGCGCGCGCGGCCCGACGTGAAGCGCGTCGTCGACGTCGACGGCGTGCGCGCGATCTTCGACGGCGGCTGGGGTCTGGTGCGCGCGTCGAACACGCAGCCGGCGCTGGTGGTCCGCTGCGAGGCGACCGACGCGGCGCGCCTGGACGAGATCAAGGCGATCATCGAAGCCGCGATCGCGGAGGCCTCGTCGTGATCGCCCCGCGCGATCTCCCGCTCGCGATCGGGATCGATCTCGGCGGCTCGAACCTGCGCATCGCCGCGGTCCGCGGCGGCGTCATCGACGAGGCCACGCAGCACCGCGAGCCGGTCGGCGAGCCGCGCGATCCCGACACGGTCGTCGCGCGCTTGCACACGCTCGTCGAGATGACGCGCCACAAGGCCGGCGCCGCCGAGGGCGATCACGTGCCGGTCGGCATCGGCATCGCGGCGATGCTGCGCGATCGCCGCGGCACGGTCGCGAACTCGCCGCACCTGCGCTGGCGCGACGTCGCGTTCGGCGCGCAGCTCGCGGCGAAGCTCGGTCCGCTGCGCCCGCTCGGCGTCTACAACGACGTCAACGCGATCACCTGGGGCGAGCGCGAGCTGGGCGCGGGCGCCGGCGTCGACGACGTCCTGGCGGTCTACGTCGGCACCGGCATCGGCGCGGGCGTGGTCTCGGGCGGCATGCTCGTCGAGGGCGCGACCAACTGCGCCGGCGAGATCGGGCACACCAAGGTCCGCTGGGACGACGACGCGGCGCCGTGCGCGTGCGGCGGGCGCGGCTGCGTCGAGGCGTACTGCGGCGGCAGCTACGTGCTCGCGCGCGCGCGCCGCGAGCTCGCCGACGGCGCGCGCTCGCTCACGCTCGATCTCGCGGGCGGCGTCGATCACGTGACGCCGGGCCACGTCGAGCGCGCCGCCGAGCAAGGCGACGCGTGGGCGCTCGGGTTCTGGAGCGAGCTCGCGCCGCTGCTCGGCGTCGCCCTCGCGAACGCGGTGACGATCCTCAACTCGGCGCGGTTGATCCTGGGCGGCGGCATGCTCGGCCGCACGCCGATCCTGCGCGAGCAGGTGATCGCGGCGATGATGATCGCGTTGCCGAACGCGCTCGCCGAGCCGCTCGAGGTCGTCGACGCCGAGCTCGGCGACGACGCGGGGCTGGTCGGCGCCGCGCTGCTCGCGGCGCGCGGGATCAGCGTGATCGCGTGAAGGTCACGACGACGATCGCGTCCCCGTGCGGCGAGCTGGTCGCGATCGCCGAATCCGACGGAGACGACATCGCGCTGATCGCCCTCGAGTTCCCCGGCCGCGCGCCGCCGGCGCCCGACGCCGTGCGCGACGACCAGCCGTTCCGGGCGGTGCGCGCGCAGCTCGACGAATACTTCGCCGGCAAGCGCCGCGCGTTCGACCTGCCGCTCGCGCCGAAGGGCACCGACTTCCAGCGCGACGTCTGGCGCGCGCTGGTCGCGATCCCGTACGGCGCGACGACGACCTACGGCGCGATCGCGCGATCGATCGGCCGCCCCGATTCGGTGCGCGCGGTCGGCGCCGCCAACGGCGCGAACCCGATCGCGATCATCGTGCCGTGCCATCGCGTGATCGGCAAAGACGGCACGCTCACCGGCTACGGCGGCGGCTTACCGCGCAAGCAACTGCTCCTCGAGCTCGAGGCGCGCGTCGCCGGCAGTCAGTTGGCGCTCTTCGCCAGGTCCGACGCGTAGTCGCCGACCTTCAGCGCGTCGTTCGCGACCAGGACGTAACGCAGCCGCTTCTTCTGGTCGTAGATCCACACCTGCGGCAGGCCCTTCACGTTGTACTTCTTCGCGACCGGCGTATCGCCGTCGCCGACGTCGACCTTGCGCACGACGACGCGCGGGTTGGTCCCGATCGCGTCCATGAACTTGGCCTCCATCACCTTGCAGCCGCCGCACCACGTCGCCCAGAAGTCGACGATCGTCACGTGATCCGCGACGACGAACTTGTCGATGTCGACGATCTCGCCGGTCTGGTTGATCTGCAGGACCTTCGGCGGGCCTTTCGGCGGCGGCGGCTTGACGATCGCGGGCGCGGCGTCGGGAGGCGCGATCGCGACCGGAGCCGCGTCGACCGCGACCTCGGCGACCGGGGCAGCGTCGGGCGCGCCGGCGTCGATCGTCGCCGGCGCGGGCCCGACCGGCGCGCCGCCGCCGTGCCCGCACGCGACCAACAGCAACAACAGGGCGCGCTTCATCGCGACGCCTCGGCGAGCCGCGCGACCTCGCTGCGCGACAAGCCCGCGCCGCCGATCTGCCGGAGCTCCGGCCGTTCGCCGCTGATCATCTCGCTCGCCGCGACGCGCGCGGTCCCATCGACATCGATCGTGATCTCTACCATGACCAGCACTTCGCCCGCCGGCGCGCGCGGCAACCCGCGCACCGCGTAGCGCGCGAGGTGGCGATTGCCCGACGACTCCGGCGCCTCGCCCTCCCACAGATCGAACTCGAGCTCGCGCTGGTTGTCGGTGCGCGTCGCGATCACGCGGTGCTCGCGGGTCGGGATCACCGACGACGGCGCGATCACGAGCTCGCACGGCGCGTCCTCGCCGACCGTCACCGACAAGCCGCGCGCGGTGACGTCGAGGAGCAGGACGCCTTCGATGCGGCCCTCGAGCCGCGCGACCTCGACGGCGGCGCCGACCGCGACCACCTCGTCCGGGTTCGGGATCACCTGCGGCTCCTTGCCGAAGATCTCGGCGAGCGCGCGGCGGACCGCGGGCATGCGCGTCATGCCGCCGACCAGCAGGATCTCGTCGACCTCGCCGGCGGCGCGGCCCGCGCGCAGGAGCGCCTCGCGGCACGGCGCCTCGAGCCGCTTCAGGATCGGCGTCGACCACAGCTCGAGCTCGTCGCGCCGGATCGGGCGCACGAGATCGAGCGGCTTGCCCGACGGCATCTGCGCGAGCCGCGGCAGCGCGACGTCGGCGACCAGCGACTCGGAGAGATCGTGCTTCGCGTGCTGCGCCGCCGCGCGCAGGCGTACGAGCGCGGCCGCCTCCGCGCCGACGTCGATGCCGCCCTTCGAGCGCATCTCGCGCACGAGCTGCTCGACGATCGCGCGATCGACGTCGTCGCCGCCGAGGAACGAGTCGCCCGCGGTCGCGAGCACCTCGAAGACGCCGTCCTCGACGTCGACGATCGCGACGTCGAAGGTGCCGCCGCCGAGATCGCACACCGCGAAGCGACGGTTCTGCCCGCGGTGCGCGCCGTGCCCGAGCGCCGCCGCGGTCGGCTCGTTGAGCTGGCGGCGCACGCGCAGCCCGGCGATCGCGGCGGCGTCCTTGGTCGCCTGGCGCTGGCCGGCGTCGAACCACGCGGGCACGGTGATCACCGCGTCCTCGACCGGCTCGTCGAGGAAGCGCTCGGCCATCGTCTTCAGCTCGCGCAGCACGAACGCGCTCACCTGCTCGGGCGAGATCGATCGATCGGCGGCGCGCATCCACGCGTCGCCGTTGGGCGCCGGCACCAGCTCGTACGGCAACAAGCGCCCCAGCTTGCGGACCTCGGGCTCGTCGGCGCGGCGGCCGAGCAGGCGCTTCGCGCCGAACAGCGCGTCGTGCGGATGCGACGCGGCGCGCGCGAGCGCCGCCTCGCCGACCAGGACCTTGCCGCCGTCGTCGAACGCGACGATCGACGGCAACGTGGTGCTGCCCTCCTCGGTCGTGAGGATGCGCGCGCGGCCGTCGTCGTCGAGCACGGCGACCGCGCTGTTCGACGTGCCGAGATCGATCCCGACCGCTCTCACTGGAACAGTCTCCGCAGCGACGGCGCGGAGACGGTGTCGCCCTTGCGCAGCTCGTCGAGCGCGCTGGCCGCCTCGACGCAGCGCTCGTCGTGCGCGAGCGCGGCCTCGAGCTGTGAGGTCGCGAGCATGACCTGGCCGGCGTCGAGGGCCTCGAGCGCGGTGGCGACGTGATAGAGGGCGCGCAGCGCGCGGTTGCGCGGATAGACGTGGAGCGCGGCGGCGAGCACTTCCTTCGCGGCGGCGTGATCGCCGGCGGCGAGGCGCGATCGCGCTTGCCGCTCGAACGCCTCGCCCTCGCCCGCCGACAGCTTCGGACCGCCGGGCGGCGACGGCAGGTCGAGATCGCCGAACAGGCCCTCCTCGGTGAGCGCCTCGGCGACGACGGCGAAGCGCACGCCCGAGCTGCGCGCGCGCGGCGCGGCGAGCGCGGGCGCGTCCTTCTCGTCGGCGGACAGCGGCGGCGTGCCGCCGCGCGGCTCGCCGGTCTGCACGTCGTCGAAGCCGACCAACCATCCGCGCGGCTCGTGCAGCGCCGGCCCGAATGCCGCGGCGCGCCCGTCGGCGACCAACCCCGCGCGCAGGCGATCGTACGCGCGGTTGACGTGGATCGTCAGCTCCTCGGCGACGTACGCGAGCGCGGCCGAGCTCCACCGCGCGACGGTGTCGGGATGGAAGCGGCGGCCGAGCGCGATCCACGCGGCGCGCACCTCGGCCGGGCTCGCGTCCCACGGCACGCCGAGCACCTCGTGGGCGGGCAGCTGGCGGAGGCGGCGCAGCTCGGCCTCGAGCGCGAGGAAGCGCTCGCCCGCGGCGGTCTCGCTCGGCGGCGGCGGCGGCGGCGGCGTCTCGATCGCGGGCTCGGCCACCGACTCGGGCACGACCAACGACGACATCGACAGATCGGGCGCGACCTCCTCGACGGGGACGACCGGCGTCATCGTCTCGCGGTGCACGCGCTCGGCCTCGGCGCGCCGCACCTGCGAGTCCTCGCGCCCGTCGCTGACCAGCGCCTCGAGGCGCGCCTGCACCTCGGGCGTCATGCCGTGCAGGTGGATCTCGATCGGCGTGCGCGCGTCGGCGGTCGTCGCCACCGAGGTCACCGTGCCGTCGATCGCGACGACCATGCCGTTCGGCAGCTCGAGCCCGATCGTGATCTCGCCGTTCTTCTCGGCGTCGAACGGCACCTTCATCGCGAGGTACTTGCCGCGGCGCAGCTTGCGCTTGTAGAACGCCTCGACCTGATCCCAGGTCGCGCAGCGCACGCGGAGGACGCGCGCGGCCACTACCGCTTCGCTCCCTTCGGCGCCGGCGTGAGCGTCACGCTGCGCTCCATCACGGCCTTCTTCGGCGCCGCCGACAGCGGCAGGCGCGGATCGCCGCCGTCGCGCCAGTCCTCGGCGGACAGGTGCACGTAGCCGGGGAGGAAGCCGTCCTTGGAGACGCGGAGCTCGTAGTCGCGGCCGGCCTCGATGCCCTCGAGATCCATGTTCGGCGTGACGCCGACGAGCAGCCAGACCGCGGCGCCCGGCGGGCTCGACTCGACGTGGATCACGCCGCGCCCGGTCTTGAGCCCTTGTTGGAGCGCGTCGTCGGGCTTCGGCGGGATCGCGAGCAGCGGCTTGCCCTCGCCGGCGTCGAGCGTGACCGACACGTGCGCGACGTTGGCGCCGCCGGCGTCGGACCAGTCGCGGCCGCCGACGTCGACGTCCTTGGCCTGGAAGCCGTCGCTCTCGACGCGCAGCTCGTGCACCATGTTCGCGGGCAGGCCCATCGAATCGAACGGCGTGCGGCCGAGCATGAGCCAGACCGCGGCGCCGTCGGGCGTCGAGCGGACGCGGATGCCGCCCGGATCGGGGAGCTCGTCCTGCAGCTGCTTGGTCTTCGCGGCGGCGGCTTCCTGTTGCTTCGCGGCCTCGTCGTCGTGCGCCTGCTTGTTGGCCGCGTTGACGTCGCCCGAGCGCTTGATCACCCAGACCAAGACGCCGCCGAGCGCGAGCACGACGACGATCCAGATCCACGACGTCGATGACTTGAGCGCCTGCGGCGGCGCCTCGCTCGGCGCGCGCGGCACGACCGCGCGTCGCTGCACCTTCGGCGGCTCGACCGGCTGCGCCTCGTCGAGATCGGAGAGCGCGGCCATCGCCGCTTTCTCGACGAGCTTGTGGCGGCCGGTCTCGGCGACCTGGCCGCTACGCGTGATCGTGCCGGGCGCGTCGGGCGCGGGCGGCGGCAAGGGCGTGGTGTCGCTGCGATCGACGCCGCTCGGATCGCGCTCGCGCCCGGACGAGCCGCGCCGGGTCGGCTCGATGATCGCGGGTGATCCGATCAGCTGGCTGACCGGATCGATCGCGCTGCGCGTGGGATCGACCTGCGTGTACGGCACGTCGCCGGTGTCGCCGCCGTCTCCTCCGTCCGTCGTCTCGTGCGACTCGTCGAGATCGGCGAGCACGCTGTCGAGCGCGCCCGACGGCGCGCGCGCGTGCTCGCCGCTCGGGCGCGTCATCGAGGTCGCGCCGGCCTCGGTACCGACGTCGGTCGGCTCGCGGCGCGTGGGCTCGGCGGCGGCGAGGGACGCGAGCAGATCCTCGGTCGCCTCGTCGAGGTTGGCGGCGGTGGCCGCGCGGCTGCCCGCGACCCAGCGCGCGAGCTCGAGCTGCGGCGCGACCTGCCAGCGATCGTCGTCGAGGGCCTCGGCGAGGTTCTCCTGCAGCTCCATCGCGTTGGCGAAGCGGCGGTGCAGATCGGTGTCGAGCGCGCGCTGGACCAGGCGCTCCATCGCGGGCGAGAGGTTCGACGTGCCGGGCGGCGCCTCCCCGGTCAGCATCGCGAACAGGGTCGCGCCCGCCGCGTAGACGTCGGCGGCGGGGCCCGGCTCTTCGCCGAGCGCGAGCTCGGGCGCGAGGTAGCCGGCGAGGCCGCGCAAGAGGCCGTCGGCGCCGTGCGCCGCCGCGCGCGACAACGCGCGGCCGACCGCGACGTCGGCGAGCCGCACCGCGCCGTCGGCGTCGATCAGGATGCTGCGCGGGTGCACGGCGCCGTGCACGACGTCCATCGCGTGCGCGGTGGCGAGCCCGTCGACCACCGCGCGGATCACCGCGGCCGCGATCGGTCCCGACAGCTTGCCGCCGCGGCTGCGCGCCTCGCCGAGCAGATCGGCGAGCGCCGCGCCGCCGAGCACGGGCTCGGTGACCACGACGAAGCGCGTCGCGTCGCGCGCGATCGACGCGGTGCCGACCAGCGCGCGGCTGTGCAGGCCCGTGATGCGCGCGCGGCTGTCGTCCATCAGCGCTTGCACGAAGGCGGGCTCCGCCGCGAGCTTGGGATCGATCACGAGCGCGCGCAGATCGCGCTTGCCGTCGTGCGCGCGCCACAGCTCGCCGTACAGGCCGACCGACAGCCGCTCGACGAGCGTCACGCCCGCGATGGCCCGCTGGGCACCGGGAGTCGCCACCCTCCGACTATACAACGCGTGGCGAAGCTTCGTCCGCCGCCGGCGCCTCATCGAGGTGTGGCAAATGATCGACCAGCGACGCGTGGTAGCAGAGGAAGCGCGCGTGATAGCGCAGGACGCTGGTGAGGAAGTCGTAGATGCTGCGCGGATAGCGCCCGCTCGACAGCACGCCGATCATCGCCACGATCCACGCGAAGAAGCCGCACAGGCCGAGCACGAACAAGACGAGCGCGTACGGGATGCTCGCGAGGATGCGCAGGACCGCGGAGCGCACCGTCGGCGCGCCGGCGGGCGCGACCTCGAGCCGCACCGCAAGGCGCTCGCCGCCGGTCGGGAAGCGATCGGTCAAGAGCCCGAGGTAGGCGTAGAACGCGAGCAACCAGCCGAGCAGGCGCACGATCCGCGGCGCGTCCTCGGCGAGGTAGCGGTCGCGGCCGTGCTCCGAGATCAAGAGCGCCGCCATCGCGGGTAGGCCGAAGAAGACGATCGCGCCCGGCCATCCGATCGCACCGCCGATCATGCCGGTGACGATCAGGACGAGCAGGCGCACGGCGAGATGCGCGCGAGAGAACGTCGTCGGGGGAGGATCGAGATGGAGCGTCATGGCATCACCGCCACGAGTCGTTGCATCGCGCGTGCCTCGCACCGCGCGCTCCACGCCGCGGCGCCGGCAACTCCTGCGGCCGAGGCGCGATCGGCCGCGATCGCGCGCAGGATCAGCCGGCGAGGAACCAGACCTTCACGCGCAGCCACGGCTCGGCGAGGACGTAGAACATCGCCGCGGCCGCGAGATACGGCCCGAACGGCAGCTCGACGTGCCGGATCGAGATGTCGTCCGCTTCGCCCTCGTCGCCCTCCGCTTCCTCGACCTCCTCCTCGTCCTCACCACCATCGCGCCGCGCGGCGATCACCGCCGCGATGCCGAGGATCGATCCGGTGATGCTGCCCGCGAACAGCGTGAACAGCACGCCGCGCCAGCCGCACAGCGCACCGACGATCGCGAGCAGCTTGCCGTCGCCGTAGCCGAGGCCTTCGCGCTTGGTCAGGTAGTAGTAGCCGTCGGAGACCGCGCGGATGATGCCGTAGCCGAGCGCGGCGCCGATCAGGCCCTGCTTCCAGCCGCGCTCGGGCAGCGCCAGCCAGCCGAGCAGATAGAAGGCCGGGATCGCCGGATACGTGAGCTTGTCGAGGATCAGCTTGTGATCGAGATCGATGAACGTGATCACGACCATCACGACCGAGAAGCCTGCGATGATCGCGAAGCGCACCAGCCGCTGATCGAGCGCCTCGATCGGCGCGCGCTCCACGATGATCACCCACCACGCGAGCGCGAACAGCGCCCCGGTCAGCGCCTCCACCATCAGGTACCGCGGCGAGAAGCTCGTCCCGCACTGCCGGCACCGTCCTCGTAATATGAAATATGACAATAAAGGAATATTGTCATACCACTTCACCGGGGTCTTGCAGACGCCGCAGTGCGAGCCCGGAGTCACGACGCTGCGACCCTTCGGGAACTCGTCCGTCGGGGGCCACCGGTAGATGCAGACGTTGGCGAAGCTTCCCCACAGAAGCCCCATCACCGTGGCGAACACGTACCCCCACGGACCCATCGCGAGCGCCTCGAGCCGCGGATCGGTCATGTTGACCGTCGCCGCCGACGACGCTATCAACGCTCCGATGCTCACCGGTCGCCCGAGCGTAGCACGCGCGGCCCTCGCCCTCTTTCTCGGGGCCGGGGTGGGGGCGATCGCGGCCTGCGGCGCGTCCGGCGGCACGCCCGACGAAGACCTGCCCGGCCTCGTCCACGCGGCGAAGGAGCAAGCGCCGGCGATCGACGTCGATCGGGCCGCGAAAGATCCCGAGGTGCTCGCGCTCGCGGTCGCGATGCCCGAGCACCGGGTGACCGACGCGATCGGCCCGCACACGCTGATCGCGTCGAGCCGCGTCGAGGTCACCGACGGCGGCGCGGTCGTCGATTCGCTCACCGACAACGTCGAGCTCGCCGACGGCGGCGCCGAGTTCCACGGCACCGACAACAACAGCGCCGACTACGGCCGCGAGGTGATCGCGACCGGCAACCAGCTCTACCTGCGCCCGCGCTACGCGCGCTGGCACGTGCGCGCGCCCGAGGACGGCGAGGTCGCGAAGCTGCGCGACGACTTCGGCGCCACGCTCGCGGCGCACTTCGATCTGCTCGCGCCCGCGATCGCGGTCGTCGATCGCGGCAGCGCCGACGCCGGCGGCCGGCCCGCGCGCAGGATCGCGCTCGAGAAGGCGCCGATCGCGCACGCCCGCGCTCAGTCGCTCGCACAGCGCAAGTGGCGCGAGGGCGCCGAGATCGTCGCGGTCTCCGGCGAGATCCTCCTCGACGAGAAGACCGGCGCGCCGCTGCACGCGCACGTCGAGGGTCAGCTCGTCTTCGCGCGCGACGGCCATCGATACACGATGAAGGTCACGGTCGATCACGACGTCAAGGCGATCGGCGAGAAGCCGCAGGTCGCGCCCCCGCCCGCCGACGAGACGGTCGCGACGCCCGAACGCTTGAAGGAAGTGGACGAGCGAGATTTGCTCCTCGACGGGATGGCGCCGCCGGCGAAGCACAAGCAGCCGGGCACGGGCACGGCCGCGGGCACGGGTACAGGATCAGCCACGGGGGCGAAGCCATGACCACCGAAGCGCTCACGCTCCGCCGCGACTACCTCGGCTCGCACCGCCGCATGATCGTCGGGCGCGCGCTCGCGTCGACGCTCGCCGGCGCCCTGCCCGTCCCGTTCATCGACGACTGGGCGGTCCGCGCGGTGCTCGGCAACGCGTTCAAGAAGATCGCCGCCGGCCGCCAGGTCGATCTCGACGCCGACGCCGTGAAGAACCTGGTCCACGGCAAGGCGTCGCCGGCGTCGTGGCCCGAGATGGCCGCGTCCGCGGTGACCTATCGCCTCGCGACCCGCGCGTGGAAGCGCCTGCTGCTCGCGGTCGCCGCCGCGCGCCGCGCCCGCGCCGCGACCCGCACGTTCCTCGTGCTGACGCTCTTCGATCACTACTGCAACCGCCTGCACACGGGGCTCGGCCTCGACGGACCGACCGCGCTCGCGCTGCGCGAGGCGATCGACAGCGCGCTCGATCAGACGCCCGGCAGCTTCAGCTTCGAGCCGTTCCGCCGCGGCGCGCTCGCCGCGGCGAAGGCGGCCGTGAAGGCGCCGCTCGAGCTCGCCGACATCGCCAGCGGCGGCGCGCTCCGCCGCTGGCTCGAGAAGCGGCGCGACGTCCACGATCCGTCGGAGATGTCCGAGCTCGATCAGGTGATCGATCAGCAGCTCGCCGCGCACGAGAGCTTCCTCGGCCGCGCGGTCACCGCGATCGAGCTGCAGCTGTCCGCCGAGGCGAACCCGTACCTCGATCACGCGATCGAGCGCCTCGATCGGATCTGGCGCCTGCGCACGCACAAGGACGACAAGCCGTGATCGCGCGCGAGCCCGAGCGCGTCGCGCTGACCGGCGCGCGTCGCGTCGTCGTGAAGATCGGCAGCCGGCTGGTCGCCGAGAGCCCCGCCGGACGCCCCGCCGCGATCGCCGATCAGGTCGCGACGCTCGTCGCCAAGGACATCGAGGTCGTGATCGTCAGCTCCGGCGCGATCGCGCTCGGCGTGCGCGCGCTCGGCCTCGCGCAGCGCCCGCACGAGATGCCGCAGCTGCAGGCCGCCGCCGCCGTCGGGCAGAACCGCCTGATGCAGCAGTGGCAGCACGCGTTCGCCGCCCACGAGCGCACGATCGGACAGGTCCTGCTCACCCACGACGATCTCGGCGATCGCCGCCGCTTCTTGAGCGCGCGCCACACGCTGCGCGCGCTCCTCGATCAGAAGGTCGTCCCGATCATCAACGAGAACGACACGGTCGCGACCGAGGAGATCAAGTTCGGCGACAACGATCAGCTCGCCGCGCTGGTCGTGAACCTGATCTCCGCCGATCTGCTGATCATCCTGACCGACGTCGAAGGCGTGCGCGGCGCCGACGGCGTCCGCATGCCGATCGTCCGCGACATCGAGCGCGAGGCCGCGCCGGTCGCCGGCGCCTCGACCAAGGACGGCGTCGGCTCGGGCGGCATGGCGTCGAAGGTCGGCTCCGCCCGCATCGTCACGCGCACCGGCATCCCCGCGGTGGTCGCGCCCGGCCGCGCGCCGAGCGTCTTGCTCGACGTCCTCGCCGGCTCCGACGTCGGAACCTTGTTCGTCCCCGGCGGCGACGTCCTGTCCTCGCGCAAGCACTGGATCGCCTACGGCCCCAAGCCCGCGGGCCGACTCGTCGTCGACGCCGGCGCCCGCCGCGCGCTGGTCGAGCAGCGCAAGAGCCTGCTGCCCAAGGGCATCGTGTCGATCGAGGGGAATTTCGGCCCCGGCGAGACGGTGAGCGTGGTCACCGCCGACGGCACCGAGCTCGCGCGCGGCCTCACGGCCTACGACGCCGACGATCTACGCAAGATCCGGGGCCTGCATTCGAATGACATCGAGGCCACGCTGGGCTACAAATCGATCGACGAGGCCATCCACCGCGACGACCTCGTGATCCTGTGAGCGTCATCGCCTCCTCCGAAACCGCCTCGCCGTCGAACGTTGCGCAGGTCCGCGCGCTCGCGCAGGCCGCTCGCACCGCGGCGCGGGTCGTCGCGAAGGCGACCGCCGAAACGCGGAGCATCGCGCTCGCCGCGATGGCGGCCGAGGTGCGCGCCCAGGCGAAGACGATCCTCGCCGCCAACGCGCAGGACCTCGCCGCGGCGCACGGCAAGCTCTCGGCGCCGATGATCGATCGCCTGCGCCTCGACGACGCGCGGCTCGAGTCGATCGCGCGCGCGATCGAAGAGATCGCCGCGCAGCCCGAGCTGATCGGCGCGATCGATCGCGCCACGCAGCGCCCGAGCGGCATCGAGGTCGCGCGCATGCGCATCCCGCTCGGCGTGATCGCGATCGTCTACGAGTCGCGCCCGAACGTCACGACCGACGCCGCCGCGCTGTGCCTGAAGGCCGGCAACGCGTGCATCCTGCGCGGCGGCTCCGAGGCGCATCACTCCAACCGCGCGCTCGGCGCCGCGGTCGCCGCGGGCCTGCAGCAGGCCGGCCTCCCCGCCGAGGCGGTGCAGATCGTCCCATGGACCGATCGCGACGCGATGCGCGTCCTGATCCAGCAAGAGGATCTGATCGATCTCGTGATCCCGCGCGGCGGCGAGGGGCTGATCCGCTTCGTCGCCGAGCACGCGCGCGTGCCGGTGATCAAGCTCTACAAGGGCGTCTGCCACATCTACGTGCACGGCGCGGCCGACCAAGCGATGGCGCTCGCGATCTGCGAGAGCGCGAAGGTGCAGCGGCCGAGCGCGTGCAACGCGGTCGAGACGATCTTGATCGACCGCGCGATCGCCGAGACGTTCGTCCCCGCGCTCGCGGCGCGCATGGAGGCCGCGGGCGTCGAGCTGCGCGGCGACGACACGATCGTCGCGCTCGCCGGCGCCACGCGCGCGAAGCGCGCGATCGAAGACGACTGGCACGCCGAGTACCTCGCGCTGATCGTCGCCGCCAAGATCGTCGACGGCGTCGCCGGCGCGATCGCGCACATCGAGCGCTACGGCTCGTCGCACACCGAATCGATCATCACGTCCGATCGCGCGGTCGCCGAGCAGTTCCTGCGCGATTGCGACTCCTCGACGGTGATGTGGAACGCGTCGACCCGCTTCGCCGACGGCGGCGAGCTCGGCCTCGGCGCCGAGATCGGGATCTCGACCACCAAGCTGCACGCCTACGGCCCGATGGGCGCGGAAGGCCTGACCACGACGAAGTTCATCGTCCGCGGCACCGGACAACTCAGAAAGTCCTGACAGGTACGAATGGCTCGACGCGCGAAGACCGACGAAGCTACCGACGAGACCTCGCACCGCCCGCGTCCGGAACGCGGCGAACCGCCCGCGCAACCGCGCACCGACGAGGGCGGGCTCGACGGTGCGAAGCTCGCGCTCGAGGCGGCGCTCGACAAGAAGGCGCTCGAGCCGGTGCTGCTCGACGTGCGCGCGCTGTGCAGCTACACGAACTTCCAGCTCGTCGTCAGCGGCCGCAGCGATCGCCAGGTCGACGCGATCGCCGAGGGCATCGTGCGCGGGCTGCGCGAGCACGGCATCCGACCGATCGGCACCGAGGGCGAGCGCAGCGGCCACTGGGCGCTGCTCGATTTCGGCGACTTCCTCGTCCACGTCTTCTCGCACAACGTCCGCGACCACTACGACCTCGAGGGCCTGTGGATCGACGCGCCGCGCGTGCCGATCGAGGTGCCCGCGGAAGCGCGCATCCGCGCCGACGAGTACTAGTGCCGCTGAAGATCACGCTCGCCGTCGTCGGTCGCCTGAAGGAGGCGTACCTGGCCGAGGCCGAGCGCGAGTACGAGAAGCGCTTGAAGGCGTTCTGCACGCTCGCGCTCGTCGAGCACAAGGACACCAAGGCGCTCACCGCCGCGATCCCGGCGGGCGCGCACGTCTACGCGTTCGACGAGCGCGGCGAGTCGCTCACCAGCCTCGACTTCGCGCAGGGCGTGCTCGGCCACGAGGAGCTGCGCGGCGGCGGCGCGCCGGTCGTGTTCGTGATCGGCGGCGCCGACGGGCTCGGCGACGCGCTGCGCGCGCGCGCGACGCGGCTCTTGTCGTTCGGCAAGCTGACGATCGCGCACCGGCTGGTGCGCGTGATCGCGCTCGAGCAGATCTACCGCGGCTTCACGATCCTGCGCGGGACGCCGTACCATCGCGAGGGCTGAGATGAAGTACGTCGGTGGTTGCCACTGCGGCGCGGTGCGATTCGAGCTCGAGAGCGAGCCGATCACGACCGCGTGCGTGTGCAACTGCTCGATCTGCAGCCGGCGCGGCGTGCCGATGTCGTCGATCTACTACCCGCCCGGCGCGATCACGATCGAGGCCGCGAAGGGTGCGCTCGCCGTGTATCGCTGGGGCGATCACATGATGAACCACTACTTCTGCGCGCGCTGCGGCGTCTATCCGTTCTGCGACGTGATCGCCACGCACAAGTACCGCGTCAACCTCGGCTGCGTCGAAGGGCTCGACCTCGACGCGCTCGCGATCACGAAGCTCGACGGCCGGAGCTTCTGATGTTCTTCTTCGCGATCGCAGCGGCGGTCGCCGCGGTCGTCGGCGGCGCCGCGCTCGCGCTCGGCGGCGCCGGGCCGCGCGTGCTCGGGCCGCTGCGCGCGTTCGCGCTCGCCGCGGTGATCGCGACCGTGCTCGGGCATTTGTTGCCCGAAGCGGTCGAGGGTGGCGGCGCGCTGGTCTTGGTCGCGTTCGGCGTCGCGCTCGCGGCGCCGGGCGTGATCGCGCGCGCCGCCCGACACCAGCACGGCGTCGCGACCGAGCTCGCGTACGTGTCGCTGCTCCTGCACAAGGTCACCGACGGCGTCGCGCTCGGCGCCGCGATCGCGCCCGGGCAGCCGCGCCATTGGGACGTGATCGCCGCGATCGCCGCGCACACGGTGCCGATGGCGGCGGTGGTCGCGCTCGCGTACCGCGATCGACCGCGCGTCGCGTGGGCGCGCGCGCTCGGGCTCGCCGCCGCGATCCTCGTCGGCGCGGCGCTGGCGGATCTGGCCGCCGCGACCGTGCTCGCCGACGCGTCGCCGTGGCTCGCCGCGATCGCGTCGGGGCTCTTGCTCCACGTCGTCACCCACGATCTCCCCGCGGGCGGCGCGCGCGCACCCGCGGATCGCGCGCTGGAGCTTTTCGCGCTCGCCGCCGGCGCGCTGTTGCCGCTCGGGTTCGAGAGCGAATCGCACGGGTTCGGCGCGCCGCTCCTCGCGATCGCGCGCGCGGTCGCGCCCGCGATCCTCGCCGGCGTGATCGCCGGCGCGGTGATCCAGGCGATCGGGCGCGGGCGCGGGCGCCGCGGCGGCGTCGCCGGCGCGATCGCGCTGCCCGGATGCTCGTGCGCATCCTTGCCCGCGGCGATCGAGCTGCGCGCCAGCGGCGCGCCCCTCGGCGGCGCCGCCGCCCTCGCCTTCGCCGCGCCCGCGCTCGGCGCCGACGCGCTGCTCGTGATGATCGCGCTCTTCGGCGCGCCGCTCGCCGGAGTGCGCCTCGCCGCCGCGATCGCGATCCCGATCGCGATCGCCGCGATCCTCGGACCGGGACGTCACGCGCGCACGCACCCCCCGCCCCACGACGAGCTCTTGCACGGATCGTTCGCGCATCGCACCGCGACCGCGCTCGACGAGCTCGTCACCCACGGCGCGCCTTGGCTGCTCGCGGGCCTCGCCGCCGCGGCGCTCCTGCTCGTCGCGCTGCCGCGCGCCTTCGATCCGGATCCGCTCGCGACGATCGCGATCGCGATCGCGCTCGCCGTGCCCGCGCGCGTCTCGCTCGCCGCCGCGGTGCCGCCCGCCGCCGTCCTCGTCGGCGCCGGCTATCCCGCGGGCGCCGCGATCGCCGCGCTCGCGCTCGCCCCGCTCGCGCACCCCGCCGCGCTCGCCTTCGTGCGCGACCAAGCCGGCCTGCCCCGCGCGCTCGCCGCGATCACCGCCGCGGTCGCGCTCGCGCTCGCGACCGCGTTCGTCCCGCTCCATCCGTCGACGCCGCTCGCGATCCCGCCTGCGGTCTCCGACGCCTGCCTCGCCGCGCTCGCGCTCCTCGCGCTCCGCTCGCTGTGGCGCTCCGGCGCCGCCGCCTGGATCGCCGCGCTGCACGGCCACGGCCAGCACGGCCACACCCACGACGAGCGCCACGTCACCGACGCGCTACCGCCGCCGCCGCACGCCGATCACCACGGCGAGCACCATGATCACTGATCGTCGTCCGTCGTCCGTCTCCCGTCTTCCGTTCAGATC
>DATJIA010000415.1:0-6374 GCA_035493675.1 Kofleriaceae bacterium | reverse complement strand
GCTCGCGTCGCCGACCGCCGCCGCGCGCACGGCCTGAGTCAGTCGTCGGGCTCGTCGAGCTCCAGGAAGCCGCGCATCCGATCGACCGCCTGCGCGTGCAGCCGGCTCGCCCACGACTTCGAGATGCCGAGCTCGAGGCCGGCCTCGAGCAGGTTCTTGCCTTCGTAGTAGTGCTTGGTGACGAGCGTCCGCTCCTTGGCGGGGAGCTGCGCGATCGCCGCCGCGACCTTGGCCGCCATGCGCGATCGGTGCAAGCGATCGTCGGCGCGCTCGTCGGGCGCGACCGGATCCTGCTCGGCCTCGAGGATCGGCGACAGCGACGTCACGTACATCGTCCGGATCGCGGACAGCGAGTCCTTGATCTGCGCGAGCGCCTCGGCGTTGGTCGGCGCCGAGCTGCCCTTCGCGCGCGACGCCGCGGCGCGCTGGCCTTGCGCCTCCAAGTACTCGCTCGCCGCGCGCAGCGCGACCAAGCGCGCCCACACGCGGCGCGGCAGGTTGGTCGCGCGACGCAGGCCGTCCATCACCGCGCCGTGCACGCGGTACCACGCGAACGATCGGAACGGCACGCCGGCGTCGGCGTCGTAGCGCGCCGCCGCTTCCGCCAGGCCGACCGACGCGAGCGAGACCAGCTCCTCGAGCTCGACGTACTCGCGCACCCGCGGCCAGACGATGCGCGCCGCCTTCTGGGCGAGATCGAGGTTGTCCTCGATCAACCGCGACGCGGATTCGCCCGATGCCACGCGCGCATCATATCGCGTACCTTCGGCGCGTGGGCACGTTCACCTCGCTCGACGACGCCGACCTCGCCTCGATCGCGACGACGTTCGCGATGGGCAGCGTGAGATCGTGGCACCCGATCGCCGCCGGCACGATCAACTCGAACTTCGACGTCACGACGGATCGCGGCCGCTGGTTCGTGCGCGTCAACGAAGGCAAGACGCGCGAGGACGTCGCGTGGGAGACCGCGCTGTGCGCGCACCTCGCGAGCCGCGGCGCGCCGGTGCCGGTGCCGCACACCGGCGAGCATCGCGGCCTGTTCGTCTCGGTGTTCGCGTGGATCGACGGCGGCCATCGCGCGCCGCATCAGGTCACCACCGGCGACGCGCTCGCGGTCGGACGCGCGCTCGCGCAGATGCACGTCGCGGGAGATTCGTTCCCGCTCGCGCGCCGCGCGGGCATCTACACGTGGCCGAGGATCCGCGCGCGCTTCGATTCGTTCCGCGCGTCGACCGATCCGATCCTCGCGCCCGCGATCGCGGAGCTCGCCGATCACTTCGCGTGGATCGACGCGCACGATCGCGAGCGACAGGCCGCGCGGCGCGGCGTGATCCACGGCGATCTCTTCCGCGACAACGTCCTCTGGGACGATCACGGCCTGCGCGCGATCCTCGACTTCGAGCAAGCCTCCGACGGCTCGTGCACCTACGACCTCGCGGTCACGATCAACGACTGGGCGTGGGACGCGGGCCCTCGTGCCGAAGTGGCACGCGCGCTCGTCGACGGCTATCAATCGATTCGCGCGCTTGAGCCGGCGGAGCGCGCCGCGCTTCCGATCGAGCTGCGCGCCGCCGCGGTGCGGTTCACGGTCACGCGCATCACCGACGTCTATCTGCCGGGAATTTCGAACCCCGAAAAAGATTTTCGTGCCTATCTGGCACGCGCGCGCGCGTGGCGGGACGGAAAGCTTGGACAGATCGTCACGACCGTGTAGCTTCCGCGCGCGATCGACGCGAAGAGGCCCGCTGGCGCGGGCCGTGCAACGATACGCCCCGACGCACCATGCGCCTCCACTACGCCGCTGCCTCGATCCTCGCTGGCCTCGCCGCCTGTACCGCGCACGCGCAGTACATCGCGGGCACCAAGATCCCCGACAACGACGTCAACCACAGCGTGCTCGGCGTCGTCGAGGCGTACCGCATGGCGGTCGAGAAGGGCGACGCGCAGGCGCTCGTCCTCATGGCGTCGCCGAAGTACAGCGAGGACTCGGGCACGCCGACCATCGTCGATGACTACGGCTTCGACGGCCTGCAGGGCGTGCTGGCGTCGCGCTTCAAAGAGGCGCGCGACATCCGCTACTCGATGAAGTACGTCTCGATCAAGGCGACGTGCGCGGCGCCCGAGGCCGGCTGCCAGGCCAAGGTCGCGGTCTTGATCGACGCGAGCTACACGATCACCGACGCGCGCGGGCAAGCGCGCCGCCTGGACAAGCGCGATCAGAACGAGCTCGTGCTCGAGTACACCGGCGACAAGTGGCTGTTCCTCAGCGGGATGTGATCGCGGGGAGCTTCCCGGTCACGGTCCACTCGATCCGCTCGCGCCAATCTTCGGCGAGCAGCCGCTCGATCTCGTTGCCGGTCCCCGCGAGGACGTCGGCGGCCTGCGCGACCTTCGCGTGATCGCCCGCGCGCCACGCGCTGGTCGCGAGCTTGCGCGCCGCGTTCGAGACGAAGCGCGGGCTCGGCAGCCCCAGCGACAGCGCGCGCGAGAGATCCGCGGCGGCGCTCGCGTGATCGTCTTTGCCGATCTCCTGCAGGCCGCGCAAGTACCAGCCGAGCCCGAGCTGCGGCTCGATCGAGGTGACGAGCGTCGCGGTGACGAGGTGATCGCCGGGCGCGAAGAAGTACGCGCGCAAGAGCGGCGCGGAAGGGCCTTCGTGCCGGAGCGCGAAGCGCATCGCCTCGAGCTGGCGGCGCGCGCCGCCGTCGATCGGTAACGCGAGCGCCTGCGTGAAGAGCGCATCGGCGCCGGCGAAGTCGCCGTGCGTGCCCGCGTCCTCGCCGAGATCTTGCAGCGCCTCGGCGCGCAGCGGCGCGGTCACGCCGGCGTCGTCGTGGGCGATCTTCGTGCGGAGCTGCTTCGCTTCCTTCTGCTCGGCGTCGTCGCCGGTCGACAGCAGCGCCGCGAGATCGAGCTGATGGCGCGGCTCGTCGGGGTCGTCGGTGCACACCTCGCGCGTGATCGCGATCGCGCCCTCGCGATCGCCTTCGCCGGCGAGCTCGATCGCGCGCGCGCGACGCGCGGCGATCGCGTGCGGGCAGGGCACGTCGAAGACGCTGCCGCGCCGGAACGACTCCTTGCCGGTGGCGATCGCCTCGGGCGGCACGGTGATCGCATCGATCATCGCGCGCCACTCCGCCTCGAGCTGCGCGCGCGACTTCCCGTACGTGCCCTCGAAGTCGCCCGCCGATCGATAGAGCGCGCGCATCGATGGCGCGCCGTACCGCGCGAGCAGGTAGTGCACGAACGATCCGGCGGTGAGGTACGCGCGCCCCGACGACTGCGACAAGAAGCCGAGCCCGAACAGCGTGCCGATCGACGGCTCGACGCCGTTCAGGCCCATCACGCGCGTGTTCTGATCGGGCGTGTAGAGCCAGTCGTAGCTGCCCGGCCAGTCGACCGCGACCGCGAGCCCCTCGACGAGCCCGGGGTTCGGCACGAACAGATAGCGCGCCGCGAGGTGCAGGATCGGATCGCCGAACTCACCCGCGACGACGTGCGCGATCTCGTGACGCAGCGCCGGCTGCGGGAACGCGTCGTTGGAGAGGAAGATCGCGCGCTGCCACGGCTTCGCCATCTCGACCGTGCGCGCGCCCATGAGCCGCGCCTTCTGATCGCTGTCGGCGAACAGGTAGGAGTCGATGCGCCCGTCGACCTCGACGCCGAGCGCGCGCACGACCTGCGCGTAGCGGAACTCGTGATCGGCGGCGATCAGCTCGATGTCCTTCTCGATGTCCGGGCGCCGGACGTAGTGGATCACGAAGTGCGGCGTGAGCTTCACGCCGTCGAGCTCGGCCTCGATGTCGCCGGCGTCGATCGCGTAGCCGAGCGCGCCGCCCTCGACGTGGAGCAGCGCGGCCGCGGCGGTGAGCACGGCGCACGCGATCACCTCGGCTGTCCGAAAACCGGACGGCCTGCGCTCGCGCCGGGGACGGAGCGTCGGTGCGTCGATCAGCGCGGCCGCCGCCGCCAGCATCGCCGCGACCGCCGCGAGCTGCTCGAGCCGCGACCAGATGAGCGGCCACCCCAAGGTCACGTCTTGGTCGTACAGATTGCCCGGGAAGAAGCCGACGATCGCGTCGTAGAAGAAGACCGGCGGCTCGCTGTAGAACCGCCACGCCGCCGCCAGCGCGACGACGATCCAGAGCGCGACGCACGCGACCGCGCACGCCCACGCCCGCTTCGTGACGAGGCCGATCGCCGCGCCCGCGCCGCCCGCGACGATCGCGGTCATCACCGGGAGCAGCAGCTCCGCGCGGATCCCGAACCCCCAATCGCAGGTCGGCGCCCACAATCCGTGCACGCCCGCGATCACTGCCGGAATCAAAGAAACGGCTGCACTGACCGAAACGGCGCGGATCGCGATCGCCACCACCGGCCGCCACGCCCCCGCCGCGCGCGCCAAGGCCGGCGCCTCGAACGTCCGTGCGCGCCGCGCGAACGCCGCGCCGAGATCGAGCCCCGCCGCCGACATCACGACCCCGACCGCGAACGCGTGCTCGTAGCCCAGCACGCCGAACAGCGGCAGCCGCGTCATCGTCACGGCCATCGCGGCGAGCGCGACCGCCCAGCCGATCACGCGCCGCGAGCGCCACATCGCGCGATAGGCCGCCGCGATCGCCGGGTCCGCGCGCATCATCCGACCCGACCGACCGTGCTAGAGTCGCCGCTGCCGATGGAGGACGAGGCCAAGCCGGACGATCGGCGCTCCGACCCGCGCCAACCCATCGAGCTCAAGGTCGAGTACAAGCGGCTCAACACGTTCTTCGCCGATTACACGAAGAACATCTCGCGCGGCGGCACCTTCATCAAGACCAGCCGGCCGCTCTCGATCGGGACCGAGTTCCTCTTCAAGCTCTTCGTGCCGAACCTCGAGGAGCCGCTGTCGATCCACGGCGAGGTCCAGTGGGTCGTCACCGAGGAGGACGCCGCCGCCCAGGGCGGGGAGGCCGAGGCGGGCATGGGAATCCGCTTCGTCTACCGCGAAGGCGACGACAAAGAGACGATCGCCCGCACCGTCGAACGCCTCATGGTCGACAGTCTCGGCCAGCGGCTGTACACCAAGCTCATGGAAGAGACGAAGGCGTGACGACGACGGCCGCAGAGACCGAAGGCGAGCGGAGCATCCGCTACCTCGCTCCGAACCTGATCACGCTGACCAGCTTGTTGTTCGGCGTCACCTCGGTCGCGGCGTCGTATCACCACAACTGGGATCTCGCCGGGTGGATGATCATCTACTCGGTCCTCTGCGATCGCCTCGACGGCCTGGTCGCGCGTCGCCTGCGCGCGACCAGCGAGCTCGGCATGCAGCTCGACTCGCTCGCCGACTTCTTGAACTTCGGCCTCGCGCCGCCGTTCCTCGTCTACGCGTATCTGTGCGCGCGCCCGGATCTCCCGTTCGACGACGGCTGGGAGCGGCCCTATCTCTTGGCGGCCTGTGCGCTGTGGGTGCTCGCGGCGGCGTTCCGCCTGGCGCGCTTCAACATCCACAGCGACGAGACCGCCCCGACCCGCGTGTATTTCGGCGTCCCGACCACGCTCGCCGGCGGCACCGTCGCGATCTGGTTCCTCGCGTTCCTCAAGTACTCCGTGCCGGGGCCGACCTTCGGCGGTCCGAAGGTGTTCGGCGGCTGGATCACCCCGCACGCGGTCTGGTTGTGGATGCCGGTCGCGATCGCGATCGGCGGCCTCTTGATGGCCTCGACCGTGCGAATCCCCAAGGTCGGGAAGACCGCCAACAAGGCCACGACCGCGGCGGTGCTCGTGCTCGTGTTGTTCGGCTACGTCTGCGGGTTCGCCCGACTGCTTCCCGAGGTCATGGCGTGGCAGCCGACGGTCTGGCTGGTCACGTTCCTCGTGATGGGCCTGTTCTCCGAGCGGTTGAAGAGCCTGGAGCCTCCGCCGCTCTTCCCGCGACGACCC
Source organism: Kofleriaceae bacterium (assembly GCA_035493675.1). GTDB lineage: Bacteria > Myxococcota_A > Polyangia > Haliangiales > Haliangiaceae > JAIOQA01. The sequence goes on along the minus strand of DATJIA010000415.1, from coordinate 452 downwards.
GACTCGAGCTCGTAAGCGATCGGGATCGCGGATGTTTCCGCGTCGCTGAAAAAATGTGACGCGGGGGCTTCCCTTGGACGGCGAGAGTGGTATGTATCGCCACCCCGACGGAACCGCTCAACCGGCCGGGACCCAAGAGTGGCGCCGACTTGACGCCCCTCTCGGGTGGAAGTAGATTGGGCGGCCCGTCAACGGACGGGTCGGTCTCTGAAAACTGGATAGCGGAGAGATGAAGAAGGTGAGTTTTAGTGACACTAGAACTCCGGATTCGTTCTAGTTACTTCGGTAATTAGAAGGCCGGGTTGACTCTGTTTATGGAGAGTTTGATCCTGGCTCAGAGCGAACGTTAGCGGCGGGCCTAACACATGCAAGTCGAGCGAGAAAGGGACTTCGGTCCTGAGTAAAGCGGCGGACGGGTGAATATCGCGTAGGTAATCTGCCTTTCAGAGGGG
>DATJIA010000414.1:0-14502 GCA_035493675.1 Kofleriaceae bacterium | reverse complement strand
ACGCGCACGCCGAGATCACGCCGCAGCAGTGGAAGGATCTCTGCGGCACCTCGCGCAAGTTCAGCATCCCGCTCGCCGAGTTCTTCGACGCCGAGAAGCTCACGCTCCGCGTCGGCGACATCCGCCGCAAGCGCGGCCGCTAGCCGTTAGAACATGAACCCGATCGACGTCCCGAAGAACGGCAGCGTGCGTATGCCGGTCTCGACGTTGATCACGATGTTGTCGGTCGGCTTGATCTGCAGTCCGACGATCGCGTTGATCACGGGGAAGACCGGCGGCAGGTTGTACGGCGTGTTGTCGTTCGGGTTGGGCGCGTCGTGGCAGGTGTTGTCGTTCGCCTGCGCGGGATCGGGCGAGTTGCAGATCGAGTCGGTGCGGTTGACCGAGCCCTTGAGGATGCCGATGCCGGCGCCGCCGCCGTAGCGGAGCGCGACGTACTTGTTGAACGACGTGTGGTTGAGGAACGTCGCCTCGATCGTGAACCACGCGAAGTCGCGGAAGAAGACGTGATCCGCGCCGCCGTTGGTCGGGTCCTTGCCCTTCTCGATCCAGATGCCCGGCTGCACGTTGATCGCTTCGTACTCGATGCCGAGCTGGACCTCGAAGTCGCCCTTGCGGCGGATGAAGTCGGCGCCGAAGCCGGTCTCCGACGAGCCGCCCGACGCCTTGTCGACGAACAGCTCGATGATGCTGCGGGGAACGAAGACCTGCCGCAGGCGGAGGTCGACGCCCAGGCGCGCCTCGGACTCGCTCGCCTCGCTCGCCGTCGTCGCCGCGGGCTTGGTGTTGTCGTCGTCGTCCAGCGCCGCCTGCGCGTGTGCGAGGCGCACCGAGGCCAACAGCGTGATCAGACCGGCAGAAGCTACCGAAGCCGTTCGAAATCGCATCGAGTCCCTCCGAGCCGCTACATTATATATAGTTGTCGCCACGACAAGGCCGCGCCGTGCTTCGAACCTGCCTCGTCATCGCCGCGCTCGTGCTTTGCGGCGGGTGTCCCGGTGGCAACCGCAGCATCGGCGAGTCGTGCTCGAGCGTATCCGACTGCGAGGGCGGGCTGCAGTGCTTGGATCACGTTTGTGTGCCCGAGTGCCGTCGCCACTCCGACTGCGGTGACGGCATGCAGTGCAACGGCGGCCAGTGCGTCGAGGCGTCGGGCGCGATCGGCGAGGCGTGCGCGCGCGAGGTCGATTGCGGCGCCGGGCTCGCGTGCCGCCTCGACAACACCGACGTCGACGGCGATTCGTTCCTCGCCGCGACCTGCCAGATCGATCACGGCGGCGGGGTGCTCGGCGCCGCGTGCGACACCGATTCGGGTTGCCGCGACTCGACCTGCGCGCTCGGGCGCTGCGTCGATCTCTGCACCGCCGACGAGGACTGCCCGATCGGCTACGCGTGCTCGTCGATCCCGCGCGTCGAGGCCGCGTCGGGCGTGCGCGTGCCGCAGTTCTACGGCTGCATCCCGGAGCGCGGCACGATCTCGTGGCCGCTCGCGATCGGCGCGCCCGTCGACGAGGTCTGGCTGCCGGTGCCCGGGCGCGCGAAGTCGATCTCGCTCGTGATGAGCGTGAACGACACCAGCCAGCGGGTCGGCGCCAGCTCGATCGTCGATCCCACCGGCAAGACGATCTACGAGCTGCCGTCGCTGCTCGAGCCGCAGCACACGATCGACTTCTACGCGAACCCGCTGCGCCACGACATCGAGCCCGGCCTCTCGGTGATCCAGATCCCGAGCACGCCGACCCTGCCGCTGATCGCGGGCGCGTATCACCTGACGATCGGCTCCTTCCGCCCCAACGGCAACCCCGCGTCGGAGACGCCGCACGCGACGGTGGTCGCCAAGCTCGACACCGGCACGATCCTCGATCTGCACTTCTACTTCCTCGGGCTCGACGGTCATCCGTGCGCGAACGCGCTCGACGGCGTCACGCTCGACGCGTCGAGCGCGCAGAGCTCGCAGCTGTTCCAGAAGAGCTACCTCGCCGCGCTGCGCAGCATCTTCGGCCGCGCCGGCGTCGCGATCGGCAACGTCACGTACGACGATCTGCCGTCGCACCCGGATCTCGACGGCCTCGACGCGAGCGACCTCGGCGCGCTCCTGTCGCTGTCGACGCACGAGGGCGGCGTGAACGTCTTCTTCGTGCGCACGATCTCGCCCGCCGGCTTGCTCACGCTCGTCGGCGGCACGCCGGGCACGCCGGGGATCCCGGGCACCGCGGCGTCGGGCGTCGCGGTCTCGCTCGACGGCATCTGCTACCAGGACTGGCCGACGCTCGCGCGCACCACCGCGCACGCGCTCGCGCGCCACATGGGCCTCTATCGCAACAAGGAGCCCGACGGTCACACCGATCCGATCGACGACAGCGACGAGACCAGCGCCAACCTCATGTACTTCAGCGAGTACGGCGGGACCGATCTCTCCGACGGGCAGGCGGCGGTCCTGCGCGTCAACCCGGTGCTGCGATGAAGGCGCGCTTCATCGTCCTCTCGCTCGCGATCGCCGCCACCGCGCGAGGCGATCAGCAGACGATCGATCCGGTCGCCGCCGCGACGCCGCAGGTCGTCGACGCGCTCACCGGCGTCGACTTCCCGAACGCGGCCGGCGAGATCGACGCGCAGCGCGCCTCCCTCGACGCGTTGCTCGGCACCGATCCGGTCTCGTCGCTCGCCGCGATCGCCGACGCGGACGCGCAGATCCCGTCGGGCGTGCGCATCCGGGCGCTGCGCGCGCTCGCGCTCTACGACACCGATCCCGCGCGTGCCGCGCTGCGCACCGCGATCGCCAAGCACGGCGCGTCCACCTCGGGCATCGATCTCCTCGAGCTCCGGGCGGCGATCGAAGGCCTCGGCCTGATCGGCGACGCGACCGACGTGGCGACCATCGTCCCCTTCCTCGACAAGGAGGAGAGCCGCGACATCCGGTCCGCGGCCGCGCGGGCGTTGCGCGACATCGGCTCGACCACGGCGATCGCCCCGCTCCACGCCCGGTTGACCAAGGAAAAGGTCGCGCAGGTCCAGTTCTGGATCTCCGACGCGCTGCGCGTCCTCTCGGTCACGCCGTCGTAACTACGGTTCCCGACAGGCGTCCGACGCGTTATCAGCGTGCGGGCCCTCACAAGCGGCGAAAATCGTTACGTTGCTGGCCAATCGCGTCCGACGTACAATCGCCGGACGAGCCCGAGGGGGCTCGTCCTCGATGTCGCTCAAGCGGCACCAGACATCGGACCCGGCCGCACCTGCGGTTCGGAAACGTGAGCGGGATCCGCTCGCGAATTCGAGCGCATTCGATCCGGACGACTCGGTCCCGCCGCTCGATCAATCGCAGGCGCCGCTGGGCACCCACGAGGTCCCTCCGGACGATCAGACCAAGATCGAGAGCCCGGCCGCGAAACACCGCACTCCGCCTCCGCGCGTCAAAGGGCCGGCGAGCACGCCGCCGCCCGCGCCCGCGCCGAAGAAGGAGCGCGGCGCCGATCGCCTGAACACCGTGCTCGGCAGCTATCGCCTGCTCGAGCTGATCGGCAAGGGCGGCATGGGCTACGTCTATCGCGCCGAGCACACGAAGCTCGGACGCGAGGTCGCGCTCAAGGTGCTGCGCATCGACTACGCGCGCCGGCGCGACTCGGTCGCGCGCTTCTTCCAAGAGGCGCGCACCGTCAATCGCATCCGCCACCGCAACATCATCGACGTCACCGACTTCGTCGAGCTCGACGACGGCACGACCTTCATCATCATGGAGCTCTTGCGCGGCAAGAGCCTCGGCCGCTGGGCGAAGGATCACGTCGACGTCCCGCGCACGCTCGCGATCCTGGTCCAGATCTGCGACGGCCTCGCCGCCGCGCACGCGGTCGGCGTGATCCACCGCGACCTCAAGCCCGACAACGTGATCATCGTGCCGACCGGCGACGGCGCCGAGCAGGTCAAGCTGCTCGATTTCGGCGTCGCCAAGCTCGTGCACCGCGACGACGAAGACTTCGGCCTCGAGACCGCGGCGGGCTCGGTGATCGGCACGCCCGCGTACATGTCGCCCGAGCAGGCGGGCGGGCTCGTCGTCGACGCGCGCTCGGACATCTACTCGCTCGGCGCGATCATGTACGAGCTGTTCTGCGGACAGCCGATGTTCCGGGGCCGATCGTTCGGCGAGTACGTGCGCAAGCACCTGCAGGAGTCGCCGGTGCCGCCCCGCGAGACCGCGCGCGGCGCCGAGCTCGATCCGCGCCTCGAGGACATCCTGCTCCGCTGCATCGACAAGGATCCCGAGCGCCGCTACCCGACGATCGATGCCTTGCGCGACGATCTGCTCGCGACGCTCGGCGGGATCGAGACGATGGATCCGGGACGCGTGATGCCGCTGCCGGCGCCGAAGGAGTCCGGCGTGGTCGTGCCGTCGATCGCGCTGCTCGCGACGCAGCCGCCGATCCGCCACACGCCGACGCTCGAGCCCACGCCCATCACGCTTCCTCCGACGAGGATCGCGGCCCCGGCGCCGAAGGCCTGGGTCTGGGTGCTCGTCGCCGGCGCCGCCACCGGCGTCGGCATCGCGGCGTTCATGCTCTCCCGCGAACCGACTCGATCCACTCGCCCCGAGAGTCCCGCCGTTCGCCCTGAAAGTCCCGCCGTTCGCCCTGAGCGAAGCGCGAGCGAAGCGATCGCGCAGTCGAAGGGCGCCCCCGAACAACCGCCCCCGGTGACCGTCGAGCCCGCCAAGCTCCCGCTCATCACGCTGACGGTCCGCTCCACGCCCGCCGCCGACGTCTACGAAGACGACTCCCTCCGCTGCGCGACGCCGTGCAACCTCGCGATCGATCCCAACACCGGGCGCACCGATCTTCGCACGCTCACCTTCCACCGCGACGGCTATCGCGACCGCGCCGTCGACGTGAAGCTCGCGACGCCGCCGCCCGAGATCGCCGTCTCGCTCGATCGCGATCGCGCCGCCGGCCGCTCGCACCCGCCGCGCTCGACCACGCACCACGCGACCCCGAGCCCGACGACGGCGCACGACGACACGACGCTCATGACGCCGGATCCCACGCCCACTCCCACGCCGCCGACGCCGCCCAAGCCGAAGGGCAAAGGCAAGGTCGACTCGACGACGACGATCGATCCGTTCGCCCCCTGATCGCCATGCTGCGCGCGCTCGTCCGCATCGCCTGCGTCACCGCGCTCGCGGCCGCGATGCTGATCGCGACGACGAGCCCCGCGCGCGCCGACGATCGCGCCACCGTCACCGCGAAGAAGCACTTCTACGCCGGTGAGAAGCTGTTCGCGCTCGGCCGCTTCGACGAGGCGCTCGCGGAGTACGAGGCCGCGTTCGACGCCAAGCCGCTGCCCGCATTCCTCTTCAACATCGGCCAGTGCCACCGCAACCTGCACGACTACGACGCCGCGATCTTCAGCTACCGCAAGTACCTCTCGCTCATGCCCGACGCGGCGAATCGCGCCGAGGTCGAAGATCTGATCCGCGAGCTGGAGGATCTGCAGACGCGCGAGCGCGCCGAGCACGATCGACAGGAGACCGATCGGGCGCGCGCCGCCGAGCACGACGAGCCGAGCACGCCGGTCTACAAGAAGTGGTGGCTGTGGACCGGCGTCGGCGTCGTCGCCGCCGGCACCGCGACGTTCCTCCTCACCCGTGACCGCGGCGTCCCGTCGACCGACCTGGGCAACGTCGTCTTCCCCAAATGAAGCGCGCGTTGATCGCCCTGGCGTGTGGAGCCGCTTGCGGCCGCGGCGTCACCGTCACCGTCGTCACCGTCGACGCGCGGCCGTCGGTGCACGCCGCCGCGACGCTCTCGGTCGAGGTCGCCAACGCGAGCTCGAGCTTCTCGCAGGACTTCGATCTCCACGGCCACGCGTTTCCCGCGACGTTCTCCGTCGAGACCCCGGGTAGGTCCGGCGATCTCGCGATCACCGCGCGCGCGAAAGACGACGCCGGCGCGATCGTCGGCATCGGCACCGCCGCGGCGACGATCGTCGACAACGACGAGTCCGACGTCGCGCTGCTCCTCGATCCCGCCGACTTCGCGGTCAACACGCAGATCGCGGGCGCTCAGCGCACGGTCTTCTACACGTCGACCGGCGCGCGCCAGATCACCGCATCGCTCGACGGGAACTTCACGGTCGCGTGGAGCGACGACTGCGGCTCGCTCGCGCGTTGCGACGTCTGGGGCCGCCGCTTCGACAAGACCGGCGCGTCGGTCGCGACCGCGATCGCCGCCGGCACCTCGCAGTTCAACATCAACCGCACGTCGGTGTTCGGCACCGACGCCGCGCTCGCGACCGGCCCCGACGGCACCGTGCTCGGCCTGTGGACGACCTACGACGAGGTCAACGGCGGCCCCGGCGACATCTTGTGCAGCGCGATCGCCCCCGACGGCAGCGCGGCGACGCCGGCCGAGGTCACGCTCTCCGACGGCGGCGCGCCCGATCACGTCGGCGTCGCCGCGTTCAAGGATCAATTCCTCGTCGTCTGGCAGGAGCTGCGCAAGAGCGACAACGCGCCGTCGATCCAGCTCCGCTTCGTCGACAAGACCTGCGCGCCGCTGTCCGGCGCGCTCACGCTGGCGTCGTCGACCACCAGCGCGCCCGACACGCCGGCGATCGCGACGTCGCTCGACGGCACCGAGGCCGCGATCGTGTGGCGCGTCGGCACGTCGATCCGCGGGCGCTTCGTCACCGGCTCGAGCGCGCTCGGGGTCGACACGCAGGTGATCGGCGGCGGCAACGACGCACTCTGGGGGCCCGAGCTCACCGCGATGAAGGGCGGCTACGCGCTGGTCTACGGCGCGAAGTCCGCCGACGCGCTGCCCAACGGCGGCTACGTCCTCCATCGCGTGAAGCAAGGCGGCGGCGATCTCGGCATCGAGACCGTGATCAGCGCGACCGCGCCCGACATCTTCTCGGTCGCCTCGGTCACGCGTCGCGCCGACGACGCGCTCGCGGTCGCGTGGCACGACTGCGACACGCACGGCGACGGCACCGGGTGCGGCGTGTTCGCGCAGCTCGTGCGATCGACCGGCCTCGCCGTCGGCGCGCCGATCGTGATGGACACGACGACCACCGGCGATCAAACCGATCCGTCGATCATCGCGCTCCCCGACGCGTTCGCCGCGGTCTGGACCGACGGCAGCATGGTGCCTCCCGATCAATCGATGACCGGCATCCGCGCGCGCGTGCTCTATCCCGCCTACGACGACGCGCGCGGCGTGCTCGGCGCGCCCTGCGCCGCCGATCGCCCGTGCGGCGCGAACCTCGTCTGCGCCATCGGCTCCGACAAGCTCTCGCACTGCCACGCCGCCTGCGATCCCGCCGGCGCACCGCCGCTCTGCCCCATGGGCGGCGCCTGCACCAACGGCCCGGCCGGCGCCTCCTGCATCTTCTAGATCGTCACGCCTCGTCTTCGGCGCCGCGATGATCGATCCCGAGCCCGCGCATCTTCTTGTACAGATGCGACCGCTCGAGCTGCAGCTCCTTGGCCGTGTTCGACACGTGGTAGTCGTTCGCCTCGAGCGCGGCCAAGATGATCTCGCGCTCCGCGCCGCTCACCAGATCCTTGAACGGCGTCCCGCGCGCGAAGCCGGCCTTCACCTTCTTCACCGCGGGCAGCGCGTCGTGCACGTCCTGCTCGGTGATGACGTCCGCATCGCCGGTCAAGATCGCCAACCGCTCGACGACGTTCTTGAGCTCGCGCACGTTGCCCGGCCAGTCGTGCTGCATGAGCAGGGTCATCGCGCCCTGCGCGACCTTCTTGGTGCGCCGATCGTTCGCCGCGCACACGACCTCGATGAAGTGCTCGACGAGCGCCGGGATGTCCTCGCGCCGCGAGCGCAGCGGCGGCAGCTCGATCGGCACCACCGCCAGTCGGTAATAGAGATCCTCGCGGAAGCGCGCCGCCGCGATCTCCGCCTGCAGATCCTTGTTGGTCGCGGCGATCACCCGCACGTCGACCTTGATCGTCTCCGCGCCGCCGACGCGCTCGAGCTCGCCCTCTTGCAAGACGCGCAAGACCTTCGCCTGCGCGCTCGGGTTCATGTCGCCGACCTCGTCGAGGAACAGCGTCCCGCCGTCGGCCAGCTCGAACTTGCCGCGCCGCTGCGTCGCCGCGCCGGTGAACGCGCCCTTCTCGTGCCCGAACAATTCGCTCTCGATCAGCTCCGCCGGGATCGCCGCGCAGTTGAGCTTCACGAACGGCCCGTCGCTGCGCTTCGAATGATCGTGGATCGCGCGCGCGACCAGCTCCTTGCCGGTCCCGTTCTCGCCGGTGATCAGCACGCGGCCCGTCGACGGCGCGGTCTTCGCGATCTTGTCGAAGATCGCGCGCATCGACGTCGACGCGCCGATCATCGCGTACTCGGCCTTCGCGCGCGCGCGCAGCCGCGCGTTCTCGCGCGCCAACCGCGCGAACGACAGCGTGTTCTGCACGGTGATCAAGAGCTTGTCGCCCGACAGCGGCTTCTCGATGAAGTCGTGCGCGCCGAGCTTGGTCGCCTGCACCGCGGTCTCGATCGTCGCCGCGCCCGACATCATGATCACGCTGACGTCCGGATGCGCGGCGCGGATCTTCGGCAGGATCTCGAGCCCGCCCTCGCCCGGCATGTTCACGTCGAGGAGCACCAGATCGACCTCGAGCTCGTCGAGCTTCGACAAGCCGAGCGCCCCGCCCCCCGCGACCTCGACCTGATAGCCCTCGATCTCGAGCGACCGCCGAACCGTGGTCAAGATGTTCGGCTCGTCGTCGATCACCAGGAGCGTGTTGCGCGGCACGACGAGAAGCTAGCAGATTTGACCCGCGCGCTCGGGTCCTTTACGTTCCGGTCGTGCGTGCGCATGCGTTCCTGATCGTCGCAGTCTCAGTCGGCGCGATGGCAGCATTCGCCGGCTGTCCCAAGAAGACACCGAAGACGCCGGCGTGCGAAGGCAGCGGCGACTGCAAGGACGGCCTCGCGTGCATCGCGAAGCAGTGCCAGATCTGTAAAGCCGACAGCGACTGCGGCCCCGGCATGGGCTGCACCGACGGCAAGTGCGTGAAGAAGGTCGTCGACAACACGCCGCCCGATCCGCGCAAGCCGTGCAAGGTCGACGACGAATGCGCCGAGGATGAAGACTGCCTCGGCGGGCGTTGTACGAAGGCCGGCCCCTCGACCAACCCCGACACCAGCTGCACGCTGTCGACGATCTACTTCGGCTTCGACAAGTCCGCGATCGAGGACAGCGAGAAGCAGAACCTCGACGCCGACGGCACCTGCCTCGAGAAGGAGGCGTCGAAGGGCGTCTACCTCGAGGGGCACACCGACTCGTCGGGCACCGAGGAGTACAACATCGCGCTCAGCGAGCGCCGCGCGCGCACCGTCGCGGATTACCTCGCGCGGCTCGGCATCGATCCCGCGCGGATGCAGGTCGTGCCGAAAGGCGAGACCCAACCGTCCGGCAACGGCGACGAAAAGGATCGCCGCGTGGAGCTCCAATGGAAATGACCAAGCTCGCGAGCCTCTCGATCGTCGCGCTCTGCGGCGGCTGCTTCTGGTTCACGACCAAGAGCGAGGGCGAAGGGCTCCGCAAGGACGTCACCACGCTGCAGGCGCGCATCGACACCAAGGAGAAGGATCTCTCCACCGAGGTCGACAAGCTCAAGGCGACGCTCGACGAGGCGTCGAAGATCTTGAAGCGCAACAGCGCCGACATCGGCGCGAACGTCGAGTCGCTGCAGGACGACATGCGCAACGTGCGCGGCCTGATCACCGCGTCGAAGACCTACGCCGACGAGATCAAGGCCGCGTCCGACAAGCTCGACGCGCGCCTCACCGCGCTCGACGCGCGCGTCGCCGCGCTCGAGAAGATCGCCGCGGGCTCCGGCGGCGGTCCGCCGCAGCTCGGCGGGCCCAGCGCCGACGAGCTGTGGGCGAACGGCAAGTCCGCGTTCGAGGCGCAGAAGTGGGACGAGGCGCGCGACAACTTCAAGAAGCTCGTCGTCGGCTATCCCGATCATCCGCGCGCGGGCCAGGCGCAGTACTTCCGCGCCGAGTCCTACTTCAACCAGAAGCAGTACGACAGCGCGATCGGCGAGTACCAGAAGGTCGTCGACAAGTACGGCACCTCGGATCTCGCCGACGACGCGCTCTTCCGCGAAGGCGAGAGCGCCGAGGCGCTCAAGAACTGCACCGAGGCGCGCGCGTACTTCGGGCTGCTCGGTCAGAAGTATCCGAAGTCGAATCTCCTCAAGAAGGCCCAGGAGAAGGACAAGCAGCTCAAGAAGGACGCGAAGAACAAGTCGAAGTGCGCGTCGTGATCAGGGCGTCAGCAGCTTGCCGCCGAGCGTCTTGAACGTGTCGAGCCCGTCGGGCTTGAGCGGATACTCGGGCGCCAGCTTCGCGTGACACGTGGTGCAGTCGAGGCCCGGCTTCTTGGACTTGTTGTCCTTGAGGAACTGCTTCATCGCGTCCTTGGCGGCCTTCTGTCCGCCGCCGCTCTTGCCGTCGGCGCCGACGCAGGCGTCGTGCACGAGCGCGGTCTTGAACGCCTTGCGGAAGCACGGCTTGTCGCCGTCGCCCGCGGACGCGAGCGAGCTGATGCCGATCACGCCGGCGATGCCAAAGACCATCGAGAAAAGTGCGAGCTTCTTCATCGGGCCATCCTCGAAGACAGGGTTCCTGCCGCTATAGACGTACGACCGAGCCGGATATTTCAACGATCCTGACCAAACGCACAAGCGATGGCACGGCCCGCCGCGACGGGGTCTTCTGCCCCGTTGACCGCCGCAATCGCACACGCCGCCGCCGCCCCGGCGGCCGCGACCTCCGCCGCGCGCGCGACCGTGATGCCGCCGATCGCCACGATCGGAACGCCGCCGGCGGCCGCGACCGCGCGCGAAAGCCCTAGGGTTCCTTGGACCGGGTCGGGGTTCGCCTTGGTGCCGGTCGCGTACACCGGGCCGAAGCCGAGGTAATCGGCGCCGCCGAGGGCGGCCGCGCGCACCTGCGCTTCGTCGTGCGTCGACACGCCGATCAGGAGTCGGCCCGCCGCGATCCGTCGCGCGTCTTCGAGCGGGAGGTCGTCCTGCCCGAGGTGCACCGCGTCGGCGCCCACGGCGAGCGCGACGTCGAGCCGATCATTCACGACCAGCAACGCGCGCCCGGCGATCACCTGTTTCGCGCGCGAGGCCGCCGCCGCGAGCTCGCGCGCGCTCGCGTCCTTCATCCGCACCTGCACCACGCGCGCGCCCGCCTCGAGCAAGCGCTCCGCGAACGCCGGATCGTCGCGGTCGAGCACCGCATAGAACCCGCGCAATCGTTGAGAGAGATCTCCTGACATGCCGTCGTCACTTCTGGAGCTAGACTGCTGCCCCGTGCCCGCGTTCAAGCTCCGCGCACCGTATCAGCCCACCGGGGATCAGCCCAAGGCGATCCACGAGCTCGTCGACGGCTTGAAGCGCGGCGACAAGAGCCAGGTCCTGCTCGGCATCACCGGCTCGGGCAAGACCTTCACGATGGCGAACATCATCGCCGCCGTGAACCGCCCGACCTTGATCATGGTCCACAACAAGATCTTGGCGGCGCAGCTCTACGGCGAGTTCAAGGAGCTCTTTCCCGACAACGCGGTCCACTACTTCGTCTCGTACTACGACTACTACCAGCCGGAAGCCTACGTCCCGACGACGGACACCTTCATCGAGAAGGACGCGATCATCAACGAAGAGATAGATCGCATGCGCCACGCCGCGACCTACGCGCTGCTGTCGCGCAAGGACGTGATCATCGTGGCGTCGGTCTCGTGCATCTACGGCATCGGCGCGCCCGAGACGTACGCGCACATGACCGCCGAGGTCTCGACCGGCAAGGAGGTCGATCGCGACCGCTTCCTGCGCCGCCTCGTCGAGCTGCAGTACGAGCGCAACGACCTCGACTTCCATCGCGGCACGTTCCGCGTGCGCGGCGACGTCGTCGAGATCTTCCCCGCGTACGAGGCCGACACCGCGGTGCGCGTCGAGTGGTGGGGCGATCAGGTCGAGGCGATCAGCGAGATCGATCCGCTGCGCGGCAAGGTGAAGCGCAAGATGGAGGAGGCCACGATCTTCCCGGCCTCGCACTACGCGACGCCCGACGATCAGATGAAGCGCGCGGTCGAGCAGATCCGCGTCGAGCTGCGCGACCGCCTCGGCGAGCTGTCCGATCAGGGCAAGCTGCTCGAGCGCCAGCGCCTCGAGCAACGCACGATGTACGACCTCGAGAGCATCGAGCAGATGGGCTTCTGCTCCGGCATCGAGAACTACTCGCGGCATCTCAGCGGGCGCGCGCCCGGCGAGCCACCGCCGACCTTGATCGACTACTTCCCGGACGACTACCTGCTCTTCGTCGACGAATCGCACCAGACCGTCCCGCAGGTCGGCGGCATGTTCAACGGCGACCGCGCGCGCAAGGAGACGCTGGTCGAGTTCGGCTTCCGCCTGCCGAGCGCGCTCGACAACCGCCCGCTCCGCTTCGACGAGTGGCGGCAGCGCGCGAAGCAGACCGTGTTCGTCTCCGCGACGCCCGCCGACTGGGAGATGACGGAGGCCGGCGGCGTCTTCGTCGAGCAGATCATCCGGCCCACCGGCCTGCTCGATCCGGAAGTCGAGGTCCGCCCGGTCACGCAGCAGGTCGACGATCTGCTCGCCGAGATCCGCGAGCGCATCACCGCCGGCGAGCGGACCCTCGTCACCACGCTCACGAAGCGCATGGCCGAGGATCTCACCGACTACTACAAGGATCTCGGCATCAAGGTCCGCTACCTCCACTCCGACGTCGACACGCTCGAGCGCATCCAGATCGTGCGCGACCTGCGCCGCGGCGAGTTCGACGTGTTGGTCGGCATCAACCTCCTGCGTGAAGGCCTCGACATCCCCGAGGTGTCGCTGGTCGCGATCCTCGACGCCGACAAGGAAGGCTTCCTGCGCAGCGAGCGCTCGCTGATCCAGACGATCGGCCGCGCCGCGCGCAACGTGAAGGGCAAGGTCCTCCTCTACGCGGACAAGGAGACCGACTCGATCAAGAAGGCGGTCAGCGAGACGCGCCGGCGCCGCGAGGTGCAGGCCGCCTACAACAAGGCGCACGGCATCACGCCGCGATCGACGACGCGATCGATCCTCGACATCCAACCGGCCGAGCCCGTGCCGAAGAAGGGCAAGTCCGCCGAGATCACGGCGATCGACATGCGCAAGATCGACGACCTCGAGACGCTTCGCGGCGCGATCAACAAGCTGCGCGCCGAGATGAAGCGCGCGGCGTCCGACCTGGAGTTCGAGCGGGCCGCCGCGCTCCGCGACAAGGCCCGCGAGCTCGAACAGATGGAGCTGGCCCTCCGATGAGCACCAAGACCTATCACGGCAGCTGTCACTGCAAGGCGGTCCGCTTCGAAGCGGATCTCGATCTCGCGGGCGGCACCGGTCGCTGCAACTGCAGCTACTGCAAGAAGGTGCGCAACTGGTCGATCATCGTCAAGCCGGCGCAGTTCCGCCTGCTCTCCGGCGAGGACGCGCTCTCCGACTACCAGTTCAACACCAAGAGCGGCCATCACCTCTTCTGCAAGCACTGCGGCGTGCGCTCGTTCGGGCGCGGCTACATCGAGCAGATCGGCGGCGACTACGTCTCCGTCGTGCTCTCGTGCCTCGACGACGCCGACCCCGCCGAGCTCGCCGCCGCGCCCGTGCGCTTCATGAACGGCGCCGACAACGACTGGTTCAACACGCCCGAGCACACGAAGCACCTGTAGTCAGTGATTCGCGGTGCACTGGCGGTTGTCGCACGCGCTGCCCGCCGTCTCGTTGCAATCACCGGTCGCGCATCCGCCGTAGAACGACGGACACTGCACGTACTGCGTATACGGCACGGTGATGCCACCGACGACGTGCTGGAGCGGACGCACGATCTCGCGCGCCAACGACAACTTCTTCGCGATCTTCTTCATGGTTCGCTCCTAGTTCTGCAGCGTGCAGTAGTTGTCGACGCACTTGCTGACCATCGTCCCGCATCCCGCGCTGCCGCCGCCGCCCTCGGGCGGGCACGTGTAGAACGTGGGGCATCCGAGGTACTGCGTCGCCGGGATCCCGATCCCACCGACGACGTGCTGGAGCGGACGCACGATCTCGCGCGCCAACGACAACTTCTTCGCGATCTTCTTCATGCCGCGCATTACGACGCGCACGCACATTCGGATCGCGATCAGCGTCGCGCGTACATGAGGCGCCAGATCGGCAGCCCGGTCTCTTCCGCGTTCTGCTCGCGCCACGAGCGCGCGCCGTACGGGTTGCCGCCTCGCCAGAAGCGCCAGTCGCCCGCGCGAGTCTCGAAGCGATCGTCGGCGCGCTCGAAGACCTCCATCGCGTCGAGCGCGATGTCCCAGACGTCGGTCTGCACGAACACGTCGGCGCCCGCGCGCGCGACGATCGCGATCGCGTCGGCGAGCGCGGCGTCGATCATGCGGCGATCGTGATGGCGTCGCTTGAACCACGGATCGGGGAAGTTCAGGTAC
>DATJIA010000413.1:0-11932 GCA_035493675.1 Kofleriaceae bacterium | reverse complement strand
GCGTCGAGGCGGGGAAGACGGGTGCATGCGAGACCGGGCTCACGTGTCGCGTGAGCGTCGGTGTCTTTTGGAACGAGGGATGTCCGGGATCCGTCACGGGCATCTGCGTCGCGCAGTAATCACGGATCGGGATCCGGGCCCGGTACTTCATCGGGGCGGATCGGATCGACGCGCTTGTAGCCTTCGCGCAGCAACCACGTCGTCGGGCTGACCACGGGCAGCTGGTCGGGGTCCCGCTCGACGTTCCAGGCTGCGATCGCGTGCGCGCTCGAGTATGGATCGGTGCGCCAAGTGTGGTGGCGATCGCAGCGGTGGTGACGCCAGTTGTTGACGATGTAGCTGATCGCGTTGCGCACCTGGGTCGGGTTCGTCATCGCGGTCGCGTGATAGCGGTACGCGAAGACATCGCCGCGGGCGCGGTGGAGCTCGCGGTTGAGCCGCTTCGCCGCGCTGACCGCGAAGCCCTGCATGCCGCGCGCGAGCGCGCGTTTGTCGTCGGCCTCGACGAGCAGGTGCACGTGGTTCGACTGGATGCTCATGTGGGCGATGCGGAAGTCGCTGCGCGCACGGCAGTGATCGACCGCGCGGCGGATCGCGCGATACGCGTGACGCGTGCGCAGGCTCGACACCTCGCGCGTCACGCGCAGGACGATATGCACAGGATTGCGCGCGTCGTGCTCGGGCCGCGTGCGATGGCGCGGATCCCTTCGTCGGCCCGTCACCGGCCGGCCTCGCTTGCTGCGCAGGGCGCCGCGCTTCGTGCGCGGGCGCAGATCGATCTCGAGCTGTCCCTTGCGCCGCCTGTTCCAGGCAGACCGCACCGCCCTCGTTGTCATGATTAGGGCAATGATATATGAATGAACGAGAGTGGCCAGGTTGCGATCCGGCAATCCCCGGCAGGCGTGAGCACGACTCCGGCGGCTGGGTTCAGTTCCCGAGCGCCCACATCGGCGCGGCCGCCGACCTTCGTGCGATCACGAGGCACCGCGCCGTTGGCCTTTTCAGATGTTTCGGTTTGAGTGATCGAGAGGAGCGCTCAGGCGCCGTTCCCGAGCGTCAGCACCGGCACGATCACAGCAGGCAGTCGGGGACGTGCACGGTCGCGCCGGCGAGCTGCTCGAGCTGGCGGAGCTCGCGGTTCCAGAAGCAGAGCGTGTCGGCGTTGAACAGGTAGCCGTATTGATAGAGCGTGTGGTTGCCGCCGCGCTCGGTGTAGAGCGCGGAGCTCGGCGAGTGCATCGCGGCGCGGCGGCGCGCGACGATGTCGCCGGCGCGAGAGAGCAGATCGGCGGCGGCGTCGTGGCCGCGCTGGTAGGCGGCGGGGTCGCCGGCGAGCTGATCGAGCGCGGCGCGGTACGTGGTCGCGGCGAAGCGCGCGCGCAGCGCGGTGATGTCGACGTCGTCGCGCAGCTCGTCGGCCCAGCGCCCGCGCATCGCGAGCGCGTCGATCGCGCGCGCGCGCGCCTCGAGATCGTCGGCGAACGCGGCGAGCCGCGCGACGACGTCGGCGCCGAACGCGTCGCGCGCTTCGGCGCTCATCGACGGGAGATCCTGCAAGCGCACGCGATCGGGTTGCGACACGATGCCGAGCTCGCGGCCGGCGTCGATGATCAGGTCGCGGCTCGCGAGGTACGCGACCAAGCGGCCGGTCAAGAGCGCGTCGTGCTCCGACTCCGTCCACGCGACGATCGGATCGACCGCGACGTCGAGATCGCCGGCGAACGCGTCGGCGATCAGATCGCGATACGCGCCCGCGTGATGGTAGCTGTCGCGCAAGGACGCGTAGTCGTGCAGCCAGTAGCCCCACTCCCACCCGCTCGAGAAGATCAGGTGCTCGTCGAGCGGCTTGCCCTGCGCCGCCGGATCGCCGCGCAGACGATCGAGATCGAGCCAGCGGCTGCGCACGTAGAGCGGCAGGTAGATCGGGATCGAGTCGTCGAACGCGACCCAGTAGGCGTCCTCGGGGAAGTACGCGGCGCGCGCGCCGGCGGCGATCCGCTCGAGCAGGTACGCGCGGTGCTCGCTGAAGTCTTGGTGGTGATACGCGCCGCCGGCGTCCTCGTAGAGGTCGTAGAACATGACCGTGTGGATGTCGGGGACCAGCGACGCGTCCGCGAACTTCACGAGGAAGTAGAAGAGCAGGTCCTGGCCCATGTAATTCACGCGCAGGTTCGCGCCGACGTGGACCAGCGCGTGGATCTCCGCCGCCGGCGCGTGCGCGTGGAACGCTTGCGCGCTCGCGCTGAGATCGTCGACGAACTGCTGCGGCTCCGCGCCCGAGAACTCGCCGAACGAGACCTCGTAGACGTCGAAGGGCAACCCGTCGGTGACGAGCGGGACGCGCGCGTCGAGCTGCGGCGCGAACGCCATCGTCTTGTCGGGCGCGAGATCGAAGCCGCTCTGCAGATCCGCTTGGCCGTACATCTGCACGTTGATCCCGGTGCGCAGCCCGAGCGCGTGCGCATGATCGAGCAAGATCTTCGTCGAGGCGGCCCACTCGTCGTGGCGTCCGGGATCGCCGGCGTCGCTGAGCGCGACCCACTGCACGAAGTTGCCGCGGCTCGCGACGATCCAGCTGAAGATGCGATCCGCCTCGTCGGTGTGGCCCGGCTCCCACAGCGCGAAGTACGCCTCGATCGGGTGGATCGTGTGGAGCTGCAGTCCGCGCACGCGGATCTCCGGCGTGTGGAGCACGCCGAGATCCGCGGCGGCCGATGGGTCGAAGCGCGGCGCCCACGGCGTGTACGTGTCGTACGGGCTGCGGAAGCGGAAGCCGAGGTGCTCGAGCATCGCGGCCGCGCCATACTGCGCGCCGAGCACGTCGCCGGCGTGCACGATCCACGCGCCGTCGTGATCGCCCGCGTCGATGCGGTAGCACTCGACGCATTGCAGATCGCGGACGATCGCGATCCGCAGATCGTGATCGGGCGAGGTCATCGCGACCGGATCGTCGTCGGCGACGACGGTCACCGCGCGATCGTTCGTCAACGCGGCGATGCCGCGGATCGCGGGCGCGAGCTCCGGCGCCGCGCCGATCCGGATGCCGCCGACGACATCGTCACCACAAGCGGCGAGCGCCGCGCACGACAACAACACGCAACGCACGCCGCATCGTACGGTACTATCGCGCTCGTGAGGGTGCGCTTCCACGGGGTGCGGGGGTCGGTCCCGACGCCGGGCCCGACGACCGTTCGATACGGCGGCAACACCGTGTGCGTCGAGGTCCGGCTCGCCGACGGCACCTGCATCGTCCTCGACGCGGGCACCGGCATCCGCGAGCTCGGCAAGCAGCTCACCGCCGAGGCGTACCGCGATCCGATCCATTTGCTGATCACGCACACGCACTGGGATCACATCATCGGGCTGCCGTTCTTCGGGCCGATCTACTCGAAGTACACGACCGTCGTGTTCCATCCGATGACCGATCGGATCGCGCGCGCGACCAGCCACTCGGTCTTGTTCGACGGCGCGCACTTCCCGGTCAAGCTCGCCGACCTGCCGGCGAAGATCGAGCGCAACGAGGACTTCGGCGACCACCGGATCGGATCCGCGGTCGTGCACCGCGTCGAGCTGAACCATCCGGGCGGCGCGACCGGCTATCGCATCGACGACGACGACGGCACGTCGATCTGCTACTTGACCGACAACGAGCTCGATCCCGCGAACGACGAGCTCGCGCGCTTCGCGTCGGGGACGGATCTGTTGATCCACGACGCGCAGTACCTGCCGTCGGACATGCCGGCGAAGCGCGGCTGGGGGCACTCGATCGTCGACGACGTGCTCGCGCTCGGGCGCAAGGCCGAGGCGAAGACGCTGTGCTTGCACCACCACGATCCCGATCGCGACGACGACGCGATCGATCGGATCGCGGCGCACGCGAACGCGTGGACCGCGGAGCACGCGCCGCAGATGCGGTCGATCGTCGCGCGCGAAGGCGCGAGCTGGGATCGGGAAAATGACTAGCGAACGCGGTGATAGAGTTATCGACTGATGCGAGAAGTCTCGGCTCGTGCGAGCCGCATCCTCCTCGAGGCGCTCGACGACGCGGGCCTCTCGACCGCCGAGCTCGTCGAGGGTCTGCGCCTCGCCGGCGATCGGATCGATTGGGACGACTACGTCGAGCTCATCGATCGGATCGATCGCCGCTACGGCGATCGCATCACGCCCGAGGAGATCGGCGCGCGCATGCTCGAGGTGCCGTCGTTCAGCGTCTTGCGGCGCGCGGGCCAGCTCGTCGTCAGCCCGAGGCAGCTCTACGAGATCGGCACGCGCCTGGTCGCGCCGGCGCTGTTCTCGAACGTGATCGTGCGCAACGAGTGGCTGTCGTCGGGGCGGCTGGTCGTCACCGGCGAGCTCATGGACGGCTATCGCGAGTCGCAGCTGTACTTCCGGATCTGCAACGCGAACGTCGCGGAGATCCCGCGGCTGCTCGGGCTGCCGCCGTCGAAGATCGAGGAGCAGGTGCTGACCGGACGACGCGCGCGGCTCGTGCTGGTGCCGCCGCCGTCGCACACGCTCGGCGAGAAGATCGCCCGCGGCGCGCGGATGATCGGGCGGGTCGGCGACGCGCTGCGCGGCGTCGCCGAGCAGCAGCGCGAGATCGAGGCGAGCATCACCGCGATGCGGACGTCGCGCCACGAGCTGCAGCAGCTGATCGAGCGCTTGCCCGACGGCGTCCTGATCCACACCGACGGCGTGATGCAGTGGGGCAACGCCGCGCTGCTCGCGATCCTCGGCGTGTCGTCGGTCGGCGAGATCGTCGGTCGATCGGTGATGGAGTTCATCCCGCCCGAGGATCGGGCCGCGCTCGTCGAGGCGATGCGCCGCGCGGCGGTCGGGCAGGTGCCCGCCGCGCCGGAGCAGTACCGCTGCCTCGGCGCCGACGGCGTGATCCGCCACGTCGAGTCGGAGGCGGCGCAGCTGATCGAGTACGAGGGCAAGCCGGCGCGGCTCGCGGTCCTGCGCGACGTCAGCGAGCGGCAGCGCCTGCGCGAGCAAGCGGCGATCTCGGATCGGCTCGCGTCGATGGGCGCGCTCGCGGCGAGCGTCGCGCACGAGATCAACAACCCGCTCACGTACGTGCAGCTGAACCTCGAGCTGGCGGCGCGCCAGATCGCGGCGCTGCGCGCCGGCGCGCGCACGGCCGAGCTCGAGGCGTCGCTCGAGCAGATCCGCGAGGGCACCGGGCGCGTGCTCGGGATCGTGCGGAACCTCAAGATGCTCTCGCGCGTGCACGACGAGCCGCGCGAGTCGATCGATCTGCCGCAGCTGCTCGACTCGACCCTCGCGCTCGCCAAGCACGCGATCGAGATGAAGGCGCGCGTCGTGCGCGCGTACGCGCCCGCGCCGCCCGCGCTCGCGGGGCGCGGCCGCCTCGGCCAGGTCTTGATCAACCTGCTCACCAACGCCGCCGACGCGATCCCCGACGGCGCGCCCGACGATCACACGATCCTGGTCGCGACCCGCACCGACGGCGCCGGGCGCCCGGTCGTCGAGATCAGCGACACCGGCGGCGGCATCGCGCCCGCGATCCGGCCGCGCGTGTTCGAGCCGTTCTTCACGACCAAGGCGGCGGGCGCGGGCACCGGCCTCGGCCTCTCGATGTGTCATCAGATCGTGACCGAGCTCGGCGGCGAGATCGCGTTCGAGTCGTCGCCGGGCGCGACGACGTTCCGCGTGACGCTGCCGCGCGCGCAGGCGACGCCGGCGCGCCACGCGCCGCGCAGCTCGTCGCGCCCCGCGATCCGCCGCCGCGTCCTGGTCGTCGACGACGAGCCCGCGCTGCTCGCCGCGATCGAGCGCCAGTTCCGCGACGCGTGCGAGCTCGTGATGGTGCCGGGCGCGCACCAGGCGCTCGCGGTCCTCGACGACGACACCCGCTTCGACGCGGTGCTCGCCGATCTGATGATGCCCGGGCTCACCGGCGTCGACCTCTATCACGAGGTGCGCGCGCGCCATCCCGGGCTCGAGCGCCGCTTCCTGTTCATGACCGGCGGCGTGTTCTCGGTCGGCGTCGAGCGCTTCCTGTCGTCGGTGCCCAACCGGTGCATCGAGAAGCCGTTCGCGGAGGACGAGCTCCTCCACGCGATCGACGAGCTCGCGCGCAGCTAGTAAGCTGTCGCGGACTGGATCCGACCAACCCGTTCCTCGCACCGAAAACGCGGCCGATGATCGTCGGGCATCGCGGCGTCCCGACGCTGCACCAGGAGAACACGGTGGCCGGGTTCCGGCGCGCCGTCGAGCTCGGCCTCGAAGCGATCGAGCTCGACGTGCGGCTCACGCGCGACCAGCGCGCGGTCGTGTTCCACGACGCGAGCACGCTGCGCCTGACCGGCGTGCGGCGCGCGATCGCCGAGCTGTCGTGGGACGAGATCTCGAAGCTGCGCGTGCAACCGATGTTGAGCGTGCGCGGGCGCGCCGTCAGGTACGAGCGCGCCGAGCCGATCGCGCTGCTCGCCGAGGTGCTCGCGGAGGTCGGCGGCGCGGTCGCGATCAACATCGAGCTCAAGCCGCGCTTCTTCGGCGATCGCGTCGCCGAGGTGGTCGCCGCCGACATCGCGGCGGCCGGCGCGGGCGCGCGCGTGATGGTGTCGTCGTTCGATCCGCGCAAGCTGCGCGAGGCGGGCCGCGCCGATCCCGCGCTCGCGCTCGGCTTCTGCTGGAACCACTCCGTCTTCGGCGGCGGCCGGCGCCTCGTCGATCGGCTCGCCGCCGGCGGTGAGGTGCGCGCGGTCGGCGCCGACCTGCCGCTCCTCCACGAGGCATCGGTCCGTCGCATGCGCGCGGCCGGCCTCGCGGTCGGCGCGCACGTCGCGTTCCCGCTCGGCGCCGCGCCCACGCCGCGCGCCGAGGTCGAGCGCCTGCTCGCGCTCGGCCTCGATTGGATCGAGAGCGACGATCCCGCACGCCTGCAGCAGATCGTCTGACATACTCGCGCGCATGCGGAAGATCGCGGTGGCGTGGGTGTTGATCGTGGGCGCCGGCGTCGCGCACGCGAAGAACGAGTGCTCGAAGGCGTCGATGCGCAAGGCGCGCGCGGCCGCCGACAAGTCGGCGCGCGCGAAGGACTACGCGAAGGCGATCGCGACGCTCGAGGCCGCGCGCAAGGCGTGCGACGGCGCGTCGCCCGACGCCGTCGAGGAGGCCTGGCTCGTCGGTGATCTCGCGGTCGCGTACTGGAAGAGCGGGAACCTGCTCGCGTGCCGCCAGCTCATGGAAGAGGAGACGTTCCCGAAGTCCGATGCGTCGCGCGCGGGCAACGACAAGCTGATGGGCGCGCTCGAGTACAACCTCGAGCAGTGCGAGAAGGCGTTCGACGCGCAGTACGCGGCGCTCAAGTCCGACGCGTGCCCGCTCACGATCGACGACGCGGCGGCGGCGGCGGCGCTGCCGGCGTCGCTGTTCCCGAAAGGCGCGACCGCCGCGTGCGTCGCGATCGTTCCGGATCCGACGCCGCCGGCGGCGCCCGCGGCGGCTGCCGGAGATGACGTCGACGCCGACAGCGACGTCTCGTGCCCGCGCCTCGCGGTCGTCTCGAAGGGCAAGGGCGGCAAGATCGATCGCAAGCTGCTCGGCGCCGGCGACTCGAACCTGGTCGACTTCAACTTCTGCTGCGGGTTGAACACGATCGCGGTCGGGATCCAGAACGGCAAGACGCTGATCCGCGTCGGTGCCGACACCTGGGTGCGCGAGTGCCACGGCGGCACCGCGACCACCTCGCTCGACGCGATCTTCGAGTGGAAGGGCAACGCCCTCACGACCGTCGTCGACGCGTCGACGATCGTCTGGTGACGATCTTACGGATCTCACGCTCGCGATCGCGGCGTGCGCGATCGATACTCGGATCCGCCACGGATGAAGCTATCCAGGGGGAGGCGTCGTGGGTTGGATTCCGCTCGGTCCGACGGTCGTCATCGATGTTCGCGACGGCACGTATGCGCGGATGGCGCGCGCGAACGAGAGCGGCGCGCAAGGCGCGGTGCTCGGCATCGCGGTGCACCCCGCCGACGAGCACAACGCCGTCGTCGTCGTGCGTCGCGTCGGCGGATCGACCGCCTTTCGCACCGTCGACGACGGCCATTCGTGGCGCGCGATCGCCGATGATCTGACCCGCGCCGCGCCGCAGCTCGATCTCGCGTGCGCCGCGGTGCATCCGCTGTTGCCCGACGTCGTCTACCTCGGCGCGCGCGCGGGGCGTCGCGTCTTCCGATCGATCGACGGCGGCGCGACCTGGCCGCTCGCGATCGATCCGGGCGCCGAGGTCACCCAGCTGGTCGTCGATCGCGCGAGCGGCGCGGATCCGACCATGGCGACGATCTACGCCGCGACCCGCGCGGGCGTCGCGACCTCGACGACCGGCGGCGCGACCTGGACGATGGCCGCGATCGGCGAGGTCACCTCGCTCGCGGTCTACATGCCGACCTCGACGACGCGGCGCTTCTTCGCCGGCGTCTACGGCAAGGGCCTCTTCTACGCCGATGCGCCCGGCGGTCCGTGGACGAACCTGTTCGGCAGCGCGCCGGGCCTCCCGCCGGTGCCCGCGGCGGGCGCGAACCTGGTCGTGCTCGTCGACTACTGCGCGCGCCAACCGGATCGCGTCTACGCGATGGTCGCGCCGCTCTACGCCGATCATCGGAGCCCGCACGACGTGCGCCTGTTTGTCAGCACGGGCGCGCCGCCGACCGGCGCGTGGCAGGAGCGCGGCGCCGGCGTGCAGCCGCCGCTCGACTACACGCTCGAGGGCGTCTCGTTCCTCGTCGCGCCCGAGCCGAACGGCGCCGACACCTCCGACGTCCTCCTGTGCAGCGCCGGCATCTTCCTCCAGCGATCGATCGACGGCGGGCGCACCTGGCAGCTGCCCGACTACCAACGCCTCCACCACACGGACGTTCGATCGCTCGCGCACGCGCCGCCGAAGACCGCGTATCACCCCGACACGCTGCCCGCGGCGTCGCCGTCGCCGCGCGCGCGCGTCTTCGTCGGCAGCGACGGCGGGCTCGCGACCTCGCGCGGCTACACGAACCCCGCGTTCGCCTACACCACGCCCGGCACCGACACGACCTACGGCAGCGGCGCCACCCACCCGACCTCGACGGATCTGGTCGAGAGCCTCAACCACGGCCTGGCCTCCATCGCGGCGTTCCAGCTGGCGGCCACCTCCGATCCGCTCGCCGGCGCACCGACGAGCATGATCGCGTACGCGACCGCGCTCGACACCGGCATCGCGCGCCGGATCGGCTCGACGGCGTGGACCTCGGTCGGCGGCGGTGACGGCGGCGTCGCGTTCACCGCGCCGACCGGCGACGGCTTGCGCGTCTGGGTCAACCTGAGCGCGAACATCATCTGGCCGGTGTGGAACCTGCACACGTACGTCGATCGCGATCCCGGCGCGAGCACGTACATCGCGCACGTGACCACGCCGAACGCGCCGAGCTGCGGCGCGACCAGCAACGCGGTGCCGGCGTCGCCCGGCGATCTCTACGCGGGCATCATCGCGATGGATCAGGTCGCGACGCTCGCGTCGCCGGTCACGCCGGGCACCGACGTCGAGGTCGTGCCGGACGTGATGACCTCCGACTTCGTCGTCGGTGCGCGCGTGTGCCTCGGCGACGCCGGGCCCGGCTTCGTCTATCAACCGATCTCGAGCGTCGCCGCCGATCGCTTCCACGTGACGATCTTCGGCAGCGCCACGATCCCCGCGGGCACCGCGATCCGCGTCGGGCGATCGTACGCGGCGCGCATCACCGGCGCGTCGGCGGCGCGCATCAGCCAGGTCTTCATCCCGTCGGCGCGGCGCTTCTATCGGCTCGCGCGCTCCGGCGACGCGCTGTGTGCGGCGAGCGCCGATCAACGGTTGTGGACGTGCGCCGGCGCGTCGGCGGCGACCAGCGCGACGACCTGGACCGAGGTCAGCGCGCGCCCGGCGGGGCTCGCCGCGACGCTCGACGGTCCGGAGAGCCTCACCGGCGCCGGCGAGTACGTCTCCGGCGTCGAGACGCAGGGCGCGTCGCCGCTGATCGCGAGCCTCACCGCCGACGCCGCGGGCACCTTCTACGTCGTGCTGTCGCAACCGGTCGCGGCGACCCCGCTCTATCGCGTCGAGGCCGGCGCGTGGGTCGCGGAGCCGTGCACCGAGCCGGCGGGCGGCGCGATCGCGAGCGGCGTGTCGATCGGCAAGGCCGTCGCGCATCCGACCGTCGCGGGCCGGATCTACGTCGCGCGCAACGCGCGCGTGTTCCAGCTCGATCGCGGGACGCCGTGGACGTGGACCGATCTCACCGGCGAGCTGCCGGGACAGGAGATCCACGATCTCTGGATCGGCAACGTCGCGAACGCCGGCTCCGCGCCGCGCTTCGTCTTGCGCGCGACCACCGCGGTGCGCGGCGTGTGGGAGCTCGAGCTCGACGTCGCCGCGACCAGCGGCGCGCGCTTCTACTTCCGCGATCACGCGTTCGATCCCGGTTGGCTCGGCGCCTCCGCCGACGGCGTGCGGAGCCCGCTCGACGCGAGCCAGCGCGCGTGGCACTGGCAGTCCGCCGACATCAAGGTCGACACGCCGCTGCGCGACACCGGCGGCACGCTCTACTACCAGAACGATCCGGAAGCGCCGTCGCCGACCGCCGACGACGTCGCGTGGTTCAAGGATCGCAGCCAGATCGCCGCGGCGGCGACGACCGCGCGCGTCTGGGTGCGCGTGAACAATCGATCGACGACGCCGTCGGGCACGGTCAACGTGTGGGCGATCGCGTGCCGGTGGTCCGGCATGTTGCCGAGCCTGCCCGCGATGTTCTGGACGCGCTTCCAGTCGACGGGCGCGATCGACTCGGCGCTGCCGTCCGGCGGCGATTGGACCTCGCTCGGGGTCGTGCCGGTGAGCGGCGTGCACGCGGAGGCGCCCGGGGTCGCGCGCTTCGATCTGCCGACCGGCGCCGAAGGCGATCACCGCTGCGTCGTCGCGTTCGTGCACGGCCCCGGCGCGCTGCTCGACACCGCCGGGCTCAGCTTGTCCGTCGACGACGTGGTGCCGCGCAATCGTCAGATCACGCAGCGCAATGTGATGGTCGGCCCGCCGCTGCCCGCGGGCCCGACGCCGTCGCCGATGCAGCCCGGCGGCGACACCGGGATCGGCGGACGCTTCGGCCGCGAGCTGCGCGCGTACATCGAGCTCAACAACCCCCACGTCGAGACCGCCGCGTCGACGGTCTCGATCGATCTGGCCGCGCTGCCGCCGCAGACGATCGTCGAGACGCGGCTCAGCAAGGGCGCGGCGCCGCGCGCGATCGAAGGCGCGCACCCGTTCGCGATCCGCGACGGCGCCTGGCGATGGCTCGCGCTCGGCGTCGCCGACGTGATCGATCGCGTCCGCACGTACCTCGGCGTCGCGGCGAAGCCGCCGGGCAAGCGGCTCCCGCTCGCGGTCCGTCCGCTGGTCGCGCGCGGCGGCAAGTCCGTCGAGCTGCGCGAGCTCGCGATCGCCGGCCGCGGCAAGGCGGCGGCCGAGCTGCGCATCCGCCTCGACGGCACGCTCGAGCCCGGCGAGTACCATATCGATCTCGTGCAGCGCGCCGCCGCCGGCGACAAGCGCGCGCTGATCGGCGGCGCGACGATCATCATCCCGGTCTTCGCGAAGAAGCTCGCGGCGCGCCCGAGCCCGCGCGACGGCGACGAATGGGAGCTCGAGCGCGCGAGCGCCGGCGACGAGCGCCCCGATCGCGACGAGGGTCGAACTACCTGACCACCTACCTCGGCGACGACGGGATGATCACATCCGTCGTCGGCATCGCCTCCTAGCTCGTGGCGGCGACGGCTCCGGACGTGATACTCCCGTAGCAGCATGAGGGCCTTGCTTCCCGCGCTGCTGGTCGCGTCTGCGCTCGCCGGCGCGTCCAGCGGTTGCTCGAAGATCGACAACGCGGACTTCTGTTGCGTGCAC
>DATJIA010000412.1:0-7255 GCA_035493675.1 Kofleriaceae bacterium | reverse complement strand
CCGACGGCGTGTACGCGGTCGGCTCGCAAGAGGACCTCTGCGGCGGCACGTTCGGCAACGGCTTCGCCGGCTACGCGACGGGCGACTTCGCCGTCGACGGCCTCGCGGGCGCGCGCTTCACCGGCACGCTGTTCGCGCCGTCGTACTCGGGCGGCGCCGACGTCACGCTCGAGCTCGATCTGAGCTGGACCGGCACCGGCGCGATCTCGAAGTCGGGCGGCGTCTTCCACGACGGCTCGTCGATCTCCGTGCAGTGGGGACAGTCGCGCGCGGCGACCACGTCGGGCGCGTT
The DNA here is from genome assembly GCA_035493675.1 of Kofleriaceae bacterium. GTDB lineage: Bacteria > Myxococcota_A > Polyangia > Haliangiales > Haliangiaceae > JAIOQA01. Next base: position 6,963 of record DATJIA010000412.1, on the reverse strand, counting down.
CACGGTCGACGGCGCGAGCGCGACCGTCGATTCGGCGACGCTCGTGCGGCAGACGAGCGGCTCGATCACGTTCTGAGCGCCGCGCGCGGCGCTCGCGGTATCCTTCGCGCGTGACGCGCGAGACGTTGCGGAGCTTCTCGAGCATGGTGACCGAGTGGCTCGGCGGCGTGAGCGCCGGCGACGCCGCGACGATGGTGCAGTCGCCGCGCTCGACGATCGTGCCCGCCGACGCCGGCGACACCGCGGGACGGCGCGCGGTCGCCGCGCTCGAGCGCCTCGCCGAGAACGGCGCGCGCCTCGAGACGATCGAGACGATCGGCCAGGGCGGGATGGGCGTCGTGAAGCTCGCCGAGCAGATCGCGCTCGGCCGCAAGGTCGCGGTGAAGACGCTGCGCGAGGATCGCCGCACCGAGGCGGCGACGATCGACCTGCTGCGCGAGGCGTGGGTCACCGGATCGCTCGAGCACCCCAACGTCGTGCCGGTCTACGACATCTCGTTCGACCAGACCGGCAGCCCGATGATCGTGCTCAAGCGCATCGAGGGCCGCGCGTGGGCCGAGCTGATGTTCGACGCGCAGCGCGTGCGCGAGCGGTTCGGCGCCGACGATCTGCTCGCGTGGAACCTCGAGATCCTGATGCAGGTGCTGCAGGCGCTGCGGTTCGCGCACAGCCGCGGCATCCTGCACCGCGATCTCAAGCCCGACAACGTCATGGTCGGCGACTTCGGCGAGGTCTACCTCGTCGATTGGGGCATCGCGGTCAGCTTGCACGACGACGGCAGCGGCCGCCTCCCGCTCGCGAGCGCGGCCGGCGATCTCGCGGGCACGCCCTGCTACATGGCGCCCGAGATGCTCGGCCGCGACACCGGCGTCGGCCTCTCGGAGCGCACCGACATCTATCTCGCCGGCGCGGTGCTGTTCGAGATCCTCGCCGGCAAGCCGCCGCACGACGGCGACACCGCGCTCGCGGTCGTGACCAGCGTCTTGACCTCGACCCCGGAGGTCCCCGACGGCGCCCCGCCCGAGCTGGTGCGGATCTGCCGCAAGGCGATGGATCCCGATCCCGACGGGCGCTTCGAGAACTGCGAACAGCTCCGCCTCGCGTTGCGCGGATACCTGCAGCGCCGCGGCTCGTCGCGGCTCGCCGACGCCGCCGAGCGCCGCCTCGAGGCGCTGATCGCCGCGGCCGCGCGCGCCGGCGGCGAGGTCGCCGAGCGACGCGCGCTCTACGATCTGTTCGGCGCCGCGCGTTTCGGCTTCCACGAGGCGCTCGCGAGCTGGCGCGACAATCGCGTCGCGCAGACGGGGCTCGCGCGCGCGATCGAGGCGATGGCCGCGTACGAGCTCGCGCAAGGCGATCCGCACGCGGCCGAGGCGCTGGTCGCCGAGCTCGCGCAACCGCCGCCCGGGTTGGCCGCGCGCGTGCGCGACGCGTGCGCGGCGGCCGAGGCGCGCCGCCGCGAGCTCGAGCACTTCGCGCAGGCGCACGACAAGCGGCTCGGCTCCCGCACGCGCACGTTCGGATCCCTCCTGCTCGGCGTGACGTTCACGATCTTCCCGCTGATCTCGGCGATCGCCGGCGTGCACGTGGTGACGTCGCACGGCGGCTGGATCGCCGCGTCGGCGCTGTTCCTGGTCGGCGTGCTCGGGTTCGGGCTGTGGGCGCGCGAGTCGATGACGCGCACGGCGTTCAACCGGCGCGTCTTCCTGATCACCGTGTTCGTGTTCGTCGCGCAGATGTTGTTGAACGCGGGCGCGTACGAGCTCGGGATCCCGGCGGTGACGACCAGCGTGGTCCTGATCTTCGTGTGGTGCGTGATCACCGCCGTCGTCGCGATCGGGCTCGATCATCGCCTGTGGCCGGCGTCGGTCGGCTACGCGCTCGCGTTCCTCGCCGCCGCGCGCTGGCCCGAGCACCGCTACTGGTTCATGGCCGCGTCGAACTTCGTCCTGACGATCACCGCGGTCGCGAGCTGGAAGCCGGCGCAGTTCCTGCCGACCGAAGAAGAGCGGGCCGCGTGGCGCAAGCCGCCGGCGCGAGCGGGTGACTGACCGCCGGTCAGTGACCATTGGTCACCGAAAGCGGGTTGACTGACCAGCGGTCACTGACCTAGGGTCAGCCGCGTGTTGAAGGCGGGACCGTCGAAGCGCGAGCTCCAGGCCAAGGAGACGCGCCGTCGCATCTTCGCGGCGGCGGCGGAGCTGATCAGCACGCGCGGCTACCACGCGGTCACGGTCGCCGAGATCGCCAAGCGCGCGAAGGTCGCCAAGGGCACCTTCTTCCTCCACTTCGCGACCAAGGACGCGATCGTGACCGAGCTCGTGCGGATCCAGACGCGCGCGGCCCGGCGCGCCCGCGCCGACGCGCTCGCCAGCGGCGAGCCCCCGCTGTCGCGGCTGCGCATCACGACGCTCACGCTCGGCGAGCACGCGGGCGCGAGCCTCGAGCTGTCGCGCGCCGTGCTCGCCGCGACGCTCGAGAGCCGCGAGATCGGCGGCGCCACCGGCGCCCTGTTCGACGAGGTCTTCGCCGAGATGCGGGTCGACTCGATCCAGGAGCTCGGCGACGACGACCTCGCCCGCGCGCTCATGACGTCGTACCTCGGCGCCGCGCTCCATGTCTGCTCGAGCCCGAAAGCGCGGCCGCTGCGCGAGGTCCTCGAGGCGCTCGTCGATACCCAGCTCGATGCATTCATCATCCGATCCGAGGCCCCCCATGCGCGCTCTCCTCGCCGCAACGTTCGCCACCCTCTCCGCTCTCCCCGCGTGCAGCAGCGACCGCGCCGCAAGCGGTGATCCCGACGCGGCGGGCGGCAGCGGCGCGATCGACGCCGCGCCGGCCGGCGTCGTCGACGCGGCGATGTGCACCGGCAAGAACGCGCAGCCCCTCGACAAGACGTACACGCTGCACACCGGTGGGCTCGATCGCACCTTCGACGTGCACGTCCCCGCGAGCTACGACGCCACCCGGCCGACGCCGATCGTCCTCGACTTCCACGGCTACACGTCGAACGCGCAGCAAGAAGCGCTCTTGTCCGGCATGAACACGAAGGCGGACGCGGCCGGCTTCATCGCCGTGCACGCGCAAGGCACCGGCGCGTCGCCGAGCTGGAACGCGGGCGCGTGCTGCGGCGAGGCCGCGAGCAACAAGGTCGACGACATCGGGTTCGTGAACGCGATCCTCGACGATCTCGAGAGCGAGCTGTGCGTCGACGAGCACCGCATCTACGCGACCGGCATGTCGAACGGCGGCTTCCTCTCGCACCGCATCGGCTGCGAGATGAGCGATCGCGTCGCGGCGATCGCGCCGGTCGCCGGCGTGCTCGGCGTGCCGACCTGCGCGCCGGCGCGCCCGATGCCGGTGATGCACTTCCACGGCACCGCCGACACCCTCGTGCCCTACGACGGCAACGCGAGCATGGGCTTCCCGTCGGTGCTCGACACCTTCCACGGCTGGGCGACGCGCGACGGCTGCACCGGCGAGCCGTCGGTCACGTTCCAGAAGGGCGACTCGACCTGCCAGACCTACGCGACCTGCGCCGGCGGCGCCGAGGTCACGCTGTGCACGGTCACCGACGGCGGGCACACGTGGCCCGGCGGCTTCGCGATCCCCGGCCTCGGCAAGACGACGACCGATCTCAGCGCGACCGACGCGATGTGGAGCTTCTTCGAGAAGCACCCGCTGCCGTGAGCTAGCAGTTGTTCGCGCGCTCCAAGAGCAGCGCGCGCTCGCGCGCGTTCTTCGCCATCGACGCGGCGCGCTCGAACTCGGCGCGCGCCTCGCGCGTGCGGCCGAGCTTGAAGAGCAGATCGCCGCGCACGCTCGGCAAGAGGTGATAACCCGCGAGCGCGGGATCCGAGGCGATCGTGTCGACGATCGCGAGCCCCGCCGCCGGTCCGCTCGCCATCGACACCGCGACCGCGCGGTTGAGCTCGACCACCGGCGACGGCGCGATCGCCGCGAGCTCGCCGTACAGCGACACGATGCGCGCCCAATCGGTGTCGGCGAAGCGCGCCGCGCGCGCGTGACACGCCGCGATCGCCGCCTGCAAGACGAACGGCCCGCGCACGCCGAGCGCTTCGGCACGCGCGAGCGCGCCGAGCCCGCGATGGATCAAGAGCTGATCCCAGCGCCGGCGATCCTGATCGGCGAGCAAGACCGGCTCGCCGTCGGGCGCGACCCGCGCCGCCGCGCGCGACTGCTGGATCTCCATCAGCGCGACCAGCCCGTGCACCTCGGCGTCGTCGGGCGTGAGCGCCGCGAGGATGCGCCCGATGCGCAGCGCGTCCTCGCACAGCGCGGGGCGCATCCAGTCGTCGCCGGCGGTCGCCGCGTAGCCCTCGTTGAAGACGAGATAGATCACGCCGAGCACCGCGCCGAGCCGCGCCGCGCGATCCTCGCCGCGCGGCAGCTCGAACGGCACGTTCGCCTCGGCGAGCGTCTTCTTCGCGCGCACGACGCGCTGCTGGATGGTCGGCTCACCGACGAGGAACGCGCGCGCGATCTCCTCGGTCGTCAGGCCGCCGACCAGCCGCAGGGTCAAGGTCACGCGCGCCTCGGGCGTGAGCACCGGATGGCACGCGATGAAGATCAAGCGCAGTAGATCGTCGCCGACGTCGTCGTCGAGCGCGTCTTCGATCGAAACGTGCGCGGCCTCTTCGGACGTGCGCGCGATCTCGCCGTGCTTCTCGTCGGCGAGCTTGTGGTGGCGTAGGAAGTCGAGCGCGCGGTGCTTCGCCGTCGTCATCAGCCACGCGCCCGGGTTGTCCGGAATCCCGGACGACGGCCACCTCTCGAGCGCGGTCACGAGCGCGTCCTGCGCCATCTCCTCGGCGAGGCCGACGTCCTTCACCAGGCGCGCGAGCCCCGCGATCAGCCTCGGGCTCTCGATCCGGAAGACTGCCTCGATCGCGCGGTTCGTCTCGCTCACGCGCGCAGCGTACTACGCGCCGCCGGGCCCGCCCGAGCCGCGATCGGCGACCGGCGTATCGCGCGCGTCGCTCGCGTGCGGCGGGCGATCGACGTCTTCGTCGTCGATCACGTTCAGCTCGTGCTCCGGCTCCGGCCCGTTCTCCACCGACAGCTCCTCGAGCGCCTCGATCCAGCTCTCGCCGCGTTCGGCCGCCACGCGATCCTCCGGCGGCTCGCGATCGACGGCGGGCGGCGTGTGCATGCCGTACAGCTCGCCGGTGCCGTGCACGAGCGCCTCGATCTCGTCGAGCTCCGAGCGCGGCGGCACATCGGCTTCGTTCGGAGGATCGACGAGCCCGGTGTCCTCCAGCCGCTCGACGTGGAAGACCGTCACTTCGTCGATTCCCTCGATCAGCGCATCCTCGATGTCGAGCTCGAGGTACGGCTCGGCGTCGGGCTCGCGCGCCGGGGCCGATTGTTTCGCGCGACGCGCCGGCGCGCTCACGACCCGGCGGCGCGGCCTCCGACGTTTGCTGCGGTTCGCCACGACTGCGAGCGCACCGCCGACGAGGAGCAACTTGGACAAGGTCCGCATGCCCCGATCGGGAGCATGCCGCGTGCCGATCAGACGCTCGCCGATCGCCAGGCCCCGGCGTGCTGCGCGGCGCCGTCGGGGTGCAGGATCTCGGCGAGGAGCTCGACGCTGGTGAACACGCTCGGGCTCGAGCGGTTGAAGTAGAGGTTGCCGTCGGCGACGAAGACGCGACGCGAGCGCACCGCGCGCAACGACTCCCAGCCCGGCTGCGCCGCGAGCAGGTGCATCTCGCGCTCGGTGCGCTCGACCCCGAACCCGCACGCCGCGACGACGAGCACGTCCGGATCGGCCTCGCGCACCGCGTCCCACGCGGTCGTCGTCGAGTGCGCGCCCTTCACGCCGAGCACGTTCTCGCCGCCGGCGAGCTCGACGATCTCCGGCCCCCAGTTGCCCATGCAGAAGATCGGCTCGATCCACTCGAGGCACACGACGCGCGGCTTCGATCTCCCGGCGACCCGGCGCGCGACCGCGCTCATGCGCGCGCGGATCTGCGCGAGCAGCGCCGCCGCTTCGCGCTCGCGCCCGATCACCTTCGCGACCTCGAGGAAGCCGCGCTGGATCCCGGCGAGCGTCCCCGCCTCGAGCGCGACGACCTGCTTGCGACAGAGCTCGCGCTCCCCGACCTCGTTCGGCGTCACCGCGCAGACCTCGCAGTGCGTTTGCGTGAGGATCACGTCGGGCTCGAGCTTCGCCAGCAGCTCCTCGTCGACGAAGTACAGCGGCTCGCGCGCGTGCAGCTTCGCGCGCACGAGCTCGTCGATCTCGCGACTGCTTCCATCGATCGGGAAGGTCGGCCGGCTCACGCACGGCAACGAGCTCACCCACGCCGGGTGATCGCACTCGTGCGATCGCGCGACCAGCTCGTCGCCCGCGCCGAGCGCGCACACGAGCTCGGTGCCGCTCGCGAGCAGCGACGCGATGCGCATCACGCCGCCTGCGGCCGCGCGAGCCGCGCGTACGCGCCGGTCGCGATCGCGTGCGCGCCGAACAGCGCGCCGGTGAAGATCAGGTCCCCGACGATCTGGTTCCGATAGAACGGCACCGCCGCGACGTAGCAATCGATCAGGCCCTGCGCCGTGCGCGGATACAACCCGCCCGCGATCCACACGCCGAGGTTCGTCACGACGAAGAAGAGCGCGCCCGCCGCCAGCGCGCCGACGATCGCGCGCGCCACGCCGCCGCGCGCCGCGCGCCCCACGAGCACGACCGCGATCATCGATCCGTACACCCACTCGATCCCGCCGTACGGGAACAGGCCGAGCGCGACGTCCCCCGCGACGAGCGTGCCGATCACCGCCGCGATCGCGACCCACGCCTTCTCGATCCGCGCGCCGCCGAACAGCGCGACCGCGATCATCGGCGTGAAGTTCCACGGGTGCGGCACGACGCGGCTCACCGCCGCCATCACGATCAGCACCGCCGCTACGAACAACGCGAATCGCTTCTCGGTCATCGCG
>DATJIA010000411.1:0-11715 GCA_035493675.1 Kofleriaceae bacterium | reverse complement strand
CGCCTCGGGCGACAGCTTCTTGCCTTCGTAGTCGTACGCGCCGAGCTTCTTGTCGAAGAACTCCGACGCCGCGACGTCGAGCGCCAGGAAGATCTGCTCGCCCGCCTTGTAGCCGGCCTTGCCGATCGCCTCGAGGATCACGCCGAGCGCCTCCTCGGCGTTGTCGAGCGACGGCGCGAAGCCGCCCTCGTCGCCGACGTTGGTCGCCTTGCCCTTGCCCGACAAGATCTTCTTCAGGTGATGGAAGATCTCGACGCCGGCGCGGAGCGCGTCGCCGAACCGGTCGAAGCCGGCCGGCGCGATCATGAACTCCTGGATGTCGAGGTTGTTGTCGGCGTGCGCGCCGCCGTTGATGATGTTCATCAGCGGCACGGGCAAGGTCACCGCGCCGACGCCGCCAAGGTAGCGATAGAGCGGCAGCTCGTGCGCGTCGGCCGCCGCGCGCGCGCTCGCCATCGAGACCGCGAGGATCGCGTTGGCGCCGAGGTTCGACTTGGTGGGCGTGCCGTCGAGCTCGAGCAGCGCTTGATCGAGCGCCGCCTGCTCGGTCGCGTCCATGCCGATCAGCGCGGGCGCGATCACCTCGCGGACGTTGGTGACGGCTTTCGTCACGCCTTTGCCGAGGAAGCGCGCGTCGTCGGCGTCGCGCAGCTCGAGCGCTTCGTGCTCGCCGGTCGACGCGCCCGAGGGCACGATCGCGCGGCCGAAGCCGCCGCCTTCGAGCCCGACCTCTGCTTCTACGGTGGGGTTGCCGCGAGAATCCAAGACCTCGCGGGCGTGAATCCAGACGATCTCCGTCATGCGGCGGACCTTACACAGCCGACGCGAGGACTGGAAGTCTGCTAAGCATCGCTTCATGCGCAACGCTATCCTTGCCGCGTGCGCGCTCGTCGCAGCATGCGGCGGCCGTGCCCAGAAGGAAACGACCCCGGCCGGCGCCGATGACGCGGTGGCCGCGGCGCAGCGCGCCGTCGAGTCGTGGCGCCAGGCGTGGGAGGCCGACAGCTTCGACGCGATCGCGCCGCTCTACGCGCACGACGCGAAGATGGTGCTGGTCGCTCAAGGTGTGCCGTACTCGGGTTGGGATGCCGCGAGCGCGCACCTGAAGGAGATGCTGGGCCACGCGCGCGAGGTCCACGTGAAGCTCCGCGACGTCACGGTCGATTCGGTCGACGAGGACTGCGCGGTCGTGGTCGCGCAGATGGATCGCGATCTGTCCGACGGCGTGGTGACCACGTCGGAGCGCGGCGTCCTGACGCTCGTCCTGCACAAGGACGGCGGGCAGTGGCTCGTCGTCAGCGAGCACTACTCGTACCCGCATTCGTCGTAACGCGCGCCACAGTCGCGCGTGCTCTTGATCTGACGCGGTGCCTCTGGCGTCATGAGAGACGATGGGGGACAGCGCATCGTGGGTGCGCGACGAGGGGCGCCCGATCCCGGAGGACGCGCCGTGGGTCGCGATCGCGTGCGCGAACGATACCGCGCGCGCGTGGCTCGCGAAGCGGATCGCCGAGCACGCGCACGCGCGCGCGGCCGCCAGCGCCGACGAGCTCTTGGCGATCCTCGACGGCGCGACGCGACCGTCGCTGCTCGTGATCGATCTCGACGGCATCGGCGCCGAGGCGACCCAGCTCCTGTGGCAGCTCGCGCGCCGTTGCCCCCTCGCGCCGCGGCTCTTGATGGCGACGCCGGGGACGCGGGCGCACCACGACGCGCAGGCGTTCGCGGAGGTCGGCGACCTCCTGCTCGATCGGCCGTGCAGCCTCGGGCAGATCCAGATCGCGCTGCAGCACCTGCTCGGCGCGGTCCTGCTCGCGGTGCCGCCGCCGCGCGGCGCGATCGAGATCCCGGCGCCGGTCGCCGCGCGGGTCGATCAGGTGTGGCGCGCGGGGCGCGTCAGCTCGTGCTGGTGCATCGATCTCTCGCACGCGCGGCGCGCGCTCGGCCTCGCGTGGAACGACGGCGTCGCGGAGGTCGTCGCCGGCGTGCTCGCGCGCACCTTGTCGGAGGTCTTCCCGGGCCTGGTCGAAGTGCTGCGCATGGCGCCGATCGAGCCGGCCGCGTACGCGCTGGTCGTCGCGCACGCGCCCGCGCGCGGGGGCTTGGCCGCGGTCGCGACGCGCGTCGAAGAAGCGCTCGCCGAGGCGCTCGCGCCGGCCGCGCAGGGCGATCCGAACCTGCGCGTCGTCGTCACCGCGAGCGAGATCGTGCCGGTGACGCGCGCGCAGGTCGCGCCCCGCTTGGCGGCCGCGATCGCCGCGGCGCGCGCGGATTCGTCGGAGCGCCTGCAGTCGGCGCTCGCGTCGGATCGCATGCAGCTGATCGCGACGCTCGATCAGGGCCTGCGCTTCGCGTTCCAACCGATCGTCGATCTCGCGAACGGCGAGCTGTTCGCGTACGAGGCGCGCGCGCGGCAGACGTGGCCGTCGGAGCTCGGCTCGTTCCACGACGCCGCGTGGCTCGCCGGCGCGATCGGGCTGGGCGCGCGCTTCGATCAAGAGGTCGTGCGCGGCGCGCTCGCGATGGCGCTCGATCTCGGGCCGCACCATCGCCTGTACGTGCGCGTCTCGCCGCACTGGCTGCGCGATCCGCGCCACGTGTACCGCGCGCACGAGTGGGCGAAGAAGTCGCGGCTGGTGCCGGCGCAGATCGTCTTCGAGCTCGACGAGCTCACCGAGCTGCGCGGCGCGGTCGCGCTGCGCGATCTGCTCGCGCCCTTGTGCGAGGCCGGCTTCGGCGTCGCGATCACGTGCCGCGACGGCGGCGTCGTCACGCTCGCGGACCTCACGACGCTCAACCCCGACTTCCTGCGCCTGCCGTCGTCGTGGGTGCGCGGGCTCGGGCGCTCGCGCGTGCGGCGCGAGCTGGTCGCGGCGGTCGTGCGGCTCGCGCGCGCGCTCGACGTCGTCGTGCTCGCGTCGGGCGCCGACACCGTCGAGGATCTCGCCGCGCTCTACGAGCTCGGCGTGCGCTACTGCAAGGGCCGCGTGTTCGGCCGGCCGTGGGACACGTTCGCCGTGCCGCGCCCGCGCGGGCTCGCGCAGCTCGAGGCGATCTGGTGCGGCGAGGTCGCCGCGCCGCCGCCCGGCGCGGCCTCCTTCGACGACGAGAGCGGCGAGGTCTCGACCGCGCTGCGCCCCACGTTCAAGCCGCGCCTCTCCGAAGACTCGCAGCCCGCCGCGATCCTGCGCGACCTGATCGCGCCGGTGCCCGAGCCGATTCCGCTCGGCGAGCTGGTCGCGCAGGTCGACGCCGCGTTCGACAACGTGTGAACACGCGTCGCGTGATAATTTCGCCGGATGTCTTCGACCGAGATCGGCGTCGCGCTGTTGGGGCTCGGCAACGTCGGCGCCGGCGTCGTGAAGCTGCTCGAGGACAACGCGGCCGCGATCCACGACCGGCTCGGCGCGAAGCTCGCGGTGCGCGCGATCGCGGTGCGGTCGCAGGGCCGCAAGAAGCGGCTGGTCGAGGTCGATCCGGCGCTCTTGACGAGGGACGTCGACGCCGCGATCGATCGCGACGACGTCGCGATCGTGATCGAGCTGATCGGCGGCGTCACCGAGGCGCGCGCGGCGATCCTGCGCGCGATCGAGCGCGGCAAGCACGTGATCACCGCGAACAAGGCGGTGCTCGCCGAGCACGGCCGCGAGATCTTCGCGGCGGCGCACGCGAAGGGCGTCGATGTCTATTACGAGGCGGCGGTGTGCGGCGGCGTGCCGGTCATTCGCGTCTTGCGCGAAGGCCTCGCGTCCGATCGCATCGAGCAGGTGATCGGGATCGTGAACGGCACGTCGAACTTCATCCTGACCGCGATGGCGGAGCAGGGCCGGCCGTTCGCCGCGGTCCTGAAGGAGGCGCAGGAGCTCGGCTACGCGGAGGCCGATCCGACGCTCGACGTCGGCGGCGGCGACGCCGCGCACAAGCTCGCGATCCTCGTGATGCTGTGCTTCGGCACCCACGTCGACGTCGCGCAGATCGCGAAGGACGGCATCACCGAGCTCGATCCGATCGACTTCGAGTACGCGAAGCGGTTCGGCTACGTCGTGAAGCCGCTCGTGATCGCGCGCGAGCACGAGCAGGGCGTCGAGGCGCGCGTGCACCCCGCGCTGGTGCCCGCGCACTGGCTCCTGGCCTCGGTCGCGGGCGCGAAGAACGCGCTGTACGTGACCTCCTACGCGCTCGGCCCGTCGATGTACTACGGCGCCGGCGCGGGCATGCTGCCGACCGCGATGGCGGTGGTCTCGGATCTGATCGAGGTCTCGCGCAACATGCTGTCGCAAGAGGCCGGCGCGCGGCCCGCGCATCATCGGCCGCTCGTCGACAAGCCGATGCTGCCGCTCGGCGCGATCACGAGCCGCTACTACCTGCGCTTCGGCGTCGCCGACAAGCCCGGCGTGCTCGGTCAGCTCACGACGATCCTCGGCCACCACGGCGTGTCGATCGCGCAGGTCGTGCAAGACGTGGATCGTCCCGAGACGCCGGGGATGGCGCGCGTGTTCGTGTTGACCCACGACGCGCGCGAGGGCGAGGTGCAAGCGGCGCTCGCCGAGATCGCGAAGCTGCCGATCTGCGTCGAGCGCGGCCGCCTGATCCGGATCGCGGGCGAGGCGCACCCGTGATCCACGAGCAGCGCGTGATCTTCGGCGACACCGACCAGATGGGCGTCGTCTACTACGCGAACTACCTGCGCTTCTTCGAGGCGTCGCGCGCGGCGTTCCTGCGCAGCTTCGGCCGCTCGCACGCCGACCTCGACGCGTGGGGCGTCGCGCTGCCGGTGGTCGAGGCGCACTGCCGCTACCGCTTGCCGGCGCGCTACGAGGACCTGCTGCAGATCGACGTCGTCGTCGCCGAGGTGCGGCCGGCGTCGCTGCGCTTCGCGTACCGCGTGATGCGCGGCGACGACCTGCTCGCGGACGGCTTCACGCGGCACGCGGTGATCGGCCCGGACGGAAGGCCGCGCGCGATGCCGCCGGACTTCAAGGCGCTGGTCACGTCACCGGATGCTCGCGCGACGGATCGGCACTGACTCCGCGCGCAGGCGCTCCTTCTCCATCACGACCGCGCGGCCCATCGCGAGCCGCTCGTCGGGCCCGAACGCGAGCTCCATCGTCGTGAAGAGCTCGTCCTCCTCCTCCTCGCGGTGACGATCGAAGACCGTCCGCGCGGTGCGGAGCGCGGCCTCGAACGAGCCGTCGAGGCCGGGCGCGAGCGACTCGAGCGCGCCGACCGCCTTGCCGAGCGCGTCGTGATCGCGACGGCCGGCGCGCGCGTGCTCGCGCAGATCGGTGACCGGATAGTCCGCGCACGCCGTGTACACGACGCGCTCCTCCGCGCGATCGTGCAGCGAGACCGCGCTCACCAAGGTCGCGACCAACGAGCGCGCGTCCGCCGCGCGCGAGGCGTCGCGTGCGAGCTCCTCGATCGCGGTGAACAAGACGGCGATCTCGTCGTGATCGGCGGCGAGGACGTCGAGCACATCGGCGGCAGGCGGAGGCGAAGCCAGGCGAGTGAACGGTAACAACACGGGAGTCATGCGCTCTCGGATGTGCATCGCTCATGCCCAGACACTCCACGGGAACCGCACACCTAGCCCAGCGATCTCCGAGACCTCGCCGCCCGCTGTGGCGGCAGCGCACGCGGGCTCGGCCGTTGCCTGAGGTCGGCGCCGCATGCTCTAGTGCGCGCATGGACGACCGGAACCTCGCGCTGGAAGTCGTTCGCGTCACCGAGGCCGCGGCGCTCGCGTCGGCGCGCCTCATGGGTCGCGGCGATCGCAAGTTCGCCGATCACGTCGCCGTCGAGGCGATGCGCACCGCGTTCGATCACATCGACATCCGCGGCACCGTCGTGATCGGCGAAGGCGAGCGCGACGAAGCGCCGATGCTCTACATCGGCGAGCAGGTCGGCAGCGGCTGGCGCGACACCGACGATCACTCGCCGCGGGTCGACATCGCGGTCGATCCGCTCGAGGGCACCAACCTGTGCGCGACCGGCGCGCCCGACGCGATCAGCGTCATCGCGATCGCCGACGACGGCCAGTTCCTGAACGCGCCCGACACGTACATGCAGAAGATCGCGGTCGGGCCCGAGGCGCGCGGCGTGATCGATCTGCGCGAGTCGCCGACCTGGAACCTGCAGCGGATCGCGAAGGCGAAGGGCCGGAAGATCGAGGAGCTCACCGCGGTGATCCTCGATCGCGATCGCCATGCCGATCTGATCGGCGAGGTCCGCCAGTGTGGCGCGCGCATCCGGCTCATCGGCGACGGCGACGTCAGCGGCGCGGTGATGACGTGCAAGCCGGAGAGCGGCATCGACGTCCTGTTCGGCACCGGCGGCGCGCCCGAGGGCGTGCTCGCGGCGGCGGCGCTCCGCTGCGCCGGCGGCGAGCTGCAGGGCAGGCTCAAGTGGCGCAGCGCGGAGGAGCGCGAGCGCGGCCACAAGATGGGCATCAGCGACGACGATCGGATCTACACGACCGAGGAGCTCGCGCAGGGCCACGTCATGTTCGCGGCGACCGGCGTGACCACCGGCTACCTGCTCGACGGCGTGCGCTTCATCGGCGGCGGCGCGACGACCGAGTCGATCGTGATGCGCTCGAAGTCGGGCACGGTGCGGCAGATCAAGGCGACCCACCACTTCGACACCAAGCCGCGCTACTCGTGGGCCACCGGGCTCGGCGACTAGGCGAGGGACTCGCTCTATAGTCGGGGCGTGCGAAGGCTCGTCTTGCTCGTCCTCGCCGCGCTCACCGTCGCGGCGGCTCCTGTCGACCCGAAGCTGTATAGCGGCCTGAAGTGGCGCAACGTCGGGCCGTACCGCGGCGGCCGCGTGCTCGCGGTCGCCGGCGTCCCCGGCGATCCGCAGACGTACTACTTCGGCGGCGTCGCCGGCGGCGTCTGGAAGTCGTCGAACGGCGGGTTGTCGTGGACGCCCGTCTTCGACAAGCAGGACATCGCGTCGATCGGCGCGATCGCGGTCGCGCCGTCGGACCCGAACGTCGTCTACGTCGGCTCGGGCGAGGCGTGCATCCGCGGCAACATCTCGTACGGCACCGGCATGTACAAGTCGCTCGACGCCGGGCGCACGTGGCAGTCGATCGGCCTGCGCGACACGCGCGCGATCGGGCGCGTGATCGTCGATCCGCGCAACAGCGATCGCGTGTTCGTCGCGGCGCTCGGCCACCCGTTCGGGCCCAACGCCGAGCGCGGCGTGTTCCGCACGACCGACGGCGGCGCGCGCTGGACCAAGGTGCTGTTCGTCGACAACGACACCGGCGCGATCGACGTGCAGTTCGATCCGTCGAACGCGAACGTGCTGTACGCGGGCCTGTGGCAGGTGCGGCGCCTGCCGTGGAATCTGTCGTCGGGCGGCAAGGGCTCGGGCCTCTACAAGTCGACCGACGGCGGCACGACCTGGAAGCGGCTCTCCGGCAACGGGCTGCCGGCCGGCATCTACGGCCGCATCGGCCTCGCGATCTCGCCGGTCGACTCGAACCGCGTGTACGCGTCGATCGAGGCGAGCGAGGGCGGCCTGTTCCGCAGCGACGACGCCGGCGCCACGTGGTCGCGAGTGAACAGCGACGAGCGCTTCCGCCAGCGCGCCTGGTACTTCAGCCACATCTTCGCGGATCCGAAATCGATCGACACGATCTACGCGCTCAACACCGGCCTCTTCCGATCGATCGACGGCGGCAAGACGTTCGATCTGCTCCCCGCGCCGCACGGCGATCACCACGGCCTGTGGATCGATCCGACCGATCCGCGCCGCATGATCAACGGCAACGACGGCGGCGCGACCATCACCGTCGACGGCGGCAAGACCTGGACGCAGGAGGACAACCAGCCGACCGCGCAGTTCTATCACGTGATCACCGACGACCAGTTCCCGTACCGGATCTACGGCACGCAGCAGGACAACTCGTCGGTCGGCCTCAAGTCGTACGGCGACGGCGGCGTGATCGACGAGCGCGATTGGTTCGAGTTCGGGGGCGAGACCGGCTTCATCGCGCCCGATCCGCGCGACCCCAACATCTTGTACGGCAACAACGAGCACACGATCTTCCGCTACGACCACGCGGCGGCGCAGTACCAAGACATCTCGGTCGCGCCGCTCGACGTCTCGGGGCGGGGCGCGGGCGAGCTGCCGCATCGGTTCCAGTGGACGTCGCCGCTGGTCGCGCCGAAGAACGAGCCCGGCGTGCTCTACACGGCGGGCGAGTCGGTGTGGCGCTCGACCGACGACGGCCACTCGTGGGCTTCGATCAGCGGAGACCTGACGCGCAACGACAAGTCGAAGCAGGTGCCGTCGGGCGGGCCGATCCAGCTCGACATCACGAGCGTCGAGTACTACGACACCGTCTTCGCGCTGGCCGAATCACCGACGGCGAAGGGCACGCTGTGGGCGGGCACCGACGACGGCTGGGTCTGGGTCACGCGCGACACCGGGAAGACGTGGAAGAAGGTCACGCCGCCGGGCGCGCCCGAGTGGGGCACGGTCGACGCGATCGATCCGTCACCTTCCTCTGCTGGTGGCGCGTACGTCGCGATCGATCGCCATCGCATGGACGATCTGAAGCCGTACGCATGGAAGACGAAGGACTACGGCGCGACGTGGACCTCGATCAGCGCGGGCTTGCCGAACGGCGCGTACGTGCACGCGGTGCGCGAGGATCCGAAGCGCGCGGGGCTCTTGTACGCGGCGACCGAGCTCGGCGTGTACGTCTCGTTCGACGACGGCGCGCGCTGGCAGCCGCTGATGAACGGGCTGCCCGTGACCAGCGCGACCGATCTCACCGTGCACGGCGACGACGTCGTGATCTCGACCAACGGGCGCGGCTTCTGGGTGCTCGACGACGTCACGCCCTTGCGCGAATTGGCGGGCGCGTCCGGATCGATCGCGAAGCAGGACGCGCACCTCTACGCGCCGCAGCGCGCGTGGCGCATCTACTACGACGTCTTCCCCGACAAGCGGCGCCCAGTCGGCGAGAACGGGCCGCAGGGCGCGGTCTTCGACTACTGGCTCGCGAAGGAGCCGAAGGGCGACGTCACGATCGAGATCTTCGATGCGTCGGGCGCGCTCGTGCGCAAGCTGTCGTCGGCGGCGCCGAACCGCGGCCCCGATCAGCCGCCCGAGTGGGTCGATCTGGTGCGCACGCCCGATCAGCTCGACAAGCACATGGGCATGAACCGCTTCGCGTGGGACCTGCGCTGGAGCGAGCCGACCCAGATCCCGGGCGCGTTCTATCAAGGCCTGCCGCCGTGGGGCGCGTTCGCGCTGCCGGGCAAGTACACGGTCAAGCTCACCGTCGACGGCAAGTCGCAGACGCAGCCGCTCGAGCTCGTGAACGATCCGCGGTCGAAGGCGAGCGACGCGGATCTGCGCGCGTCGTTCGAGCTGTCGGTGAAGACGCTCGCGCTGATCGATCGCGTGCACGTCGCGGTCGATCAGATCCGCTCGACGCGCGCGCAGCTCGACACGATCAAGGCGCGCCTCACCGACAAGGCGCTGATCGCCGCGATCGACGACCTCGAGAAGAAGATGGCGCCGATCGAAGGCCAGCTCGTGCAGGTCAAGCTCGGCTCGTCGGAAGGCATGCTGCGCTTCCCCGCGATGCTCAACGAGCAGCTCGACTCCTTCCGCTCCTCGGTCGAGGGCGATCGCCCGCCGACCCAGCCGCAGCTCGATCTCTACGCGGACTTCGCCAAGCGCGTCGACGCGCAGACGGCCGCGTGGAAGGCGATCGTGTCGGGCGACGTGCCGGTGCTCAACAAGAAGATCGTGTCTTCCGGCATCGCGCTGGTCGATCCGACCGCGCCGCTCGTGCCGGCGGTGACGTCAGGCGGGAAGGCGACCGCGGATCAGGATCTCGATCACGATCGCTTCTGACCATCCCGTTCGTCCTGAGCGCAGCGCGAGCGCCAGCGAGCGCGGAGTCGAAGGACCGCTCGGTCGAAGCATTGCGGCCCTTCGACTTCGCCCGTCGCTTCGCGACGGGCTTCGCTCAGGGCGAACGGGCGGGGGCCTCAGGTCCGCGCGACGATCAGCTCTTCGCCGCTCGAGGGCGCGAGGCCGTCGGTGCGGGCCGCGAAGTAGCGCGTGACGTAGTCGTCGCGCGAGACGTGCTGGACGTCGCGGAAGCCGCAGTCGCGCGCGAACGCGACGATCTCGTCGGGCGCGAACAGGCTCAAGAACGGGGTGCCGGCGGCGGCGGCGCCCTTCATCGCGGCCTCGAAGCCGGGCCGCTCGTCGGGCTCGACCAGCTCGGGCGGGCGGATGAACGAGAGGACGAAGCGCGAGCCGGGCGCGAGCTGCGCGACCTGGCGCAAGGTCGCCGCGATCGCGTCGCGCGTGAGGTACATCGCGACGCCGAGCGACGACACGATCGCCGGCCGCGCGCGATCGAAGCCGGCGCGCACGAGCTCGTCCCACCACGACGCGCCGCGCTCGAAGTCGACCGGCACGAGGTGCAGCCACGCAGGGATCTCGTAGCCGAGCGCGATCAGGCGCGCGCGCTTCCACGCCTGTGTGCCCGGTTGATCGACCTCGAACACGCGCAAGCGCGACGCGAGATCCGCGCGCCGCTGCGCGAAGGTGTCGAGGCCGGCGCCGAGGATCACGTACTGATCGAGGCGCGCCTCGGAGACCAGATCCTCGACGAAGCGCGCGCGCGCGACGATCGCCGCGCGCATGGTGCGCGTGCGCATCGGATCCATGTCGGGGCGCTGCTGCCAACCGGGCGCGGGCGCCGCGAGCGCGAGGCCGAGCTCGTCGTCGAGCACGTGCGGCGGCGGATCGATCTCGACGTGCAGCGCGCGCCACAGCGCGACGCGCACCGCGGTGTGGTCGGGCTCTTGCTCCATGCCGATCAAGGTAGCGCGAACGAGAGCTTCGTCGTCTGCCCGGCGCGGATCACGACGCGCTTGGTGACCGGCTTGTGCGAGGGATTCTTGAACGTGAGCGTGTGCGCGCCGGCGGGCAGGCGCACGTCGGCGAACGGGGTCTGGCCGAGGTGGTGGCCGCCTTCGTAGACCTCGGAGTAGGGGGTCGTGCGCGCGTTCAAGAGGCCGACCTTCGCCGCCGGCTGCTCGTGAGTGTCCGGTTTTCGGACGAGCGCGAGCTGGAAGATCTTGTGCTCGCCGGGCGCGAGCGTGAGCGATCGCGCGATCGACAGATAGCCGGGCTGATCGACCGCGATCGCGATCGTGCCGGGCGTGAGGCCTACGAAGGTCGCGGGCGTGGTGAGCGTCTGGCCGGCGACGATCGCGCGCGCGCCCGGCGGCTCGGTGATCACGTCGAGCGACGCGGGCTGCGGCGCGGGCTTGGCATCGGGCGGCAGCGCGGCGTCGGGGATCGAGGTGACCGCGACGATCGGCGCCGCATCGATCGGCGCCGTGATCGCGATCGGCGGCCGCGAGCTCGTGCGGGCCCGCGCCGACGTCCTCGCCCGCGCCGCCCTCGCCGCCGGCGGCGGGTTCGCCGCCAGCCACCTGCTCGGTCAGGTGCTGTCCGAGCTCGGGCACCGGGAGGAAGCGGCCCAGGTGCTGGCCGACGCAGCCGAGCACGCCGACGAGTCGGTCACCGAGGAAGCCCGCGCGCAGCTGGCCGTGACGCGGTCGGACAACCTCTTCTGGGGGCTGGCCGACTACGCCGGAGCCGACGCCATCCTGGAGGAGGCGGAGCGGACGGTGACCGACCCCGGGGTCTCGGCCCAGCTCG
>DATJIA010000410.1:0-11853 GCA_035493675.1 Kofleriaceae bacterium | reverse complement strand
CGGGCCACGTGGAGCATCGCCAGCAACATCGACGAAGGCGTCGGCGCGATCGGCAAGCAGCAACTGCACTACTACCGCGTGGCGTACGGCAGCGCGCGCGAGGTCGGCACGCAGCTGCGGCTCGCGGTCGCCTTCGGCTGGCTCGACGAGCTCGGCGAAGCGCCCGAGCTCCTCGATCGCGTGCGCGCGATGCTGTGGCGCCTCACACACTGATCTCGCGCGCGAGCCATCGGCTCGCGCGGCATCTGGGCCGAAGCCCGAGGCCCGAGGCCCGAGGCCCGACGCGAGCGCAAGCGAGCGTCAGTATCCGTGCTTGCGCAGCGACACGCTCGCGACCAGGCCCATCGCGACGAAGAACGTCACCAGCGACGACCCGCCGTAGCTGATGAACGGCAAGGTCACGCCGACCACCGGCGCGAGGCCGAGCACCATCATGATGTTCACGACCACGTGCCAGAACGTCATCGCCGCGACGCCGACACAGATGATCGCGCCCGCGCGATCGCGCGAACGCAAGGCGACGTTCAGGATCCACAGGAGCAGGAACGCGTAGAGGATCACGAGCACGATCGATCCGATGAAGCCCCACTCCTCGGCCCACACGCTGAAGGGGAAGTCGGTCCAGTGCTCGGGCAGGTATTTGAAGTGCGTCTGCGTGCCCTGCATGAAGCCCTTGCCGACCAGCTTGCCGCTGCCGACCGCGAAGATGCTCTGCAGGATCTGAAGGCCCGACCCCGTCGGATCCGCCGCGGGATCGAGGAACGCGAAGACGCGCTGCTTCTGGTAGTCGTGCATCGTCTCCCAGACGACGGGGATCGCGAGCATGCCGCCGAGCGTGACGTGCACCATCGGCCAGATGTCGGGCATCGCGAGGTAGCCGACCGACAGGATCACGAGCACGAGCAGGATCGCGCTGCCGAGATCGGGCTGCACCGCGACCAGCCCGACCGGCACGAGCAAGAGCACGCCGGGCACCGCGAGGTTGCTCCAACGATACGCGCCCGGATCCGTCGGCGTGAGCAGGCGCGCGAGCACCATGATCACCGCGAGCTTCGCGAGCTCGGTCGGTTGCAGGCGGAACGCGCCGAGCTTGATCCATCGGGTCGATCCGTTGGCGAGCGCGCTCCGTCCGAGCAGCTGCACGACCACGAGCAGCACGACCACGACGCCGAGCCCGATCCACGCGACGCGCAGCATCGCGCGGTAGTCGACGATCGTCGCGATCGCGAAGCCGACCACGCCGACCACGACCCAGCCGACCTGCGAGTTGAACTTGCTCGCGTGCGGCGTGCCCTGCGTCGCGCTGTACAGGTTGAGCAGGCCGATCGCCGTGATCAGCGCGACCGTGATCGTGAGCGGCCAGTCGATCGTCGCGCGGAAGCGCCGCCATCGGCTGACGCCGATCGACGCGCGCGGCAGATCGATGAGGCCCTTCACTTCGACTCCTTGATCTTCGTGAAGTAGGCCTCGACGATCTGCTTCGCGATCGGGCCGGCGACCTTGCCGCCCGAGCCGCCGTGCTCGACGAACACGACGATCGCGATCTCCGGATCCTCGTACGGCGCGAAGCCGGCGAACCACGCGTGCGCGTTGGTCGGGTGCCAGCCCTCCATCGTGCGCTCCTCGATGCGCTCGCGCCGCGTCTTCGACTTCACCTCGGCGGTGCCGGTCTTGCCCGCGATCGTCACGACCGACGACGTCGCGTACGGGTTCGCGGTGCCGCCCAGCTCGTTGACCACCTTGTAGAGGCCGCGCTTCCAGACGTCGACGATCTCCGGCGGCGTCTTCATGATCGCGGCGACGCGCGGCTGGTAGTCGATCACGGTCTTGCCGTCACCGTCGAGCACGCGCTCGACGATCTGCGGGAAGTAGAGCGTGCCGCCGTTCGCGATCGCGGTGTACGCCATCGCCATCTGCAGCACGGTCACCTCGACGTCGCCCTGCCCGGTCGCCGCGTTGATCGCGTAGCCGAACATGTACTTGCCGCCGGGGCGCTTCTCGTACCAGGCGCGCGTCGGCACGCGGCCGGCGGCGTCGCCGTTCAAGCCGAGCCCGGTCGGGCGGCCGAGCCCGTACTCCTGCGCGACGTCGCTCAGGCGATCGAGCCCGATCCGCTGGGCGAGGTTCCAGAAGTAGACGTTGCACGACTTCTGGATCGCGCCGAGCAGATCGAGCGTGCCGTGCTCGGCGTCGCAGTCTTGGTTGGTCGGCTGGTAGTAGCCCTTGCAGGTGATCTTCTCGTCCTCGCTCGCCTGCCCGTCCTCGAGCGCGGCGAAGGTCGTGACGAACTTGAACGTCGAGCCCGGCGGATAGGTCGCGCGCAGCGACTTGTCGATGAACGGCTTGCGCGGATCGCGGTTGAGCAGGTCGAGCTCGGCCTTGGTCACGTGGCCGGTCATCGTGTTCGGATCGAACGACGGCTTCGAGACCAGCGCGAGGATGCGCCCGGTCTTCACGTCGATCACCGCGACCGCGCCGGCCGCGTACGGCGCGAGCGCCTTCTCCGCGACCTTCTGCAGGCGCGAGTCGATCGTGAGCATCACGTCGAAGCCCGCGACCGGATCGGTCACGCGATCGCCCTGGATGAGCTCCGCGGCCATCGCGTCGTCGATGCGGCGGCCCTGCGCGTCGACGGCGAAGCGCTCCTTGCCCTTCTTGCCGCGCAGGTAGTTCTCGAACATCGCCTCGATGCCGTAGCGGCCGACCAGCTCGCTGGTGTCGTAGCCCTGCCCCGCCGAGTGCTCGAGCTCGTCGGCGGTCATCTGCGTCATGTAGCCGATCACGTGCGCGGCGAGATCGCCCTGCGGGTAGTAGCGGTACGCCTCTTCCTTGATCTCGATGCCGGGCAGGTGCTGCACCGCCTGCTGGATCACGATCGCCTTGTCGTGGCCGATGTCCTCGAGCGCGAGCACCGGCGACTTCGCGCTGTGCTTCGCGCCGGCGTTGACGCGATCCTGGATCTTGTCGGCGTCCTCGTCGGTGAGCGCGAGCAGGCGCCGCAGCTCCGGCGCGACGACCGGATAGGTCGCGGGCGTGACGTAGAGGTTGAACGCGGGCCGGTTGTCGGCGAGCGACACGCCCTTGCGATCGACGATGCGCCCGCGGATCGACGGGAGGAAGCGCTCCTTCACCACGTTCGAGACGGTGCGCTGGTAGTAGCTGTCGCCGCGCATCACCTGCAGCTGCCAGAGCCGTCCGACGAGCAGGAGCAGCGCGCCCGCGATCACGAAGATCGCGGCGCGCAGCCGGCGCGTCAGCTCGGGCAGCGCCGGCCCCGCGCTCGCCGATCCGCGGGACAACATCATTGCGTGATGCCCTCCAGCGCGGCGTCGCGCTCGCGGTGGGTGCGCGCGAACGCGGCGTCGATGCGGCGGTGCAGCCGGAACACGAGCGGGCCGATCGCCGCGGTGCCGATCGCGACGAGCACGAGCTCGCGCATCGCGAACGACATCTCGAGCGGGTGATTCGACAGCACGCGGATCATGACGACGCACAGCGAGGCCGCCGCCCCGACGAACGCCGAGAATCCTAACGTCATCGCCACGCCGCGCACGAGGATTCTTCGATGGACGCCGTGGCCCAAGAGACACACCGCGCCCGCGATCAGCGCGTGCAGCCCGGGCGGCGCGCCGCCGAGCAGATCCGCGAGATATCCCGTCGCGACCGCGCCCGCGACGGCCGGCGCGATGTAGTTCCTCGCGGTCAGCCCGAGGTACGCCGCGACCAACGCCGCGACGTCCGGGGTCGCGTCGCGCACCAGCCCGATCGGCAGATCGCGCCAGATGCTCGACAGGACGAGCAGCACGACATACGCGACGAGGACATGCGACGCCGTCCTCATAGCGGCCTCGTGCCGAACGCCGGCTCGCTCTTGTGCTTCTTGTCGGCGTCGGGATCCGGCGGAGGCGGCGCCGCGACGATCACCATGACCGCGCGCAGGCTCGAGAAGCGGACCGCGGGCTCGACCTCGATCTCCTGGCGGAACGCGTGCCCCTTGCGGACCGCGGAGACCGTGCCGACGACGATGCCGGCCGGGTACGCGTCGCCGGCACCGGAGGTGACGACCTTGTCGCCTTCGTGGACCGGCTGCTTGCCGGCGGCGTCGGTCTGCTCGAGGAGCGAGAGCGTGCACGCGTACGAGTCGTCGCGGCCGAGGCCGTTCAACATGCCGCTGAGCCCCGCGTTCGGGATCGTGATCGCGACGTGCGAATCGGGATCCGCGACGAGCACGACGTCGGCGTGATCGCCGTAGACGTTGCCGATGTGCCCGACCAGGCCCTCGGACGTCACGACCGGCATGTCGTGCGTGACCTCGTGCTTGCCGCGATCGATGCGGATGCGGACGACGCGGAAGAACGGCGTCGTCGACGCGCTGATCACGCGCGCGCCGAGCAGGTCGGCCTCGGTCCGCTTCTTCAGATCGACGAGCTGCTCGAGCGCCTCGGCGTCGTACGCGCGGCGCGACATCTGCGCGAGGTCGCGGCGCAGCTTGTCGTTCTCGTCGCGCAGCTCGCGGTTCTCGTCCTCGACGCCGACCAGCGCGACGTAGCGCGACCACATGCCGCCGACGCCCTCGACCACCCACGTCACCGCGCTCTCGAGCGGCGACGACACGCGGAGCACCGCTTGATCGAGCGCCGACAGCTCGCCGGTCTTGAGCGAGCTGCGCAGGATCAGCGCGGGCAGGAGGAGCAGCAATCCGGCGAGGGACCAGTCGATCGCGCGCCGGCGGAACGTCATCACGGCGACACCCGACGCGCGCTACTTCAGCGCGATCTCCCGCAGCAGCGCGAGCTCGTCGAGCACCTTGCCGGTGCCGAGCACGACCGCGAGCTGCGGGTTCTCGCACACCATCACGGGCAGGCCGGTCTCCTCGCGGAGGAGCACGTCGAGGTTCTTGAGCTGCGAGCTGCCGCCCGACAGCACGATGCCCTTGTCGACGATGTCGGCCGACAGCTCGGGCGGCGGTCGCTCGAGCACGCTGCGCACCGCATCGACGATCGCGTTGACCGGCTCCTGCAGCGCCTCGCGGATCTCGTCGGAGTTCACGACCAAGGTCTTCGGCACGCCGGCGACCAGATCGCGGCCCTTCACCTCGACGGTGAGCGGCTCCTCGAGCGGATACGCCGACCCGATCTCCTTCTTGATGATCTCGGCGGTGCGCTCACCGATCAGCAGGTTGTACTTGCGCTTGATGTACTGGACGATCGCCTCGTCCATCTTGTCGCCGGCGACGCGGATCGACTTCGAGAGCACGATGCCGCTGAGCGCGATGACCGCGACCTCGGTCGTGCCGCCGCCGATGTCGACGATCATGTTGCCCGACGGCTCCGTGATCGGCAGGCCCGAGCCGATCGCCGCGGCCATCGGCTCCTCGATCAAGTAGACCTCGCGCGCCGACGCGGCGAGCGCGGAGTCGCGCACCGCGCGCTTCTCGACCTCGGTGATCCCCGACGGCACGCACACGATCACGCGCGGGCGGACCAGCGTGCGCCGCTGGTGCGCCTTCTGGATGAAGTAGCGGAGCATCGCCTCGGTGACCTCGAAGTCGGCGATGACGCCGTCCTTCATGGGACGGATCGCGAAGATGTTGCCGGGCGTGCGTCCGAGCATCTCCTTCGCTTCTTTTCCGACGGCGAGCACCCGCTTCGGTCCCTGCGTGTTCGCCTGCACGGCGACGACGGACGGCTCGTTCGCGACGATGCCTCGGCCCTTGACGAAGGTCAGCGTGGTCGCCGTCCCCAGGTCGATGGCCAGGTCGTTGGAGAACATTCCGTAGACCCAATCGAAGAGCATGGCTGGTTGGCCCTCGTGGGCGGCCGCGAGTTGGTTTGCGGTCGTGGGAAGAACGCGCCGGGAGGCGCGGTTGGTTCACAGCAGGGAGATCATCGACACGACCGGGGCGATAGCAAACGCCAACCCTCGAAACAGATGGAGGAATCCGGCCTGAACCCGGCGGAAGTAGCACGTGCGTCACGGTCCATGCAAGCGGGATCGAAGTCGGGTTGCGATACCCCCCCACAGCTACTAGGATGCCCCGCCGTCATGCTCGAGTCCCTGCGCAAACAAGGCGCGTCGATCGTCATCTACGCCGTATTCGGAATCTTGATCGCGGTCTTCGTGATCAACTTCGGCGCCCAGTCGGTCGGCACCAGCGAGGGGTGCCGGAGCTCCTCGAGCGAGACCGTCGCCACCGTCGACGGCCGCGACGTCGGCTCGACCGGCTGGCACTGGGTCAACAACTTCCTCTCGAACTTCATCAAGGGCATCAACAAGGATCAGCGTTCGCAATACGCGCTCGATTGGTTGGTCAAGCGCGAGCTGCTCGTGCAGGAAGCCGAGGCGCGCGGCCTCGCGGTCAACGACAAGCTCATCGACGAGAACCTGAAGGCCGGCCACCTCTACTTCGGCGGCGCCGACGCCGAGGGGCTCCGCGGCTACTTCATCGACAAGCACGGATACTTCGTCTACGACATCGACCAGATCCCCGCGAACAAGCGCAAGGACGACGATCCGCCCGGCCTGATCCAGCTCGTGCGCCAGCTCGGCCTCACGATCGGCGGCTTCAAGGAGCAGCAGCGCAAGGAGACGCTGGCGGCGATGATGATGCAGATGCTCGAGGGCGAGGCGCGCGCGTCGAAGGACGAGGCGCTGACCCGGTTCGTCTTCGAGGGCACGACCGTGACGTACGACTACGTCGCGTTCCAGCCGAGCGCGTATCGCGACGCGCTCCGCCCGACCGATCAGGAGATCGATGCGTGGGGCGCCGCGCACGCGAAGGAGATCACGGCGAAGTACGAAGCCGACGCCGATCGCTGGAAGAAGCTGCCGCCGCAGGTGCGGCTGCGCCAGATCTTCGTCGCGAAGAAGGTCGCGCCGGCGGGCTCGCCGGTCGCGGACGACTCGGCGGCGAAGCTGAAGGCCGCGAAGGCGGACATCGAAGCCAAGAAGAAGAGCTTCGCCGACGCGGCGAAGGAGCTCGACTCCGACGAGGGCGCGCGCGCGAACGGCGGCGATCTCGGCTGGCGCCAGACCGACGCGCCGGCGCTCGGCGATCCGAAGCAGGTCGAGGCGATCGCGAAGCTGGAGCCCGGCAAGCTGTCGGACGTGGTCACGACCGACGACGGCTCGTACCTCTACATGGTCGAGGCGAAGCGCCAGGGCCCGCTCGAGCAGAAGCAGGTGCAGCACGAGCTCGCCGAAGAGCTCGCGAAGGACGCGTGGGCCGACGAGGCCGCCAAGCGCGCGTCGCTGGCGGCGCTCGACGCGGCGAAGGCGTCGCAGAAGGGTTTGTCGGAGCTGTACCCGCGCGCGGAGGAGGACGATCGCGGCCAGCTCATGCAGCTGATCGAGCAGCTGAACGATCCGAACACGCCGCCCGAGGTGAAGGAGCAGATCCAGAAGCAGCTGCAGGAGCAGATGAACCGCGCGGCGCCGCCGCCGCCGCCGGACGAAGCGCCGCCGGGCACGGGCACCGGCACGGGCACGGGTTCCGGATCGACGGGCATGATCACGATCGAAGGTCCGGACGTCCCGGCCGTGTGGGGCGCCGACGATCAGAAGCCGCCCGCCGGCGCCGCGGGAGCCGCGGCCCCGACGGGATCATTGACACGGGGGGGCGGCCCGGCCCCGACGACCGCGCCGGCGCCGGCGGCGGCCGGCGCCGATGCGATCAAGCCGACGACCGATCCGCTTCCGAAGCTCGACACCGTGAAGCTCGGCTTCATCCACGTCTCGCCGCGACCGCGCGACGCGCACGCGACCGGCGACGAGAAGGCGCTGCTCACCGAGCTGTTCGACGTGCTGGCCGACAAGGGCTACGCGAGCCGTGTCTTCAAGATCGACGGCAACTACCAGATCGTGCAGCTCCTCCACAAGAAGACGCCCGAGATGGAGCAGTTCGACAAGAACGTCGACGATCGCGTCGCGACCTTGGCCACCGAGCGCGGCAACCGCCTGCTGACCAAGTGGCTGCACGATCGCTGCAAGGCGCTCAAGCAGAAGGGCAAGATCACGTACGAGCCGTCGCTCGTGCAGCGCGAAGGCGCCGACGGCAAGATGGTCCAGATGGCGTACGACGCCTGCATGCAGTTCGGCCCCGACGAGGAAGAGGCCGCGGCGGTCCCCGTCCCGGTCCAGTGACGCGCGGGGGCGGATCCGGTACCCTGATCGGCGGTGGCGAGTCTCCCCGGGAGCGACTCCGGGCCGCGCATTCCGTTCACCTTCCGCGCGTCGGGGGGCGGCGGAAAGCTGGCGCTGGTCGAGCACGACGTCTTCGGCTGGCTGCACGTCGACCGGCTCGAGCTCGACGTCCCCGGTGACGCGACCGCCGGCGCCGCTCCCGAGAGGTTCCAGCGCCGGCGCACCCAGCTGCGGGTCGCGTCGCTCAAGATCGATCAGCGCGCGATCGACGCGCGCCTCGCGGCCGCGACCGACGCGCTCGCGCAGCAGGGCATCGCCGGCGTGAGCGCGCGCTGCGTCGACGGCGCGATCGCGGTCTCCGCGCGCGTCGCCGACGGCATGGCGGCCGCCGACGTCAGCTTCCGCCTGCAGATCACGGCGGCGGGGCTGTCCTTGCGCGTGCTCGCCGGCGCGGTGACGGTGCACGGCCACCTGCCGACGCCGGGCCCGGTGATCGCGCACCGCCTGCTCGAGATCGTGCTCGCGAGCATGGCGACCGGCAGCGACGGCGGCGTGCGCGTGCGCGGCTTGTGCGATCTCGAGATCGACGCGCTCGCCGCGTTCCTGTGGCGGCTCTTGCCGCCGAGCGGCTGGCGCTTGCCGTCGACGATGGGCGTCGATCTGATCGCGGTGCGGGTCGGGCGCGGCGCGGTGCACCTGACCTACGGCCCCGCGGGCCAGCGCGAGGATTCGGCGAAGAGCAGCTCGCTCGCGGTCGCGCACGACGCGATGCGCTCGGCGGACGAGCTCCTGCGCGCCGGCTCGCTCGACGACGCGATGCGCGGCTATCGCGCGCTGCTCGCCGCCGGCGGACCCGAGCAGCCGGTCGTGGTCGGGCGGATCCTCGCGGTCGCGGCGGCGCGCCCGAATTGGTTCCTCGACGGTCTCGAGCTCGCGCGCCAGGCGCTGGTGCGGTGGCCGCGCTTCATGCCCGCGCACGCCGCGCTCGCGTCGATCGCGCTCGCGAAGGGCGATCCGCGCGACGCCGCGTCGCACCTGCAGGCGCTCTCCGAGCTGGCCGCGTCGCCGGACGTCGCCGACGACGACGCGGCCGCGCTGTCGGCGCTCGCCGCCGCGCGCTTGCTCCGCGTGCTCGAGCCGCGCGCCGCGACGTCGCTCTACGAGAAGGTGCTCGCGCACCAACCGGGCCACGCCGAAGCCGGCGCCGCGCTCGCCGAGCGCTTCGCCGACGAGGGCCGCTGGCAGGAGCTCGTGCGCCTCCTGCGCGCGCGCACGGCGGCGACCACCGACCGCGCGCGCGCCGCGCGCGATCACCTGCGCCTCGCCGACGTCCTCGCGCACCAGCTCGGCGACGCCAAGGGCGCGCGCGGCGAGGTCGAGCGCGCGCGTGCGCTCGATCCCGCGCTGCCGCTGGTGCACGAGACCGCCGCCGCGCTCGCCGCCGGCGAGGGCGACGTCGACGGCGCCGCCCTCGCGTGGGCCGAGGTCGCGCGGCTCGCCGGCGAGCGCCGCGACGTCCGCGCGGTCGCGCGCGCGTGGGCCTCGCGCGCGGAGCTGTACGAGACGCACGAGCGGATCGGCGACGCCGACGCCGATTGGTCGCGCGCGCTGCTCGCGGATCCGCACGCGCCCGAGGGCCTGCGCGGCGCGGCGAGCTCGGCCGCGCGGCGCGGCGATCACCGGCTCGCCGCCGAGCTGTGGCAACGCCTCGCGCAGGCCGGCGTGCCCGCCGCCGAGGCCGCGCGCGCGGAGCTCGAGCGCGGCCGCGCGCTCGCCGCGCTCGGCGACGATCACGGCGCGCTCGCGGCGCTCGCGCACGCCGCCGCCGGCAAGAGCGAGGTCGCCGCCGACGCGCACGCGCTGATCGCCGAGATCCGCGAGCGCGTCGAGGGCGCGGCCGCCGCCGCCGAGTCGCTCGATCTCGCGATCGCCGCGCAGGTCGCCGCCGCCGAGGACGCGACCGCGATCGGCGACGACGGCGAGCGCATGCTGTCGCGCGCCGCGCAGCTGGCCTCGTTGCGCGCGCAGCTGCTCGACCGCAGCGGCGATCCGCGCGCGCTCGACGGCTGGGCCCGCGCGCACGAGCTCGCCGCCACCCGCGCGCCCGAGGTCGCGCGCGACGCCGCGCGCGCGCTGCTCGATCGCGATCCCGACAACGAGCGCCGCTGGCTCGACGCCGTCCTCGACGCCGCGCCCGCGCACGACGAGCGCGCGCAGCTGCTCGTGCGCCGCGCGCGCCGCCGCTTGACCGACGGCGAGAGCGAGGGCGCGGCGCTCGCCGACGTCGACGCCGCGCTCGCGTCCGAGGCCGGCGGCGAGGTGAAGAAGGACGCGCTCGATCTCAAGGCGAGCCTGCACGCCGCCGCCGGCGACGTCCGCCGCCGCGCGGTCGCGCTGGCCGCGCGCGCGGATCTCGCCGGCACGGCCGACGAGCGCGCCGCCGCCGACGCCGAGGCCGCGCAGGCCTGGCTCGCCGCCGACGAGCCGGCCGCCGCGCTGCCGCACGGCACGCGCGCCGCGGCGCAGCTCGAGATGACCGAGCCGCCGCAGGATCTCCGCCGCCGCGTGCTCGAGACGCTCGGCGAGGCGGCGTGGCGGCAGCGCGCGTGGGGCGAGGTCGTGCGCGCGTACAGCCAGCTCGCGCGCGAGCCGGTCGCCGCCTTCGCGCTCCGGCTCGCGGTCGCCGCCGACAAGCTCGGCGACGGCGACGCCGCGATCGACGCGCTCGAGCGCCTGGTCGCGATGCCCGACGCGCCGCGCGAGCTGATCGGTCAAGCGCGCCGCATGCTCGCCGATCTCTACGAGCGCGCCGACGAGCCCGATCGCGCCGCCGCCGCGCTCGAGGCGATGGCGCTCGACGACAGCGAGCTCGCCGGCGCGACGGTCGCGACCCGCGCCGAGGCGCTCTATCGCGCGGGCGAGCTGTATCGCCGCCTCGAGCAGCCCGACGCGGCGGTGCGCTGCCTCGAGAGCGCGCTCCAGCTCGTCGACGACTACCTGCCCGCGCTCGACTCGCTCGAGCAGATCGCGCGCGATCGCGGCGACCTCGAGCGCGTCGCGACGATCCTCGGCCGCAAGATCGCGGCGACCGCGCGCCAGCCGTCGCGGCAGAAGGCGCTGTGCACGCGGCTGGCGCAGCTGCAGCTCGAGCTCGAGCGTCCCGAGATCGCGATCGCGACCGCGCGGCGCGCGCTCGAGATCGATCCGTCGTACCGGCCGGCGCTGCGCATCGTCGCGCAGGCCGCGCACGCGCGCCGTGAGGATCACGAGGCGGCGAAGGCGTACATCGCGCTGCTCGCCAACGACACGCTCGGCGACGATCTCACCGCCGACGAGCGGCGCGCCGCGACCGACGCGCTCGCCGGCCTCGCCGAGCTCCACCCGCAGGCCGACTGGCACGGCGCCGCGATCGCCGCGGTGACGCGCGAGCACCCGGTCGCGGTCGCGCGGACGTCGACCGATCGCGCGTTCCCGCCCCAGGCCACGCCGGGACCAACACCGGTGCCCGTGCCCATGCCCGTGCCCGACGAGGACGCGGAGCCCGCCGATCTGCGCACGCTCGCCGACGACGCGCTCGCGCGCGAGGCGTGGCCCGACGCGGTCGCGCACCTCGAGGCGCTCGCCGCCCTGCAGCGCGGCGCGCGCAAGGCCGAGGTGCTGCTCGAGCTCGCCGACGTCCTCTACGATCGGCTCGGCGAGATCGATCCGTCG
>DATJIA010000409.1:0-7809 GCA_035493675.1 Kofleriaceae bacterium | reverse complement strand
GCCGCCACCGCGCAGCTGATCGCGATCGAGATCCCCGCCCTGGCCCGCCGCGCCGAGGCGCTCCGCCGCCTCGGCCGTCCCGGCGAGGCGCACTCGCTCTCCGCGCGCGCGGTCGCGCTCCTCGATCGCCAGCGCTCCCTCGAGACCAGCGAAGAAGAGGTGCTCGCGATCCACGCGCGCGTGCTCGCCGCGATCGGCCACACCGCCGACGCGGCCACCACCTGGGAGCGCGCCAAGCAAGGCATCCTGCGCAAGCTCGGCGGCCTCGACGACGCCTCCTGGCGCGCCGCCTTCGCCGCGATCCCGCTCCACGCGTCGCTCCTCAGCGAGCGCCCGCCGGATTGAGAGGGCCTCGGGCCTCAGGCCTCGGGCCTCGGCCAGATCCAGAACGCGAACGGCTCGCGCTCTGGATCTCCGAGCCCGAGGCCCGAGGCCCGAGGTCCGAGGTCCGAGGCCCGAGCTCCGCCGACGAGGGCTACTTCGACTTCGTGCGTTGAATCCAGCTGTGGATGCGCTGCTCGAGGATGTCGAGCGGCAGCGCGCCGGCGCCGAGCACCTCGTCGTGGAACGCCTTGATGTCGAACTTGTCGCCGAGCGCGTCTTGCGCTTCCTTGCGCAGGCGCAGGATCGTGAGCTGGCCGATCTTGTAGCCGAGCGCCTGCGCGGGCCATCCGATGTAGCGATCGGTCTCCGACTGCACGTTGACCTCGTCGAACGACGAGTGCGCGTGGAAGAAGTCGACCACCTGCTGGCGCTTCCAGTGCTTCGCGTGCAGGCCGGTGTCGACGACGAGCCGGATCGCGCGGAGCATGTCGTCCTCGAGGTGACCGTAGAGGCTCCACGGATCCTGATAGAAGCCGACCTCGCGGCCGAGCCGCTCCGAGTAGAGCGCCCAGCCCTCGACGAACGCGGTGTAGCCGCCCTGCTGGCGGAACGGGGGCAGATCGCCGAGCTCCTGCTGGATCGCGATCTGGAGGTGATGGCCGGGCACGCCCTCGTGATAGGCGGTCGACTCCGCGTCGATCATCAAGCGGTGGGTCGGATCGCCGGTGTTGACCTGCACGCGGCCCGGGCGGGTGCCGTCTTGCGTGCCCTGCTGGTACTGCGCCGCGGACGCGTCCTTCTCGCGGAACGCCTCGACCGGCTCGACCGTCATCTTCTGCTTGGGCAGGCGGCCGAACAGCTGCGGCAGCTTCTCGTACATCTGCGCGGTGTAGCCGCGGTACGCGTCGAGGATCGCCTCCCGGCTCTTCGCGTAGAGCTTCTTGTCGCCGCGGACGTGCTTGCGCAGATCGTCGAGCGACTTGAAGCCGAGCTGCTGCGCGACCGCCTGCTCGTCCTTCTCGATGCGCGCGACCTCGTCGAGGCCGATCTGGTGGATCTGATCCGGCGTGAGGTCGGTCGTCGTCGAGCGCGCGACGCGGAAGGCGTAGCGCGCGTCGCCGTCGGGGAGCGACCAGATGCCGGGCTCGTCGCGGCCGGCGGGCGCGTACTCCTTCTCGACGAAGGTCGCGAAGTCGGCGTACGCGGGCTCGACCTCGTCCTTGATCGCCGCGAGGATCGCGGTCTTCAGGCGATCCTGATCGGGCTTCGCGATCGACGCCGGGAACTTCGCGAGCGGCATCGCGAACGGCGAGTCGGCCGGCTTCGCGGTCGCGAGGCCGCGCGCCTGCGGCACGACCTTGACGAGCAGGATCTTGGGCGGGACGAGGTGCTGCTTCATGCCCTCGCGGAGGAGCGCGGTGGTCTGCTCGAGCACGTGCTTCACGCCGTGCAAGCGCGTGAGGTAGTGCTCGTAGTCGTCGACGGTCTCGAAGCGCAGCTGCGAGGGCAGCTGCGGCAGGTAGAGGTGCGGGCCCGACTGCTGCGTGACCGGCATGAGCCACGGCTCGAAGCGCGCGCCGTCCACATCCTCTTGGAGGTTGTAGACCATCAGCGTCTTGTTCAGCGCCTCTTGCTCGGGGAAGCCGGTCGTGTCGATCGCCTGGAAGCGCGCGAGGAAGTCCTTCGACGCGGCGACGTCCTTCGCGATCGCCTCGAGCGAGCGATCGCTCCACTGATCGTCGTAGCGGTGATCGCCGAGGATGCTGGCGAACTCGGGGCTGGTGCGGAGCGTGTACTCCCACTGCTCGTCGAGCAGCGCCTTCAGCTTCGCCCGGCGCGCGTCGAGGTCATCGGCTGTCGGCTGGCTCGCCGGCGGCGGGGGCGTCGGCGGCGGCGCGACGGGCGCGGCGCTCTTCGCACCGCAGGCAGCGACGAACAGCAACATCAACGATCGCGACTTCATCGCGCGAACCGTAGCACCGTGCTTCGCGCGCTCGCGACGTGCGACTGCGGTGCGACATGCGCTTTGTCGCGCCGCTATCTCACGGTGGCGACGATGTCTCGTTCTGACCGAAGCTCGAAGCCCGAAGCCCGAAGCCCCGGCTCGCGCCACGCGCGAGCCGAGATCGCGATCGCGGCGACGTGCGCGATCACGGCGAGCGCGATCGTGCCGCCCCAGCCGGCGCGCGACCACAGGAGCCCCGGCGCGACGCCGGCGACCGAGCCGCCGACGTAGTAGCAGGTGACGTACACGCCCGACGCGAGCGAGCGCAGCGGCGCAGGCGCGGCGGTGCGCAGGTAGCTGGTCGCGGCGACCTGGGCGACGAACGCGCCCGACGCCGTGATCGCGAGGCCCGCGAGCACGACGATGATCGACGGCACCAGCGTCATGATCGCGCCCGCCGCCGCCGCGACGAAGCTCCACGCGAGCACGCGACGCGCGCCGACGCGATCGATCCAGCGCCCCGAGATCGGCGTGACGACCGCGCCGACGAGGTAGACCGTGAAGAGCATGCCGATCGCGCCGGGCCCCAGGTGGAACGGCGCGGCGCCCAGGTAGAAGCCCGCGTAGGTGAAGATCGCGACGAGCGAGAACAAGATGAAGAAGCCGACCGCGTAGGTCGCGACCAGCTGCGGCGCGAGCAGGCCGCGCGCGAGCGCCTTCATGCCGGGGCCGCGCGTGCGCCGCGGCGTGAACGCGCGCGACGGCGGCAAGAGCGCCGCGGCGACGCCGGCGCCGGCGAGCCGGATCGCGCCGAGCGCGACGAACGCGAGCCGCCAGTCCGCGATCTCCGTGACGAGGCCCGCGACCGAGCGTCCCGCGAAGCCGCCGAGCACGTTGCCGGCGACGAACGCGGCGAGCGCGCGGCCGAGGGAGTGCGCGCCCGCCTCCTCGGTGAGGTACGCGAGCGCGACGACGTACGCCGCCGCGACGCCCGCCCCTTCGGCGAAGCGCCACGCGATCAGGCTCGTCAGCCCGCCGGCGGTCGCCGCGAGCCCGGTCAGGATCGAGAGCAGCGCGAGCGATCCGATGATCACGCGGCGTCGGCCGGTGCGATCCGCGACCAGGCCGACCAGCGGCGCGAACAGCGCGACCGCCAAGGTCGACGCGCTCACGGTCAGCCCGACCTGCGCCTTCGACGCGTGGAACGCGGCCTCGAAGTGACCGAGCAGCGGCTGGGTCGCGTAGAGCCCGAGGAAGGTCGAGAAGCCCGCGACCGCGACCGCGGTCGTGCCGGCTCTCGAGAGGCCTCGCTCGGACGGGACGTCCATATGCGGACCAGCATGGGGCCCGTGCCATCGAGACGTCCAATATATCGTTCGTACTCGATTGATATATTCTGTATATCGATGGAGCTCCGCCACCTACGCTACGCGGTCGCGATCGCCGACGAGCTGCACTTCGCGCGCGCCGCCCGGCGCCTGCACATCGCGCAGCCGCCGCTGTCGATGCAGATCAAGGATCTCGAGGACGAGCTCGGCGCCAAGATCTTCGACCGCTCGCACAAGAAGGTCGCGTTGACCGACGCCGGCAAGGCCTTCATCGCCGAGGCGCGCCGCACGCTCGCCTCGGCCGAGCGCGCGATCGACGTCGCGCGGCGCGCCGCGCGCGGCGAGGTCGGACGGCTCGCGATCGGCTACGTCGCGTCGGTGTCGTACCAGCTCTTGCCGTCGATCATCCGCGCGTTCCGCAAGCGCGCGCCCGACGTCGAGCTCGCGCTCGCCGAGCTCAGCTCCGCGGAGCAATCGCGCGCGCTCGCCGCCGGCACGCTCGACGTCGGCTTCGTGCGGCGACCGCCGGCGATCGAGCCGGGGCTGTCGGGGACCGTCGTGCGCAAGGAGCCGATCGTCGTCGCCCTGCCCCGCAACCACGCGCTCGCCGCGCTCCGCGTCTTGCGCGTGCGCGATCTCGAGCGCGAGCCGTTCGTCCTGTTCCCGGTGCGGCCGCGCCCGAGCTGGGCCGACGTCGCGATCGATCTGTGCCGGCGCGCCGGCTTCGAGCCGCACATCGCGCAAGAGGCGATCGAGCTCGCGCCCGCGCTGTCGCTCGTCGCCGCGGGCATCGGCGTGACGCTCGTGCCGGGCGCGGTGCGCGCGATGCGCCTGCCCGGCGTCGTGTTCCGCGCGTTGACGCCGGCCGCGACCAGCGAGCTCGTGCTCGTGCGGCGCACGGAGCCGCCGACCGAGCTGTTGTCGCGTTTCCTCGATGTCGTCGCGACGACCGCGAAGTGATCCCGGCGAGTCGTTGCGCTGTGCGACGTCGGCGTTGCCGGCGGTCTCCGTCACCTGCCGGCGATCTGCGCACATCGACGCGCGTCAGCGCGCGATCCAGCCGCCGCCGAGGACACGATCGTCGTCGTAGAAGACGGCGGCCTGTCCCGGCGCGGCGATCACCGCGTCGTCGAGCGCGACGTCGACCGTGCCGCCGCCGCGCGGCGTGATCGTCGCGACGTGCGCGACGCCGCGGTGGCGCACCTGCACGCGACACGCGATCGGCGACGCGGGCGCGGGCGCGAGCCAGCGCGCGTCCTTCACGACGAGCGCGCGTCGCTCCGCGGCGTCGCGCGGACCGATCGTCACGCGCCCCATCGACGGATCGATCGCGGTGACGAACATCTTCTCGCCGCCCTTCGTCGCGTGCGCGCCGAGCCCGCGGTGCTGTCCGACCGTGAACCGATGCACGCCGTCGTGCTTGCCGATCACCGCGCCGCGGTCATCCACGAGCTCGCCTGCACCAGGGAGCGCGCGCCCGCGCACGAGCGCCTGCGCCGACACGAAGCCCGCGTAGTCGCCGTCGGGCACGAAGCAGATCTCCTGCGACTCGGCCTTCGCCGCGTTCGGCAAGCCCGCCGCCGCCGCGCGCGCGCGCACCTCGTCCTTGGCGAGCCCGCCGAGCGGGAAGCGCACCGCGCCGAGCGCCTCGGGCGGCATCGAGAACAGGAAGTACGACTGATCCTTCGACGCGTCCGCGCCGCGCCGGAGCGCGCCGTCCTCGATCTTCGCGTAGTGGCCGGTCGCGATCGTGTCGGCGCCGATCGCGCGCGCGCGCTCGAGCAGCGGCGTGAACTTGATGTGCTGGTTGCAGCGCACGCACGGGTTCGGCGTCTCGCCGTCGAGGTAGGCCTCGACGAAGTCGTCGATCACCGCGCGCGCGAACTCACCCTCGAGATCGACGACGTAGAACGGGATGCCGAGGTGGCGGCACACCGCGCGGGCGTCGTCGACGTCGCGCGGCCCGCAGCAGCGCCCCGCCGCGGCGACCGTGCCGCGCGCGTCGTAGAGCCGCATCGTCATGCCGACGACGCGCTCGCCGCGCTCGACGAGCATCGCCGCCGCGGTGGCGCTGTCGACGCCGCCCGACAGGGCGACGACCGTGATCCCTTCGGCGGGGCTCAGGGCGAGCGGGCTTTTGTGCACGACGTGGTACCAATGCCCGAACCCGCGATGGAGCGCAACCGTTGTCAGGTGCAGGCCGAGTCCCTCGACGAGGCCGGCTGCGGCGTCGGCAAGGCCGACGGCCTGATCGTGCACGCCGCCGACCTCCTGCCCGGCGAGGAGGCCGAGGTCGCGCTCGAGCACCAGAGCCCGCACCGGCCCGAGGCGTGGGGCCGCGTGCTGCGGCGGATCGGGCGGGCGTCGCCGGATCGGGTCGTGCCGCCTTGTCCGGGTTTCGGACGATGTGGCGGCTGCGTGTGGCAGCACCTCGCCTACCCCGCGCAGCTCGAGGCGAAGCGCGCGCGCGTGATCGCGGGGCTCGGCGAGCTCGCGACCGGACCGCGCGGCGTCGCGGTCGCGCCGATCGTGCCGTCGCCCGACGAGCTCGGCTACCGCAACAAGGGCAAGTACGTCGCCGCCAAGGACGGCGGCCGGCTCGTGCTGGGCGCGTTCGCGCCGCGCACGCACGCGGTGGTCGACACGATCGGATGTCGCGTCGTCGCGCCGGTGATCGACGAGGTCGCCGCGTGGGTGCGCGGCGCCGCGCTCGCCGCCGCGCTCGAGCCGTACGACGAGACGACGCGCACCGGCGAGCTGCGCTACGTCGTGATCCGCGCGAACGCGGCGGGCGACACGCTGGTCGCGCTCGTGGTCGCGCCGGGCGCCGCGCCCGCGCACCTCGAGCAGGTCGCGAACGCGGTCGCGCGCCACCCCGCGGTGCGCTCGGTCGTCGCGTGGGAGAACGCGCGCACCGACGGCGCGATCCTGCCGCACGACGCCCAGCTCGTGCTCGCGCTCGGGCCCGAGCATCTGTCCGAGCACGTGAGCGGCGTGGAGGTCGACGTCGGCGCCGGCGAGTTCCTGCAGGTCAATCGCGTGCAGGCGCAGGCGATGTACGACCGCGTCGCGGCGCTCGCGAACGCCGCGCCCGGCGTGCGTGCGATCGACCTGTACGCGGGGCTCGGCGGGATCACCTTCGCGCTCGCGCGCGCGGGCGCGAGCGTGCACGCGGTCGAGATCGATCCGGCGGCGGTGCGCGCGCTCACCCGCGCGGCCGCGCGCGCGGGCCTCGCCGATCGCGTGACCGCGACCGCCGGCGACGCGGCGGCGATCAAGCGCGAGCGCCCCGACGTGCTGGTCGTCAACCCGCCGCGCCGCGGGCTCGGCTCCGCGCGCGCCGCGGTCGCGGCGCTCGGCGCGCCGACCATCATCTATGTGAGCTGCGGGCCGGATTCGCTCGGCAAGGATCTGCGCGTGCTCGTCGAGGCCGGCTGGAGCATCGACACGGTGGAGCCCTTCGACCTCATGCCCGGCACGCCGCAGGTCGAGACGATCGTGCGCCTCGTTCGATAACTACTTATCGAGGTCGCTGCCGACGTCGACGATCACGACGTCGCCGGGCGTCAGCGTGCGCGTCACGCGGCGCGGCCCGCGCGTGGTCGTCATGTCGATCATGATCGTCGCGCGCTCGCCGTCGACGACCGCGGGGAAGCGCACCGGCGTGCTCGGATCGGCGACGAGATCGCGCTCGACGTGCGCCACCGGCGTGTCACCGACGAGCACGTCCGCGCGCACGTGCTGGACCTCGTCGGCGTGGGTGCCGAAGCGCAGCTCGATCTGCTCGCTCGCCGCCTGCTTGCGATCGCAGGTCTGCTGCGCGAGCACGGCGAGCGCCACGATCAACGCGACCGGCGCGAGCCGCTTGCGGAACCACTCGTAGCGCGTCACGGGGAGTCTCGTACCACGAGATCGGGCTTCGGGCTTCGGGCTTCGGGCTTCGGCCCGGAGTGACTGAAAAGTCGCCCACGCGGTGTGGGCGGCTTAGCGTCGAGCCGTGCGGGCCCTGCGCGTCTCGGCGATCTTCGC
This sequence comes from Kofleriaceae bacterium, assembly GCA_035493675.1. Lineage (GTDB taxonomy): Bacteria > Myxococcota_A > Polyangia > Haliangiales > Haliangiaceae > JAIOQA01. Next base: position 183 of record DATJIA010000409.1, on the reverse strand, counting down.
GACGATCCTCGTCGCGGGGTGCGCCGTCCGCGCGCGGCCGTATCGCTTCAACGGCCCGATGGTCGCCGGCGCCGAGCTGGGCGCGCCGATCTGGAACGGCGAGCCCGCGCCGAGGCCGTCATCCGTCGTCCGCCGTCCGTCGTCCGAGGAGATCCGACCCCGCACCTCCGTCGAACCCCCGAT
>DATJIA010000408.1:0-13171 GCA_035493675.1 Kofleriaceae bacterium | reverse complement strand
TCGGCGCGCTTGTAGCCTTGGGTGAGGAGCCACGTCTGCGGACTCACCACCGGGAGCTGGTCGGGGTGCCTCGGCACGTCCCAGTCCGCGATCGCGTGCGCGCTCGAGTACGGATCGGTGCGCCACGCGACGTGTCGGTCGCAGCGGTGGTGGCGCCAGTTGTTGACGATGTAGCTGACTGCGTTGCGCACCTGCGTCGGCGTCGCGAGCGCGGTCGCGTGATAGCGGAACGCGAACACATCACCGCGCGCGCGGCGCAGCTCGCGGTTGAGCCGCTTGGCTGCGCTGACCGCGAAGCCCTGCATGCCGCGGCTGAGCGCGAGCTTGCTGTCAGCCTCGACGAGCAAGTGCACGTGGTTCGACTGGATGCTCATGTGCGCGACTCGGAAGTCGGTGCGCGCGCGGCATCGATCGACCGCGCGCCGGATCGCGCGATACGCGAGCCGCGTGCGCAGGCTCGACACCTCGCGCGTGACGCGCAGGACGATGTGGACCGGCTGCCGCGGATCGTGCTCGGGCCGCGTGCGATGCCGCGGATCTCTGCGCTTGCCCGTTACGGGCCGACCGCGCTTCTTGCGCAACGCGCCGCGCTTGCTGCGCGGGCGCAGATCGATCTCGAGCTGACCCTTCCGCCGCTTGTTCCACGCCGACCTTTGGCGTCGCCTCGTCACGATTAGGGCAATGATACTTTAATCGGGCGGATTGGCTAGGCTGAGTGGTGGCAATCCCTGGCAGACGTACGCTCGATCCGTGATCCGTGAGCGGAGCGTGCAGTCGGGGTTCACTTCCCGCCCGCCAACTTCGGCGCGGCCGCCGACGTTCGTGCGATCACGAGGCTCCGCGCCGCCGGCCTTTCGAGATTTTTCGGGTTGAATGGTCGAGGAACGCGCTCAGGCGGCGATCCAGACGCCGATCCGAAGTTGGGCGCCGGCGTTCGTGTGATCACGAGGCTCCGCGCCGCCGCCTTTTAAGATTCTTCGGTTTCGGAGGCGGTGATCAGAGCGCGAGGATCATCTTCCCGATGTTCTCGCCGGCGAAGAGCGCGTCGAGGGCGCGCGGGAACTCGGAGAGGCCGGTGATCGTCGTCTCGCGCGTCTTCAACGCACCGCTCGCGTACCAGCCCGCGAGGGCGGCGATGCCCTCGGCGTAGCGGGCGGCGTAGTCGAGGACGACGAAGCCGGTCATCGAGGCGCGGTTGACGAGCAGCGACAGGTAGTTCGCGGGGCCGCGGATGGGGCCGGCGTTGTTGTATTGCGAGATCGCGCCGCAGACGATCACGCGGGCGTGGCGGGCGAGGACGGCGAGCGCGGCGTCGAGCGTGTCGCCGCCGACGTTGTCGAAGTAGACGTCGATGCCCTCGGGGCAGGCTTCGCGCAGCGCGTGCTTGAGCTTCACGCCCGGCGCCTTGTAGTCGATCGTCGCGTCGAAGCCGAGCTCGCGCAGCCAGGCGCACTTCGCGGCGCCGCCGGCGATGCCGACCACGCGCGCGCCCCGCGCCTTCGCGATCTGACCGACGACCGAGCCGACCGCGCCGGCGGCGCCGGAGACCACGACGCACTCGCCGGCCGCCATGCGACCGACGTCGAACAGGCCGAAGTACGCGGTGAGCCCGGGGAGCCCGAGCGCGCCGAGCCAGACCGGCAGCGGCGCGAGCGACGGATCGACGATCGAAGCGCCGCGCCCATCCGAAACAGCAAGGCGCTGCACGCCGAACACGCCGGTGACGTGCGCGCCGACCGGGAACGCGGCGTTGCGCGATTCGATCACGCGCCCGGCGCCGACCGCGCGCATGACGTCGCCGACCGCGACCGGCGGCATGTACGACTTGGCCTCGCCGAGCCAGCCGCGCATCGCGGGATCGAGCGACAGGAAGAGATTCTCGACGACGAATTGTCCGTCGGCGGGGGAGGCGGCCGGCTCTTCGACGAACGACCAGTCCGAGGGCTTCGGTGCGCCGACCGGGCGCGCGGCGAGCCGCCACTGCGCGTTCGACGAAGAGGTCAACGCCGCACCGGCTTCGGTACGTCGCGATCGAGCACCGTCTTGCGGCCGTCCTGCGCCGCGGCGCGGATCGCGTCGTCGCAGACCGCGCGCACGCAATCGGAGAGCGCCTCGGCGACCGCGTCGCTCGTGTTCATGCCGCTCCGATCCTTGATGTACTTCTTCATCTTCGACACGACGATCAGGATGTCGCGCTCCGCCTCGGCGAGCTCCGACGACGTCCCCATCGCGGTGCGCGCCGGCGGCGGCTCGACCACGCGGCGCGGCGCCGGCGTCGGCCCGGGCGGCGGGAACTGCGGCTTGGTCTCCTCCCGCTCGGACTCCTCCTCGCGCGCGGCCTCTTCGGCGGCCCACGCCTCGGCGGTCGGCGCCTTCGCCTCGACCGCCCACGCGTCGCGGTGGCGCAGCATCGCGACGTGGCTGTCCCAACACGCGACGCTGCAGAACACCAGGCGCGTGCGCGCGCGGTTGCACGTCGAGACGCTGCACACCCAGTGCACGGCGCCGAAGGCGATGTCGCGCTTGCACGCGCTGCAGCGCATCCACGTCGATCCGGACATGCGTGCAATCTACCTGCGACGACGGCGCAGCGCGAGCGCGACGACCGCGATCGGGAGGAGCGACCCGCGCCCGCCGCGGGCGTCGCAACATCCGCCCGGTCCGACCGTGACGTCGATCGAGACCTGCGCGGCGCGCGCGGGCGTCGCCGCGTCGTGCACGCGGACGACGATCGTGTCCGTCCCCGGATCGCGCGCGTCGTAGGTCACGAGGCCGGAATCGTCGACGGTGGCGGCGCCCTTCGCCGGCGGCGTCGCGAGCTCGAAGGTGTGCGCCGCGGTCGCGATCGGATCGTTCACGACGATCGCCGACGTGCCGCGCGCGCCCACGATCACCTCGATCGGAGCTGCGGTCGGCCCGGCGGCGCGCGCGAACGTGCGACCTGAGGCTTGTTCGGCCCAGGTGATGAACGCATCCGCGCGCTCGTAGATGCCGCCGTCGCCGCAGGTCGCGCCCGAGGTCACGTAGCCGGCGTACGTGGTGGCGGCGAGGAACGTCCCGTACGGCGCGTGCACGTAGAGCGGCCCGCCCGAGTCGCCGACGCACGTGTCGACGCCGCCGCCGCCCGCGCGCAGCTCGCCGCCGGGCATGAGCACCGCGCGGCAGCCGAGCGCGACCGACGTGCACGATCCTTCGACGATCGGCACGTCCGCTTCCTGCAGGATGTCGGAGCCCGTCGACGCGCCCGACATCGTCGCGCCCCAGCCCGCGATCGTCGCGGTCGCGCCGTCGTGCGCCTCGGCCGCGGCCCAGCCGGTGGCGAGCGCGCGCGGCGGCTTGGTCGACGGCGACGCCAGCATCAAGAGGCCGACGTCGAGATCGGTCGTGTGCGACGGGTGCGGGATCGCGGTCCGCACGTCGATCGTCTCGCCGTCGGCGGGCGCCGACAGCTGCCGCGCGCCGATGATCACGTGATCCGGCGGCGGATCGAGCTTCGATCCGGCGATCCCGCAGCAGTGGCCCGCGGTGACGACGACGTCGGGCGCGATCAGCACGCCCGCGCAGGTCAGCTCGCCGTTGGCGTAGACCGCGACCGCGTCCGGCCACGCGCCGCTCACCGCGTCGTGTCCGCCGACGATCGGAGCGACCGCGCCCATCTTCTTCATTATAGTGCGCGCGATGTCCCGTTGCCTCGCTCTCCTCGCGCTGGTCGGATGTGGTCACGCCGCCGCCGTCACGCCGGTCGTGCAGCCACCCGCGCCCGATCCGACCGGACCGCACGCCGACGCGATCGCCGCGCAGGTCCAGCCGTACCTCGACGCCGAGATCGTGAACAGCGTCGTCGTCGGCGTCGTCGACGGCGATCGCACCGAGATCTACGGCTTCGGCGGCGCCGACGGCCGCACGATCTTCGAGCTCGGATCGCTGACGCAGATCTTCACGTCGCTCTTGCTGGTCGACTCGGTCGCGCGCAAGGAGGTCGAGTACGACACGCCGGTCTCGCAGATGATGCCGCTCGGCGTGACCGTCCCGACCGCCGAGGATCAGAAGATCACGCTCGAGATGCTCGCGACCCATCGCTCGGGGTTGCCGTCGATGCCGCGCTCGCTCGCGCTGCGCCAGTTCGACGCCGATCCGTACGCCGGCTACAACGCCGATCGCCTCTACGAAGATCTCGTCACCGGGCGGCTCGAGGCGGTGCCCGGCACGATCGTCAACTACTCGGCGTGGGGCGTCGGCCTGCTCGGCTTCTCGCTCGCGCGCAACGTGCGCACGACCTACGCGGAGATGGTCGTCGATCGGATCGCGAAGCCGCTCGGGCTCGCCGACACGCGCACCGACGTGCCGGCGCAGGACGAGCAGCGCTTCGCGCCGGGCCACAACGAGGATCTGGTCGCGGTGTCGGCGTGGCACCTCGACGCGCTCATGGGCGCGGCGGGCCTGCACTCGACCGCGCGCGACATGGTCGCGCTGCTCCGCGCGGAGATCGACGCCGCGCACGGCGGCAAGGGCCCGCTCGCCGATCGCCTGCGCGCGTCGCAGGAGATCCGCATCGCCGCCGATCCGCGCTCGCTCGGCCTCGGCTGGTGGATCGAGAAGGACGGCCGCCTCTGGCACAACGGCGCGAGCGGCGGCTATCACGGGTTCGTCGTGTTCGATCCGGCGAAGCGCTTCGGCGTGGTCGTGCTGGCGTCGACCTCGACCTCGCTCGTCGATCGCCTGGGCGGCGCGCTGATGCAGGTCCTCGACGGCAAGGCGCCGCCGCCGATCGCGTTCCCCGATCCGGCGCAGTTCGCGGCGCTGACCGGCCGCTATCGCGTCGGCGACGCCGAGGCCAACGTCGAGGTGCGCGGCAAGCGCGTGTACCTGACGCAGCAGGGCCAGGCGCCGACGCGGCTCTTGCCGCTCAGCGCGACCGAGTTCTTCATCGAGGAGATCCAGGCGCCGATGGCGTTCGACGTGGAGCCCGGCGAGGCGCACGCGCGCGGGCTGGTGCTCTTCATGGGCGGGAAGCGGCTCGAGGGCGCGCGCGTCGGCGACCTTCCGACTCCGGCGACGGCGCCTACGGGCACGGCCCCGGCGCCGGCACCGACGACGCATCCTTGAGCCACATCTGCGCGCACGCGGTCGGGTCGTAGCCGGTGTCGGTGCGGATCACGTCGAGCATGTCCTGCATGCGCGCGGCCTGGCCGCGATAGCGCTGGTAGAAGGCCGCGAGCGCGTGATCGAGCGCGGCGTCGCCGACCTTGAGCGCGACGCCGCGATAGAAGAACGCGCCGCGCAGGTACGGCGCCTGCGAGAACAGCTTGGTCGCGAGGATGTCGTGGGTATCGCAGCCGTCGGGCCACACCGGTTGATCGGCGCGGATCGCGGCGAGCTGGCCCGCGTAGCGCTGCCAGACTTGATCGCCCCGCGTCGCGTCGAAGACGCCGATCGCGCGCGCGGCGAGATAGGTCACCGTGCCTTCGGAGAGCACGAAGTCCTCCCAGCACGCGATGCGCACGCCGTCGCCGAACCAGCCGTGCGCCGCCTCGTGGACGTGCGTGACGTCGTCGCCGATCGCGGGCGCGCCGATGTGCCAGTACGGGTGGTGCTCCATGCCGCCGAACGCGCCCGCGCCCCACGCGACCTCGACGGAGCCGACGTCGTCGCCGAACGGGTAGGGGCCGAGCGTCTGCTCGAACCAATCGAACGCGTCGCGCAGGTGCGCCGTGCCGACCGCGGCGGCGGTCGCGTGCTTGGTCGTGTACCAGACGTGGAGGTGCGTGCCCGCGGAGGTCGTGCCGAGATCGAGCTCGTCGTAGGCGCCGATCGCCCACGCGATCTGATACGACGGCGCCGCGCTCGCGATCGATCGCGGATACACCGCGACCTGATCGGGCGGCGCGTGCTCGAGCGCGAGCGTGAAGGTCGTGCCGTCGTCGGGCGCGGAGTGACACGGGAACAGGTGGCCGCACCAGTACGGCCACACCAGCGTCCAGCCCGCGGCGGACGCGCCCTCTTGATCCGGCCAGTAGTGCCAGCGGTACGCGATCGTGATCGCGATCGGCCCGCTCGACGCCGGCACGCCGATGTCGACGCGATCGCCGCGATCGGTGTAGAGGAGCGGCGCGCCGTTCATCGTCACGCCGTCGAGCTCGAGATCGCCGATCTCGAAGGTCGCGCCCGTCGACGGCGAGCCGGCGATCGTGATCGTCGCGGTCCCGGTCATCGCCTGCAGATCGACGACCAGATCGGTCGAGAGGATGTCGCGGTGATCGTCGTGGGTCGGCGCGATCGGCGCGGCGTCGGGCACGATCGCGATCCGATCGTCACCGCAGGCCGCGATCGCGAGCGCCGCTAGCAGCGCGGTACGCACCGCGGCGCCGACGGCGAAGGGGCAGCGCTCGCCGGGGTCTCCGGCGAGCGACAGCGAGCTGGGGTGGCGCCGCGGGGCAGCCCCACGCCGAAGGCGACGCCTAGGATCGAAACGCGGGGAAGCCACGCGGCCCACGCGATCGCCGGCGCGAGCAAGGTCATCGCGATCAGCGCGCGCGCCTGCGGCGCCGCGATCACGGTCGCGCCGTAGAACAGGATCGGGACCAGCAGCCGCAGCGCGCGGGGCGCGACCGGCACCGCGAAGCGCACGAACCACGCGGTCGCGACGACCACGCACGCGACGATCGACAAGACGATCGCGAGCACCGCGAAGGTGCTCACGCTCGCGTTCGCGACCGCGCACAAGAGCCCGGCCTGCGCGATGCCCAACGTCCCCGCCCACGTGACGACCGATCCGACGCGCGGCCTCGCAGCGGGGATGTCGACGAATCGACTCACGTCGTGAGTCTAGTACTTGGGAACCTTGGGGTCGACGTCCTTCGACCAGGCGTCGATGCCGCCCGCCAGGTTGTAGACCGTCTTGAAGCCCTTGCCGAGGAAGTGCGCCGCGGCGTTGCGGCTGCGTCCGCCGTGATGGCAGTGGAACGCGATCGGCGTGTCCTTCGAGAGGCCCTCGAGGTACGCGATCGCCGCGTCGTCGAACAGCCTCGAGCCTTCGATCTTCGCGCGCTCGCGCTCGGCCGGCGAGCGCACGTCGAAGAGCTCCTTGACGGCGCCGCTCGCGAGCAGCTGCGACAGCTCCTTGGCCGAGACCTCGCGCACCGACGGCGGGCGGTTCGGGTTGTCCATCTTGAAGCCGCCGCCGCCCGGACCCTCGACGAAGTCGATCACGAGGCCCGCCGCGCGCCCCGCCGATCCGCGATCGATCTGGAACGCGACGCCGCCCTGCTCGAACGACGCCGACGTCTTCTCGGGCGGACCGATGTCGAGGCCGTGCTCCCAGCTGCCGTCGACCGACACGTGGATCACCGAGCCGGGATCGGCGTCGCCGAGCGCGCCCTTCAGGACCTCGAGCGCCTTCGGCGTCACCGTGATCTTCGGAGCGGTCAGCGGCTCGAGCTTCGCGCCGAGCTTGCCGGCGAGCTCGCCCGACTCGTGCAGCGACTTGACGATGTCGCTGCCGCCGACCAGCTCGCCCTTGACGTAGAGCTGCGGGATCGTCGGCCAGTCCGAGTACTCCTTGATGCCTTGGCGAACGTCCGGATCCGACAAGACGTTGACCGTCGTGTACTTCGGGATCAAGGTGTTGAGGATGTTCACGACGGACGCGGAGAACCCGCATTGCGGGAAGCTCTTCGTGCCCTTCATGAAGAGCACGACGTCGTCGGACTTGATCAGCGTTTCGATCTTTGCGCGCAGCTCGGGCGTGAGAGCCATGGGCGATGCATAGCACGATCCGCGCGCACGGCCGCATCACCGAAATCGCCGCGGATGCATGGGATTCGCTCGATCACGGGCCGTCGCCGTTCCTGCGTCACGGCTTCCTTGCGGCGCTCGAGGCGTCGCGCTCGATCGGCGGGCGCAGCGGGTGGACGCCGGTCTACCTCGGCGCGTACGACGGCGATCGGCTGGTCGGCGCGGTCGCGGCGTTCGTGAAGCAGCACTCGTACGGCGAGTACATCTTCGACTTCGGCTGGGCCAACGCGGCGTCGCGCGCGGGCGTGGACTACTACCCGAAGCTGGTGGTCGCGGCGCCGATGACGCCCGCGACCGGCGCGCGCCTCTTGATCGCGCGCGACGCCGATCGCGCGCACGTCACGAAGATGCTGGTCGCCGGCGTGCGCGCGCTCGCCGACGAGGCCGAGTGCTCGTCGATCCACTGGCTGTTCACGACGAAGGAAGAGCAGGATTCCCTGACACTGTTGGGCTTCACGCCGCGCGCGAGCTTCCAGTACCACTGGCGCAACCCGCACGGCTGGAAGACCTGGGACGACTTCACGGCGGCGCTCAAGTCGCGCAAGCGCAAGCAGCTGCGCAAGGAGCGCGAGCGCGTGCACGCGGCGTGCGATCCGGTCGCGTGGATCCGCGGCGGCGACGCGCCGGTCGATCTACTCGACGATCTCGATCGCTGGTATCGATCGACGGTCGACGCGCACGGCGGCAGCGATTACCTGCGGCCCGGCTTCTTCCACGAGGTCGCCAAGCGCCTGCCCGACGAGACGCAGATCGCCGAGGTGCGCACCAAGTCGGGCGCGCGCATCGCGGGCGCGATCTTCTTCGAGACGCCGCACGGGCTGTACGGTCGCTACTGGGGCGCCGACCAACACGTCGAGCTCCTCCACTTCGAGACCGCGTACTACGCGGGCATCGATCGCTGCCTCGCGCGCGGCACGACCTTGTTCGAGGCCGGCGCGCAGGGCGAGCACAAGCTCTTGCGCGGCTTCCTGCCGTCGCCGACCTACAGCGCGCACTGGATGCGTCACCCGGGCCTCGCCGCCGCGATCGACGACTTCTGCCGGCGCGAGGCCCACGCGATCGCGCGCGAGATCAACGAGATGGCGGCTGCCGGTCCTTTTCGCAGCGAAGTCGACGACGAGCGGTAGCGGCGGGGAGAAATCCCCTTCGATCCGCGTAGTATGGAGACCGCACGTCTCGCGTCGGAGGGCCATCGCATGAGCAACGACATCGCTTCTGGGAACGCTTCGTCACCTGCCGCTTCTCCCGCCGCCGGCGGCGGTGGTGGCGCAGCTCCGGGCAAGCAGACCCTCGGCGAAGGTCCCGCGCAGGCGATCGCGAGCAAGGGCTCGGGCGCGCCGCTTCGCGGCGACGTCGCGTCGCACCTCGGCGGCTCCTTCGGCGCCAGCCTCGGCGACGTGCGCGTGCACAACGACGCGAGCGCGAACAAGGCCGCCGACAAGGCCGGCGCCGAGGCGTTCACCTACGGCAACGACATCTTCTTCGGCTCGGGCAAGTACCAGCCCGACACCGATCACGGCGCGTTCGTGCTCTCGCACGAGGTTGCTCACACGGTGCAGGAGGGCGGCGCGGTCAAGGCGCTGCAGTCCGACGCCGGCGCGCAGCACTCGATCGAGGAAGGCGCCGACAACGATCCCGCCGAAGCCGACGCCAGCGCCGCGGCGTCGACCGCGCTCGCCGGCGGCACGTACTCGCCGACCAAGGGCCCGGGCCGCATCCGCTACTTCAAGCAGGGCTCGGGGCAGGCGTCCGACGGTGGCCACGCGTTCATGACCGAGCAGGCGCTGCGAGGCATGGGGCTGAACGATCAGCAAGCGCGGCAAGGCCGCATGGGCAACTGGGAGCGCGACCTCTCGCAGGTCCGCATCCCGACCACCCAGAAGCTCCACCTGATCGAGCCGATCATGCCGATCCTGAACATCCTCGCGATCAAGGATTTCGGGCGCACGATCAACCTCGGCGAGTTCGGCGGCTACGATCCGGTCGAGCACATCGACAACCCGACCGACCTGCGCGCCGACGGCGCGTACAACCAAGGGCCGATGCAGCAGGTCGGTCAGCTCGACGCCGATCAGCACCAAGCCGACGGCCAGCAGACCAACCCCGCCGCCGCCGGCGACAACGGCGCGCAGGCGTGGGCCGACGTCGATCCGCGGTACGCGGAGACGCAGCGTCGCCTCGCGGCCGCCGGCCACCACTTCCGGCCCGGTGAGACCAACGCGGCGTACCAGGTCGACGAGACCGGCATCCCGGTCTACGTCAACACCAGCAAGGAGCTGCTCAAGGTCCAGCTCAAGAACGCGATGCGCATCGGCCGCATCGGCAACGACGGCCGCGGCCCGCGCCTGTTCTCGAGCGCGGTGCACATCCTCCAGGACTTCTACGCGCACTCGAACTTCTCCGAGATCGCGATCAACATCCTGCTCCGCGAAGGCAACGTGCAGGTCGCGACCGGCGAGCACGATGCCGCCGGTCACGCGGTCATGCAGTCGATCGGCCTGCAGCAGACGCACAACCAGGTGCTCAACACCGGCATGCACGGGCTCGGCGCCGACGGCAACACGGCGATGTCCGCGAACCTCGAGAACAACGGGCGCGAGGTGCTGACCACCGGCAGCTTCAACTTGACCGACACGATCGCGTCGGTGCTCGAAGAGGTGTCGGATCGCTGGAAGCAGTACAACCCGTTCAAGCGCGACAGCCGCGAGCCGAGCGAGCTGATCGCCGCGACCCTCGACTACATCGAGCGCGGCGACTCACCGACCGAGTTCAACGGCATCGGCGGACGCCTCGCCGGCCTCATCGACGGCGCGATCCCCGCGATCGAGACGATCGCGCCGACGGCGGCGAACATCGTCGAGGGCGCCGGCCACGCCGCCGGCACCGCGACCCGCTTCGGCGGCCGCGTCGCGTCGGGCGGCTTCGGCGTGCTCAACCGGATCAACTCCGCGTTCGGCGGCGACGCCGACTACTTCTCGGATCAGCAGCACGCGGTCACCAATGCGGCGAACAACGCCGCCGGCAGCGTCGAGGGCGCGACCGGTCAGGCGGCCGAGGGCGTCCGCAACGTCGTCAGCGGCATGCACCGCCTCAGCGCCTCGGTGCGCGATCAGTCGCACCTGCTCCGCACCGGCTACGAGTGGGTCTACAACAACGTCAACCCGTTCCAGTGGCTGGTCGATGCGTCGCGCCACATCCCGGTCTACGGCGATCGCATCGCGGCGCACCTCCTCACGCTCAAGGACGACTTCCTCAGGCTGCTCGAGCGCACCTTCGGCGTGATGTGGAACCGGATCATCGACAAGGGCGTCGAGAAGATCAACAAGGTCATCTCGTCGGTGCGCGCGGCGACCAACGTGTCGAACCAGCGCACGGCGGGCGCGGGCGGCGGCCTCCGCAACTTCGTCGCGCGCACGCTCGGCGGCGTCGGCGACATGTACCACCGCGACCCGAACGGTCGGCTCGAGCCGAACAACGGCATCGCGCCGCGCACGTACCAGCCGCCGAGCCACACCGAGATCGCGAAGGACCACGACGAGCTCAGCGAAGGCGCGACCGATCACGCGCCGGACGCCGGGCCGCAGTCGCACCAGGAAGAGCACGATCACGCGGACGGGGATCACGGCCACGTCCACGTCGGCGCGTGGCTCGCGCCGATCGCCGAGGGCATGGCGCAGGCCGCGACCTACGCGGTGGGTAACGTCGTCAACGCCGGCTGGAACGATGTCGCCGCGGCGGCGCGCGCCGGAGGCTCGCCGGACGGCTCGAACTTCCGCGCGGGCGCCAACGGTGGGCCGCAGGAGTACCCGTGGGCGAACTCGGCCGCGCACCTCGATCCGCGCATCGACCAGATCGTCGACGAGTGGTTCGCGCACCCGGCCGACATCCGCAACCACTGGGAGGGCTTCGTCCGCAACCAGCTGCAGCAGGGCAACATGGGGCCGGAGCTGCTGCACCGCCTCGGCGTCCAGCTCGCGGGCGCGCACCCCGGCACGCCGGCCGCGCCGAGCGAGCAGCAGGGCACCGCGATCGTGCAGCCGACCGCGCCCGCGGGGCACACCGCGCGCGATCACGGCCACGCGGCGGCGCCCGGCCAGGACGCCTACGATCAGGATCCGACCCAGTACGGCGAGCACGCGCGCGAGCCCGGTCATCGCGACGATCACCTGCACGTCGGCCAGGGCCAGGGCCAGGCCACGGGCTGATCGGGTGTAGAACCGCTCCATGACGATCTCGATCGTGGGGCAGCTCGGTGGTGACGACGCGATGGCTCGCCGGTTCGGCGAGCTCGCGCCCGGCGCGCGCGGCTGGTTGGACGCGGCGATCGCCGCCGACGACGAGCGCGAGCTGATCCTCGCGGCGTGGGAGCCGGCGTTCGTCGTGGCGGCCGAGGTGCCGCCCGGATCGAGCGAGGCCGAAAAGACGCTGGGCGCGCGCTTCGGCGGCATCGCGACCGCGTGGAACGCGTGCTGGCATGCCGCCGCGGAGATCGACGTGATCGCGCGCCCGCTCGGCGTCAGCGACGCGGAGCGGTTGGCCGAATCGCTGGTCGGGTGCGCCGCCGAGCTCGCGCCGCGCGCGAAGGAGTCGCCGTCGCCGAAGCTCGACAAGCTGGGCCCGCTCGCGACCGCCGCCGCCAACGCGAGCGCCGCGCTGGTGCCGGCGTACACGGCGTATCAAGCGGGCGTGCTGTCGGTCGCGAAGACGGTCGCGGATCCGGCGGGGCTCCGCGATCGCGCGCGGCGCGTGCACGTCGCGATGGCCGGGGTCCTCGACGTGCCGGCGCTGATCGCGCGGCGCGCGGGCGAGACGCGCTGGTCGGGCGGCGCCGCGGAGGACGAGCTGCGCGACGCGCTCGGCGAGGTCGCCGGGATGCTCGACGGCGCGCCCGCCGACGCCGCGCGCGCGCTGGCCGCGTCGCTGGCGAGCTGGGACGCGGCGTGGGGCGCGGTCGATCACGCGCTCGGCGCGCGCCGGATCGCGACGCTCGCGTGGGGCCGCTCGCTCGACGTCGCGGGCCCCGAGCGCTGGGCGATCGTCGCGGCGCTCGCCGGCCGCGCGCGCGACGCGCTCGAGCTCGGCGCGGGCGTCCGCGCGGCGTGGACCGTGACCAGCACCGAAGGGCCGGTGTCGGCGGCGATCGCCGAGCAAGTCGTGCGCTTCGACTGGGGGCTCGCGCAGCTGCGCCGCCTCTACGGCAAGGTCGACGCCGCGTTCGCGCCGTTCGAAGCGCGCTGACGCGCCGATGCGCCGATGCGCGGACGCGAAAGATGTCAAAGTCGGCGCATGGCCGACAACGACTCGCGCGCCGGTGCGCGCTACGCGAACGAGGACATCCTGGGCTACGTGAACAAGGTGCACGCGTCGCACGACGCGG
>DATJIA010000407.1:0-23046 GCA_035493675.1 Kofleriaceae bacterium | reverse complement strand
GTACGAGAAGACCGAGCCCTTGATGTCGTTGGTGCCGCTCTTGGTGACGACGTTGACGACGCCGCCGGTGGCGCGGCCGTACTCGGCGTCGTAGCCGCCGGTGATGACCTCGATCTCCTGGATGAAGTCGTTGATCACCGGCGAGCCGACCGTGCCGAGCGTCAGGCCGGTCGTGTTGATGCCGTCGACGAAGTACTGGTTCTCGAGCGAGCTCGAGCCGGAGAACGACACGCCGACGCCGTCGCCCTGCGAGCCGGCGGCCGCGCCGAGCGCGGACTCGAACGTGCGGCCCGGGACCGGGATGTTCTTCGTGTACTCCTGATCGAGCGTGATGCCCTGCGTGGTCGAGGTCGGATCGATCGTCGGAGCGGAGCCGGTGATGACGACCTTCTCGCCCGCGTTCTCGGTGTCGATGTCGATGTACACCGGGACCGTCTTGTTGACGCCGACGGTGATGTCGTCGCGCGTGACGGTGACCGTCGCGAAGAAGTACTTCACGATGTAGCGGCCCGGCGTGAGGCCGTCGATCTTGTAGAAGCCGTTCTCGTCGGTGAGCGCGCTCGGCGCGCCCTGGCCCTGCGCGCCGTTCGCGACGACGGCGACGCCGGGGAGCGGCTCGCCGGTGGCCTTGTCCTTGACGATGCCCTGGATCGCGCCGGTCGTCGTCGACTGCGCGTAGGCGGCGGGGGTGGTGGCGATCGAGGCGACGAACGCGCCGGCGGCGCCGGTGAGAGCGGAAACGAGGATGCGTCTCTTGATCATGGTCATCTCCCGCTCACTGCACCGTGAAGGTCTTGACGATCGCCGCGGTGAGCGGCTGCCCCCCGAAGTCCTTGACCCCCGTGCCGATCGTCAGCACGTAGGTGTCGCCGGCGACGAGCGCGGCCGGGCTGACCGGACGCAGCTCGTACTTCAGCGAGCTGGAGCCGGTGCCCTGTACCACCGTGAACGGCCATGGCTGGCCGTTCTGGGTGATCGTGATGTTGTCCTGCAGCGATTGGATGTCCATCGTCGTGTTGAACTGCACGGACAGCACTTGGCCGAGGAAGACAGTCGCGCCGTCGACGTCCGGCGTGTTGCCGTTCTTGTCGAGCCGCAGCGCGGCGACGCCCCACGTCGCGAGCGATGTATCACCGACGCCCGGGCAATCGGTGTGCACGTTGCCGTCGGGCGGCGCGCACACGGGGTTGCCGTCCTTGTCGGTGACCGACGGATCGAAGACGAGGTGGCAGGTCGTGCCGGTGGGCAAACCCTTCGTCAGGTGCAGCACGAGCGCGGGACCGAGCGCCGAGACGCCGCCGTGCGCGGGCACGAGCTGATCACCCGCGGGCTCCCAGAAGCTCGTGCCCGTGTCGATCGGAGCCTCGACGAGGTTCGGACCGACGCCCTTGCACATGATGCGGACCGCACCGTCGATGAAGAGATCGGTATCCGGAACACCGTCGCCGTCGGGCGCGGGGAGCGCGTCCCTGACGCCTGTCGCCTCGCCGGGCGCGACGCAAGGAACCCCCATCGGACGGTTCGGGTCGACCAAGCACCCGCCGCTCGCACGACTCTGAGGTGCGCCGGTTTCGTTGATGCAGACGACGTGATCACCGATGCAGCGCGCGTGGATGAGATCCGGCGTGCCCGCGCACTTCGCGATGTCGTCGGGCGTCGTGCCGAGCGGAACGCGCGAGTAGTTCGCCGCGAGACCGGGCAAGTTGTTCACGCGGCCGTCGCACTCGATCATCTCGAGCGAGTTGCCGACCAGGAGCTCGTCCATGATCACGCGCAGCGTCTGGCCCGACGAGCTCGCGACCGCGGTGACGACCTTGCCGTCGTCGCCGTCGAACGCCTTGTCGTCGTTGTGGCCGTACGCGAGCTGCGGCCCGATGAACGTGCGGATCTGGCCGTCCGAGCCGGTGTACTCCTCGTTCATGAGGATCTGCTCGATCATCGGCGGGCCGGCGGGGTTGAGATCCGTCGCGCTCGGCGGTGGCGTGCAGGCGCCGAGCGCGAGCATCGCCCCTGCTGTGAGTGCACCGAGCGAGTTCAGTCTGGACATGTCGTGGCTCCCCTCGAGTCGCTCGCGCGTGCGGCAAGCCCACCGCCCCTGCGCGAAAAGTCGCCGCTGTTTACGCTTCGTTGGCAAAAGTTGTCAAGCACATCCGGCCAGACATCCCCACCGATCCCCCGTGCGCCCTACACCGGGCCGCCGCTCAGGTACCAAGGTCTGCCGCTCCATTGCGTTGCTGTATCACCGGCGCGTTGGCCGCTGATAGTCAGCAAACCCTCACTCCGCGTGACACGCGGTCAGCCTGCGCCGACCACGATTCGCAGCGTGACGTCGCAGGTGCGCTTCGCGGCCTGCGACGTCGGGCCTCGGGCCTCGGGCTTCGGGCCTCGTTCCGGAACGCCGCGACCTCAGGGCCGAGGCCCGAAGCCCGAGGCCTGAAGCCCGCGCGCCCGAAGGGCGCGCTTACTGGCCGGCCGCGGTGTCGCCAGCGGTCTTGGGGCAGCCGTCATCGGGATTGATGATCGGATTGCCCTGCGGGTCCTTGTCGCGCATCTTCAGCGCGACCTTGACCTCGTCGTGGTCCTTGTCGTTCGCGATCGACCGGATCTGGTCCATCGTCGAGACGACTTCCTTCCAGCGCACCGGGTTGCAGTAGTCGACGAAGACGAGCTTCTCGTTCTTCATCTCGTCCAGCATCGGCCGGAGCGTGGTCGCGAGGTCGACCGCGTGGATCGTCTGCTCCTTCTGACCGTCGGAGATGACGACGTCGCCGGTCGCCTTGAGCAGGATCGAGATCTGCTTGCCGAGGGTGGTGACATCCTCGTGCTCGAGGTCCGCCTTGCGCGGGACCTCGAGGGTCACCTGCTTCATCATGATCGGCATCGTCACCAAGAAGATGATGAGGAGCACGAGCACGATGTCGACGAGCGGCGTGACGTTGATCTCGCTGCGCGCTGCACCGGACTTTGATCCAGCTGAGATGCCCATGGCGCGCTCCTACTTCCTGTCCGCGTCCTGAGTGGCGAGATCGATCTCGGAGACGCCGAGATCCTCGTTGATCGTGATCAAGAGCTTGTAGACGCGCCCGTAGTCGACGTCGTCGGCCGCCTTCACGTAGATGCGGCCGGCGGTGTCAGGGCGGGTCTCCCACGCGCGCTCGACGTTGGTCTTCAGCTTCTCGAGGCTGCCATCGTTGATGGGCCCGAGCTTCTGCTTGTCGTAGTAGATGTTCCCGTCGCGGTCGATGGCGACCACCGGCTGGTGGGCGTCCTTCTTCTGCGAGTGGAAGCGCGTCTTGGGCAGCGGGACTTCCTGACCGCGCGCCATCAGCGGCGTGACGACCATGAAGATGATCAGGAGCACGAGGACGACGTCGACGAGCGGCGTGATGTTGATCTCGTTGCGCACGGCATCGAGCTGCGGCTTCTTGCCGACCCCGTGCTTGTGCCCCCGATGTTTCTTCTTCGGAAACGGGGCTTGTTGCTCGCCGCCGGAAGCCATGGATCAGCTCCGGCCCTCTCGCAGCACGAAGTCGACGAACTCCGACGAGACGTCGTTCATGTCGACGACCATGCTCTCGACGCGGGTCGTGTAGTAGTTGAAGAAGAGCGCCGCGAAGATCGCGACGATGAGGCCGAGCGCGGTCGAGTAGAGCGCTTCGGCGATGGCGGGGCCGATCGTCTCGATCGTGCCGCCGTGCTTCAAGAGGTCGAAGGCGTTGATGATGCCGAGCACCGTGCCGAAGAGGCCGATGAACGGCGTGACCGACGCGACCGAGGCGAGGCCGCCGAGGCCCTTGCGCAAGCTCGACGTCTCTCGTTCTTTCACACGATCGAGCGCTCGATTGACGGAGTCGACGAGATCGAAGTCGCCGACGTCGTCCGGACCCTCGGTGTGGAGCGCTTCCTTGCCCTGCTTGAGCGCCTTCAGGCCGCTCTCGACGACGCGCGCGACCGGGCTCTTGCCGTGCAGCTGTGCGGCGCGGAGCGCGTCGTCGATCTTGCGCTTGGCGAGGTAATCGCGGAGCGCGAGGACGTAGCTCATGGACTGCGTCATGCCTTGGCGATACGTGATGTAGCGCTCGATCACGACGTAGAGAGAGAAGACCGACATCGCGAGCATGAAGATCAGCGTCCCCTTCACGGGGATGCTCATGCTGCTCCAGATGTCTCCGATGTTGAACTCCATGGTCCGTTCCTCGCTTGTTGCCTGCTAGCTGTTATCGCTGCTGATAGATGAAGGTGATCGCCGTGCACACGGCGACGGGCGCGCCGTTGACCGTGTACGGGCGATAGCGCCAGGCGTTCATCTCCCGGCGGATCTTGTCGTCGTACGTCGGGAAGCCCGACGACTTCACGAGGTTCACACCGGTGACGTTGCCATCCTTGTCGAGGCACAGCTTCGCCGACGCGATCACGCGCGTCTTGCCCGAGCGCTGGATCTCGGTCTTGGTCACGTCGTCCGGTTGGATCTGCGGATCGCCCGAGATGCGGTTGCCCTGAAGCACCTGCGGCGCGACGATCTGCGGCGCGGCCGGCGGTGGGGGCGGAGGCGGCGGGGGCGGAGGCGGCGCGTTGGTGACGACGCCACCGACGATGCCGTTGTCGACGCCGCCCTCTTCACCGTTCGGGTCGGCGTTCGGGTTGTCGGTGTCCGCGCTGTCGCTCGGATCCTCGACCTTCGGCTCGACCTTCACCGGCTGGACGGTCTCGGTGACCTTCCGCTTCTTCGGTTTGATCTCCTTGGGCTGGTCCTGCATCTTGTGACCGGGGTTGCCCTTCGGAGGAGGAGGCGGCGGCGGCGCGACGGCGACCGTGGTCTCGCGCTTGGGCGGCTCGAGCTGCTTGATCACCCAGAACGACCGGATGAGCAGCGCGACGAACAGCGCGCCGTGGACGACGACGGAGATCGAGAGCAGCACCGTCACCCAGGTGCGGCGCTTCGCGGTCTTTGCGTGCTCGAAGTTCTCGAACATCGTGAGCTCCTTCGAGGCTCAGCCCCCGGCCTGACCCGGTGCCGGAGTAGTGGGCGCGGGGGCAGCCTGTTGGGCCTTCTTGGCCTCTTCCCTCAGAACGCGCCCGCGGCTCTGATGGTGTAACGCGAGCGAACGATCGATGGCGCCGCCCCAGTAGGCACCGTGCGCAAGCGCGCGGAAGTTGTAGAGCGCGCCCTGCATGTTCTCCGCCTCGATGCTCTTCGGATCGAGGTCGGCGGCCTTCTGCAGCGCGGCGATGCCGAGGTCCGCGATATGGATACGATCTTCGCCGAGGGTCTTGGTGGTGTCGCCGAGCTTCAAGAACGCGAGGCGGCCGACCGAGAGGTACGCGAGCACCTGGTCTTCCTTCTTCGGCTCCGCTTCGGCCTCGGAGATGTACCACTTGACCGTCTCGTCGAAGCGGCCGGCCTTGAAGTTGATCGAGGCGAGCTGCTTGATCGGATTCGGATCCTTCGGGTGCGCGTCGTGCTCGCCCTGCCAGTACGCGAGCGCCTTCTCGTACTCTTTGTTGTTGACCCAGATCTCGGAGATCATCTCCGCGGTGTCCGTGTCGGTCGGGTTGGCCTTCATCCACTCCTGGAAGTGCTCGACGGCCTTGTCCGCGTAGCCCTTGTTCTCGTCGGTGTCGACGCCCGGGCGGAACAGCTTGTAGTAGGTGAGGCCCGCGTTGTAGTGGCCGACGGCGAGCCCGGGCTCGATCTTCAGGCCCTCTTCGAACTCGGCCGCGGCCTCTTCGAACTTCTCGTCCTCGTAGAGGCCGGTCCCCTTCTGGATGTGCCGGCGCGCCGAGATCTGATCGCAACCAGAGAGGCCAGGAACGACGATCAACGCTGCGCTGAGGAGCACCGCCACCGAGGCGAAACGTCTGAAACCGCGGCGTGCCGGGTTCATAAGGCGACGCACTATACGGAAGACGGTTCTGATCAGCAACGGGACAAGCACGCGCTTCCAGATACTACTTCTCGGTGCGCGCAACGCCACCCAAGGGCGTGACACCACCTGGCAATCGCGCGACTCCGCGCTGCGACAGCAGTCGCACGCTGATTACGACGCGATGCGCATCGGCATCGTGATCGAGTAATGATCGACATCCGGCTGACCGGTTGCGTCGATGCTGATCGAGGACGCCTTGGACTTCACGCAGTCCTTCACGTCCTTCTGATCGCCGGTGACGTCGCGGAAGTCGGTCGCGACGTCGTCGATCGACATCTTGCCGTCCTTGATCGTGACGACCATCTGCACCTGGATGACGGGCTTGGGGCCGCGCGCGTCCGCGGAGATCTTCGCGGCGCACTCGCGTGCGATCGGCGCGACCAGGCCGCCGACGTCGCCGGCGAAGGTGCGGCCGACGAAGACCGCCTTGCCGTCCGCGGACGGGATCGTCGGGACGCGATCGGAGACGTCGCCCGGGTTCGCGCGGTGATCGTGGATCTCGGTGCCGGTCGCCGAGACGCTGTCGAGCGACGGGTTGCGATCGTCTTGCGCGGGCAGCGTGTGACCGCCGACCGAGCTGCCGGCGAGCTGCGGCGCCTGCCCGCTCGCGACCTGCTCGGTCGGTTGCGCGGCGGTCGTGCCCTGCTTCGGCGCGGCCTCGATGTTGTCGGCCTTGGCGCCGCCGCGGTTCGCGATGATCAAGACGACCGCCGCGACGAGCACCGCCCCGGCGAGGCCGCCGATGATCCACCAACGCGTGCGCGGTTCCATGGCTACAGTCTGACAGACGCGCGGGCCGCGGCGAGATTCAAGGCGGTCTCGACGTCGGTTGCGACGTCGATCACGTCACCGGCGAGGACGCGATGCTCTTTGCCGTCGTCGTCGATCAGGCGGAGCGCGCCGTCGCCGTCGAGGCCCCGCGCGCACCCGGTGATCGTCGCGCCGTGGATCGTCGCGCGCACGCGCGCCGCGAGATCCGCGCGCGCTTCCCACGCGCCCGCGATCGCCGCGACGCCGCCGGCGACGTAGCGCTCGATCCACGGCTCGAGCTCTTCGCACAGCTTCGCGATCACGCGCTCGCGATCGGGCGCGGCGGCATGTTCCGCGATCGACGTCGCGCGCAGGGACGGATCGTGATCGCTCGCCAAGTTCATCCCGATGCCGACGATCACCGCGTCGACGCGTCCACCGGCGCTGGTCGTCTCGGTCAAGATGCCGCCGAGCTTCTTCACGCCGTCGCCGTTGGCGCCGCGGACGATCAGATCGTTGGGCCACTTGAGCGTGCACGGCGCGCCGAACGCGCGCGCCGCGTCGCACGCGGCGACGCCGACCGCGAGCGTGAGCGCCGGGACGTCGCGGGTCGCGAGCGGCAGGCGCAAGACGCACGAGAAGTACAAGCCCGCGCCCGGCGGCGACTCCCACGTGCGGCCCGCGCGCCCGCGACCCGCGGTCTGCGCGGCGGCGGTGACGACCGTGCCGCCCGGCGCGCCGGCGCGGGCGAGGCGCGCGGCCTCGTCGTTGGTCGACCCGCACAGCTCGAGGTCGACGCGATGACAACCCAGCCAGCGCGGTGTGCTCACGACGCCCCCACGAAGTCGAGCGCGATGTCGACGGCCGGGGCGCTGTGCGTCAGCGCGCCCGCCGAGATGAGGTCCGCGCCCGCTTCCGCGTAGGCGCGCACGGTGTCGAGGTTGATGCCGCCCGAGACCTCGACGATCACGCCGGCCGCGTGCGCGAGCTTCACGCACTCGCCGACCTGCGCCGGCGTCATGTTGTCGAGGAGGACGACGTCGGCCTTGGCGGCGATCGCCTCGCGCAGCTGCTCGATCGAGTCGACCTCGCACTCGATGCGCAGCGTGTGCGGCGCGCGCGCGCGGGCGCGCTCGATCGCGGGACGCACGCCGCCGCACGCGACGACGTGGTTGTCCTTGATGAGCACGCCGCTGCCGAGATCGAAGCGATGGTTCGCGCAGCCGCCGGCGAGCACGGCCGCCTTCTCGAGCACGCGGAAGCCCGGCGTCGTCTTGCGCGTGTCGATCACCTTCGCGTTCGTGCCGGCGACGGCATCGGCGAAGCGGCGCGCGATCGTCGCGACGCCCGACAGCCGCTGCATGAAGTTGAGCGCGGTGCGCTCGGCCTCGAGCAGCGAGCCCGCCGGTCCGCGCGCGACGAGCAGGAGCGCGCCCTTCTGCACGCGATCGCCGTCGTGCGCCTTGCGCTCGAGGATCACGCGCGCGTCGACCTTGGCGAAGACGGCGGCGGCGACGTCGAGGCCGAAGACGGTGAGCGGCGCGCGCGCGACCATGTTCGCGGTCGCCGGCGCGGCGTCTCGGCCTACCGTCGACGCGGTCGTGACGTCACCGCGACCGAGATCTTCGTCGAGCGCGAGATCGATCAGCCGCTGCACCGAGGGGAGCGCGGCGAGGCCGCGAACGGGCGGGTCGTTTTGAGACATCGACGACTACGCGCACAGAATACTTATCTGGACTGACGATCCAATCGAATTCGACCTCCGTCCTCCGACCTCCGTCTTCCGGACCCGGATCTGAACCGGAGGACGGAAGTCGGAGGACGGAAGTCGAAGAGCTCAGCCCCAGCGCTCGATGCGCCAGCCGCGGGCGCGCGCGTGACGTGCAAGGCGTGCGTCGGGGTTCACGGCGATCGCGGTGCCGACGCGCGAGAGCATCGGCAGATCGTTGTAGCTGTCGGAGTAGAAGCTGCTCGCGTCGAGATCGACGTCGTGCCCGGCGGCGAAGCGCTCGGCGATGGGCACCTTGTGGTGCTTGAAGCACATCTGCGAGAGCTTGCCGGTGAAGAGACCGTCCTTCACTTCGAGGCGCGAGCACAGCACGTGCTCGACGCCGAGCCCGCGCGCGACCACCTCGGCCGCGTACTGGGTCGATCCGGTGAGCAGCACGATCAGATCGCCCTCGCGCCGGTGACGCGCCATCGCGACGCGCGCCTGCGGCGCGACGTGCGGGAAGACGTCTTCCAGGTGCCAGCGATCGGTCTTCGCGATCAGCTCCGCCTCGGCCTGGCCCTTCATCGTCGCGGTGAGCTTGGTCGCGAGCGTCTCCATGTCGAGCACGGCCATCTTGTAGAGCGCGCTCCACCAGACCGCCTTGCCGAGGTAGGTCGCGTCGACCTCGCCGCGCCGATAGAGGAAGCGCACCCAGCTGAACGCGGTGTCGATCCGCAAGACGGTCTTGTCGAGATCGAAGAACGCGGCGCGCATCATCGGAGCAGCGACAGATCTAGCACTCGGATGAGGATGTTGGAGTACGCATGTGCAACGGTCGAGGCGAGGATCGATCCCGTCGCCGACCGCATCCACCCGAACAAGAGGCCGGGGAAGAAGGTCGCGAGCGCGCGCGGGTCGCCTTCCTTCGGCAGGTGGATGAGCGCGAACGCGGCGGCCGACAGCACGAGCGCGAGGCCGACGCCGCCGCCCAAGATGCGCCGCTTGGGCGGGAACCGCTTCTCGAGCAGCTGCAAGAGGCAGCCGCGGAAGAACAGCTCCTCGGGGAGCGCGACCACGATCGCCTGCACGGCGACGAACTCGGCGAAGTCGCGGCCGAGGTGCGGCCAGTGGCGGTGCATCACGCGCACGCACGCGCCGACCGGCGCGAGATCGCGCAGGCTGGTGCCGCAGACGACGTCGTAGAAGAGGTAGTAGCCGGCGACGAACAGCGGCGTGATGATCGCGAGCGAGGCCGCGCTGTACGCGAGCCCCTTCCCGATCGGCGCCGCGTGGAAGCCGTAGTCGGCGACGTCTTCATGACGCTTCCACGCGATCACCGACGGCGCGTACAAGAAGATGACCGCGACGAGCGCCGAGCCGAGGTGGCCGACGAGCGGGACGTCGTAGTCGATGCGGACGAGCCCCGCGACGAGGACGAGGACCGCCGCGAACGCGTACGCGGCGTGTCGTCCTGCAGTCTGATCGCTCACTTCGTGCGCAGCGGCTCGATGCTACCGGTGATCACGTTGTCGGCGAGCACCGGCGACGGCAGCTCGGCGAGCAGCGACAGGCCGTCCATGCCCTTGGCGACGTCGGCGTCGGTCTTGAAGCCCCACACCTGCAGGTACGCGGTGCCCGTGATCGGCGGCAGGTTGAAGATCGTGAACAGGCCGTCCGGATCGGTCGCCTGCTTGTCCTTGTGCTTCGCGGGCAGGCCGGTCGAGACGCTGAAGTAGAACGACGACGCGATGATGTCGACGCCGTTGACGTTGCCCTTCAGGTGGGTCGGCATCATCGACACCGACGACACCGTCGCGATCGCGTTCGAGACCTCGTGCTTCGAGCAGTCGCGCATCGCGCCGGCGAGCACGCCGGTGCCGGGCTGGCGCTCGAAGTCGATGAACGCGGGCAACGCGGTCGCGAGGCCCTGCGAGATGTCGCCGATGTTGAGCGACTCGGCGGTCATCGTCGGATCCCAGTACTGGTTGAGCAGGAACGTGTCCATGTAGCCGTCGGCGTGCACCTTGAAGCCGACGCGCTCCTTGCCCATCGGGATCGTCATCGTGAACTTGCCGGAGCCGTCGGCGGTCAACGTCTTGAACGGCGACGTGTAGTTGATGTCGTCGAAGGCGTCGACCATCGCGCTGGGCACGCCGTTCGACATGTTCATGAAGTCGACGACCTGCCCGGTCAGCGTCATGTCCGCCTGCATGGGCGCGTCGGTCGACGCGGTGCCGAGGCACGACCAGTCCGCGAGCCCGAGATCCATCCAGTTCTTGTCGGAGATCTCCATGTTCGCGTGGGTCGCCTTGGTCGGCAGCGTGAACCCGATGTTGGTCAGCGGACCCGCGTCGGGCGGACCGGCGTCGGCGTTGTTGTTCGAGCTCCCGCCGCAGGCCGGGACCAGACAGAGCGCAAGCAGGAAGCGAAGGCGCATGGCCGGGTTGTACTGAGCTTTGCCCGGTCGACGCAACGTATCTTCGTGCGGCGTGTGACGCGCGCGGCGCTCGCGCGCCTTGCCTAGGGTCGAACCTGCCGGGTAGAAACCGGTCATGCGCTCGATCGACCAGCTTCGCCAGATCCTCGGAGAGAAGTCGTCCTTACTCGACCACGTGTCGAAGACCATCCCGCGCGAGTCGCTCCACCTGCCGGGCCCGCGCTACGTCGACGACATCTTCTCGCAGACCGATCGATCGATCCGCGTGATGGCGGCGATGCAGCAGATGTTCTCGACCGGCCGTCTCGCGAACACCGGCTACCTCTCGATCCTCCCCGTCGATCAGGGCATCGAGCACTCGGCCGGCGCGTCGTTCGCGCCGAACCCGATGATGTTCGACCCCGCGCACATCGTCGAGCTCGCGGTCGAGGGCGGCTGCAACGCGGTCGCGTCGACCTACGGCGTGCTCGGCTCGGTCGCGCGCAAGTGGGCGCACCGCATTCCCTTCATCGTCAAGATCAACCACAACGAGCTGCTCTCGTACCCGAACACGTTCGACCAGACGATGTTCGGCAACGTGAAGCAGTGCTTCGACATGGGCGCGATGGGCATCGGCGCGACCGTCTACTGGGGCTCGCCGGAGTCACGCCGCCAGCTGATCGAGATCGCCGAGGCGTTCGCCGAGGCGCACGAGCTCGGCATGTTCACGGTCCTCTGGTGCTACGTGCGCAACGGAAGCTTCAAGACCGAGAAGGGCGATCAGAGTCTTTCGGCGGATCTCACCGGCCAGGCGAACCACCTCGGCGTGACGATCCAGGCCGACATCATCAAGCAGAAGCTTCCCGAGCTGAACGGCGGCTACAACGATCCGGCGCTCAAGGGCTTCGGCAAGACGCACAAGAAGGTCTACAGCGAGCTCACCAGCGATCACCCGATCGACCTGACCCGCTACCAGGTCGCGAACTGCTACATGGGCCGCATCGGGCTCATCAACAGCGGCGGCGCGTCGGCGGGTGAGAGCGATCTCCGGGAGGCGGTCGCGACGGCCGTCATCAACAAGCGCGCCGGCGGCATGGGCCTCATCTCCGGCCGCAAGGCGTTCCAGCGCCCGCTCAAGGAGGGCGTCGAGCTCTTGCAGGCGATCCAAGATGTGTACTTGAACAAGGACGTTACGATCGCGTGATACGATTTCTCTCCGATGGCTCGGATCGGGGAGCTGCTGGTGGCGGCGGGGAAGATCACGCCGGCGCAGCTCGAGGAAGGGCTTCGCGCCCAGGTCCTCTATGGCGGACGGCTCGGCACCAACCTCGTCGAGCTGTTCCACCTCGATCTCGACGCGATCGCGCTCGCGCTGGCGCGCCAGCAGGGCATCCCCGCGGCGCTCGGTAAGCACTTCGAGCGCTGCGACGTCACGGTCCAGGCGCGCATCCCCGCGGTGATCGCGGAGCGGTTGAGCGTGGTGCCGATCGGACGGCTCGCCGATCGCCGCGAGCGGATCGCGATCGCGTCGTCGGATCGCCTGCCGCCCGATGCGCTCGACGATCTCGCGACGTTCTTCCGGACGACGCCCGACGCGCTCGTCATGTCGATCGCCGCCGAGCTGCGCATCCGGTACTACCTCGAGCGCGCGTACGGCATCGCGCGCCCGAGCCGCTACCTGCGCGTGCGGCGCGAGACGCAGCACGAGATCCCGATCCCGGATCCGCTGCTCGACGTCGAGGTCGAGGTCGACGACGGGCCGGCCGACGAAGAGCCGAGCGTCGTCCACACGCCGACCGGCCAGATCCCGCGCCGCGCGCCGCCGCGTGGGGACACCGACGACGAGCCGACCCGCGAGTTCGCGGCGTCGAAGCTGCTCGACGACACGCCCGAGCCGCCCGAGATCGAGATCGATCCGACCGTCGAGCGCCTGCTGATCGCCGACAAGCGGCGCCGCTTCGTGCGCACGCTGTCGGACGCCGACGTCGAGATCAGCGAGCCGGCGCCCGGCGAGCCCGACGCGCCGGCGCCGCCGCCCGCGCCCGCGGTCGCCGACGCGGCGTGGACCGACAACACGCTCGCGCGCATCGCGATCCGCAAGGCGCCGACTCAAGCCGCGCGGCCCGACGTCGCCGAGCTTCGCTCGCTCGACGACGCGAACCGCGCGATCCGGCGCGCCTCGACGCGCGAGAAGGTCGGCGATCTGATGGTGCGCGCCGCGATGACGCTCACCGCGGGCGGCATCGACGCGGCGCTCGTGTTCGTCGTGCGCGAGCCGATCGCGATCGGCTGGAAGGGCGAGGTCCGCGACGCGACGCCCGCGGTCGACGCGATCGCGGTCCCGCTCGACGAGCCCAACGCGGTCGCGCGCGCGTTCCGCCGCCCCGGCCCCGAGCTGTGCGAGCTCGCGACCGCGTCCGAGCTCGATCGCAAGCTGGTCGCCGCGATCGGCGGCCCCGAGCCCGATTGCGCAATCGTCGCGCCGGTCGTGATCGCGAATCACCCGGTGTGCCTGCTGTACGCGCACGGCGTCGCGATCCGCGAGCACGCGGAGCTCGTGCGATCCCTCGCCGAAGCGGCTTCGGCGGCGTTCGTTAGGCTATTGCGTCAGGCGCAGCGCTAGGGCAATCCTCCGCGTCGATGAGCGAGCACGCCGAAGGGCAGCGCAAGAAGCACCGCCACGACCTCGGGCAAGAGGATCACGGATCGGTGTACGCGGCGCGGACGACGCGGGGGATCCAGGCCGTGCTGGGCATCTGGATCGCGGTGACGTTCATCCTCGTCGGCTGGGCGATGTTCGACGCGAGCGGCACGCACCCGGCGCCGCCCGAAGCGCCGGCGGCGACGGCGACTCCGTGATCTGCGCCGCAACGCTGGCGCTGTCGGGGTTTTCCGTCATAGTCCTCCGCGAGGGCCCGGCGACCGCGCCGGTCGCGGGATGATTCCGGACGAAGTCATCGACGAGATCCGCACGCGCGCCGACATCGTCGCCGTGATCGGCCAGCACGTGCAGCTGCGCCGCGCGGGGCGATCGTGGAAGGGCCTGTGCCCGTTCCACGGCGAGAAGTCGCCGTCGTTCAACGTCTCTCCCGACAAGGGCTTCTTCTACTGCTTCGGCTGCCACAAGAAGGGCGACGTCTTCACCTTCGTCATGGAGTACGAGGGCAAGAGCTTCCACGAGGCGATCGAGCAGCTCGCCGCGCAGACCGGCGTCGCGCTGCCGGAAGTGCAGGAGTCGCCGCAGGCGAAGGCCGCGCGCGGCGAGCGCACGCGCATGCTCGAGCTCAACAAGCTCGCGACGCAGTTCTTCCGCGAGACGCTCGCGCATCCCGACCGCGGTCGCCTCGGCCGCGCGTACCTCGAGAAGCGCGGCGTCGGCGACGCCGTGCGCGACAAGTTCCAGCTCGGCTACGCACCGCAGGACTGGCACGCGCTCGCCGACTTCCTGAAGGCGAAGCGCGCCGACATGAAGCTCGCGGTCGCGCTCGGGCTGGTCGCGCCGCAGCCGCGCGCGGGCGGCTTCTACGATCGCTATCGCGATCGGCTCGTGTGTCCGGTCGTCGTGCCGGGCGGCGAGGTGTCGGGCTTCTCCGCGCGCGTCGTCGGCGAGGAGAAGGGCAAGGACGGCCAGCCGCCCCGTGTCAGTGGATCAGGAGCGGACGCCGCCGCGGCGTACGCTCCTGCGAAGTACATCAACTCGCCCGAGAGCTCGGTCTACAAGAAATCCAAGCTGCTGTTCGGGCTGGCCCAGGCGCGCGAAGCTTTCGGACGTAAAAAGCGCGCGGTCCTGGTCGAAGGTAACTTCGACGTGATCACGCTCCATCAAGCGGGCTTCGACGAGGTGATCGCGCCGCTCGGCACCTCGCTCACCTCCGAGCAGGTCGAGCTCCTGCGCCGCCTCGCCGACGAGGTCGTGGTCTGCTACGACGGCGACCGGGCGGGCCGGACCGCGACCCGCGCCGCGCTCGAGCTGCTCGTCATGGCCGAGGTGCCCGTGCGCATCGTCGCGATGCCCGACGGCGAGGACCCCGACTCGTTCGTGCGCAATCGCGGCGCCGAGGCGCTCGCCGAGCTCATCCAGCGCGCGCAGGGCGGCGTCGAGTACTTCGCGTTCGAGGTCTGGGGCCGCGCGAAGAGCTCCGCGGACGCTCGCGCCCGCGCGCTGGAAGATGCAGTTCGGCTCCTGGCCAAAGTTGCCAATCCGACGAAACGTGATTTAATCACCGGCACTTTGGCCACGGCGATGGAGCTGGACGAGGGGGTCGTCCGGCGGGCACTGGCGCGCGCGTCGGGAGAAAAACGCGAGCGCCCGGGCGCGCCCTCGCATCCGAACGCGCCCGGCGCCCGTACCGAAGAAGATCGCGAAGGTGGGCGCGCGATCGCGCAGCCTTCGGGAACGACGCCGGTTCCTCCACCGCCCACGCATGAACTAGAGCTGATCGCCCTCCTTGCCGACCACCCAGCCCTACAAGCAACTGCCGAGCAACTCGGGGTTTTTTCGCTCTTGACGGACGGTCGGCTTCGCGACATGTATTCCGCCGCCCGCACGGGGCGGAGGCTCGTGGAGCTAGCACCCGTGAGCCTTCCTCCGTCCAGCGCAGAGCTCGTGCTTTCCGCCAAATACGCCGCCGAGACCGATCCGAGCCGCTGCCTCGAGCAGATGGCGCTACACCTTCGAGCCCGCGGCCAGAGCGTCGGGCTCGTTCTGCTCAAGCAACGCCTCGCCGAGGCGCAACGTGCAGGCGATCGAGAGCTCGCACGCCGCCTCGCGAACGAGATCGTGTCAACCCGAAAGCAGGTCGATTGAGCCATGGCCCGAACCGAAGCGAAGACCAAGTCCGCCGCCGCCAAGCCCACCAAGGACAAGGAGGTGAAGCCTGAGCGCGGCGAGAAGGGTAAGTCTGAGGTGAAGGCTAAGAAGCCCGAGGCTGCCAAGCCGGAGCCCAAGGTCGAGAAGACCGAGAAGGCCGAGAAGGTCGAAGCGCGCCCGATGGCTGCGCCGAAGAAGGCGGGGCGCCCCGCGCCGCGCCCGCGCGACAACTTCGACGACGAGGATCCGCGCGAGCGCGACGAGGAGCTCGACGGCGGCGACGACGAGGACGACTTCGCGCCGAAGAAGCAGTCGCGCTCCGCCGCGAGCGAGGCCGACGCGGCCGCGATGGAAGCGGAGACCAAGCGTCCCGCGCCCAAGGGCCGCGCGAACGGCGCGGGCGGCGGCGGCGACGCCGATCGCA
Organism: Kofleriaceae bacterium; assembly: GCA_035493675.1. Taxonomy (GTDB): domain Bacteria; phylum Myxococcota_A; class Polyangia; order Haliangiales; family Haliangiaceae; genus JAIOQA01. Next base: position 7,008 of record DATJIA010000407.1, on the reverse strand, counting down.
TGCGCTCGAAGCTGATCGAGCTCGGCAAGTCGAAGGGCTTCGTCACCTACGACGAGGTCAACGACCACATGCCCGAGGACGTCGTCTCCACGGATCAGATCGACTCGTGGCTGACCGCGCTCGGCGACGCCGGCGTCGAGATCGTCGACGGCGCGGGTGGACCGCGTCGCGGCGGCGGCGACGACGCGCCGAAGGGCCTCGACATCGAGAAGGAGAAGGAAGACGGCGACGCTCCTTCGGGCACGCCGGACGAGGACGAGGAGTACGCGTACTCGCGCACGTCCGATCCGGTCCGCATGTACCTGCGCAAGATGGGCTCGGTCTCGCTGCTCACGCGCGAGGGCGAGGTCGAGATCGCCAAGCGCATCGAGGAAGGCGAGCGCCGCATGCTGCAGGCGGTGCTCAACTCGTCGGTCGCCGTCGAGGAACTGCTCGAGATCGGCGATCGCCTCCGCAAGGGCAAGGTCCGCGTCAAGGACGTCGTCAAGGACATCGACGAGGACGAGGCCGAGTTCAACGAGCAGTTCTACGTCGACCGCGTCTGCAAGGTGATCGACAAGGTCCGCAAGCTCCAGCGCGACACCGAGAAGCTCGAAGAGAAGATGAACGAGCGCGGTCTCGCCGAGGCGAAGAAGAAGAAGCTGCGCGAGGCGATCAAGGAGAACCGCGCGCAGATGTTCGAGGAGCTCTCCGATCTGCGCCTCAACAAGCCGACCGTCGATCGCATCGTCGCGACGCTCAAGAACATGATCATCAAGCTCGACAAGGCGGAGGCCGAGACCCGCGAGTGCGAGCGCAAGTGCGGGATGACCGCGTCGGAGATCCGCAAGACGCTGCGCGAGATGCGCGCGTCGCCGCAGCGCGCCCGCGCGGTCGGCAAGAAGATGATGCTCACCGTCGCCGACTTCGAGGAGATGGAGGAGCAGATCAAGAGCGCGATGCGCAAGGTCGTCTTGATCGAGACCGAGGCGCGCGGCCAGGCGCCCGAGCTCCGCTCGACCTACCGCGACTTGAGCGAGGGCGAGCGCATGGCCGAGAAGGCCAAGAGCGAGCTCGTCGAGGCCAACCTCCGCTTGGTCGTCTCGATCGCGAAGAAGTACACGAACCGCGGCCTGCAGTTCCTCGACCTGATCCAGGAGGGGAACATCGGCCTCATGAAGGCGGTCGACAAGTTCGAGTACAAGCGCGGCTACAAGTTCTCGACCTACGCGACGTGGTGGATCCGCCAGGCGATCACCCGCGCGATCGCCGACCAAGCGCGCACGATCCGCATCCCGGTGCACATGATCGAGACGATCAACAAGCTGGTGCGCACGTCGCGCTACTTGGTGCAGGAGCTCGGTCGCGAGCCGACGCCCGAGGAGATCGCCGAGCGCATGGAGCTGCCGCTCGACAAGGTCCGCAAGGTCCTGAAGATCGCGAAGGAGCCGATCTCGCTCGAGACGCCGATCGGTGAGGAGGAAGACTCGCACCTCGGCGACTTCATCGAGGACAAGTCGATCACCTCGCCGAGCGAGGCGGTCATCTCGGTGAACCTCGCCGAGCAGACCCGCAAGGTGCTCGCGACCCTCACGCCGCGCGAGGAGAAGGTCCTCCGCATGCGCTTCGGCATCGGCGAGAAGAGCGATCACACGCTCGAGGAAGTCGGCCAGGACTTCGAGGTCACCCGCGAGCGCATCCGTCAGATCGAGGCGAAGGCGCTGCGCAAGCTGCGCCATCCGTCGCGCTCGAAGCGCCTCAAGGCGTTCGTCGAGAACTGAGCGCGCGCGTGCGCCTCGCGGAGCTCGCCGGCATCTTGTCGCTCGCGACGGATGCCGGCACCGGCATGCCCGACGAGCACGGCCTGCGCGTCGCGATCCTCGCGGTGCGCATCGGCGAGGTCGCGGGCGCATCGGACGACGAGCGTCGCGACGCGTTCTACCTGGCGCTCCTGCACTACGCGGGCTGTACGTCGGAGAGCGATCGCGCGGCGGCGCTGTTCGGCGACGAGATCGAGTTCGGCGGCACCACGCTCGGCCTCGACTACGGCCGCGCCGCCGAGATGATGCCCGCGATCATGCGGTTCGTGCGGCGCGGGCGCGGCGCGCTGGGCGGCCTCGCCGCGATGGCCAAGGCGATGGCGAAGATGCCGTCGATGCTCGAGGTCGGGCGCGCGCACTGCGAGGTCGCCGCGATGCTCGCCGGGCGGCTCGGCTTCGACGCCGCGTTCCAGGCCGCGATCGCGCAGGGCTTCGAGCGCTGGGACGGCAGCGGCCGGCCCGGCACCGCGAAGCAGGAGCAGATCGCGCGCGCGATGCGGATCGCGCACGTCGCGATCGACGCCGACGTCGGTGTGCGGCTCGGCGGCGTCGAGACCGCGCGCGCGTTCGTGAAGAAGCACGCGCGGCGCGGCCTCGATCCCGAGCTCGCCGAGCGGTTCGTCGCCGGCGCGGCCTCGATCGTGAAGGCGATCGAAGTCCCGTCGATCTGGACCGCGATGCTCGCCGCGGAGCCAGCGCCGCATCGCGTGGCCGACGACGACGCGATCGACGCGGCGCTCGACGTGCTCGCCGACTTCACCGACATGAAGTCGCGCTTCACGCGCGGTCACTCGCCCGCGGTCGCGGCGCGCGCGGCGGCGGCGGCGACGCGGATCGGGCTGGGCGCGCCGATCGTGAAGGCGGTGCGGCGCGCGGGGCTCGTGCACGACGTCGGGCGCGTCGCGGTCAGCGCGTCGATCTGGGACAAGACCGCGCCGCTCACCGACGCCGAGCGCGAGAAGATCCGGCTGCACACGTACGTCGGCGAGCGCGTGCTCGCGCGCGCGACCGCGCTCGCGGACGCCGCCGAGATCGCGACCGCCGCGCACGAACGCCTCGACGGCGGCGGCTATCACCGCCGGCTCGCCGGCGCGTCGTGCACCGCGCCGGCGCGGCTCCTCGCGGCCGCCGACGTCTACTGCGCGATGATCGCCGATCGCCCGCACCGCCCCGCCCTCACGATCGATGCGGCCGCCGCCGAGCTGCGCGCGATGGCGGCCCGCGGCGCGCTCTGCCCCGACGCCGTCGACGCCGTCCTCGCCAGCGACTCGCCGTCGCGCGCGAAGAAGCCGGGCGCGCTCACCGAGCGCGAGCTCGAGGTCCTGCGCTTGGTCGCGCGCGGCCTCACCAACAAGGAAGTCGCCTCCGCGCTCTCGATCTCGACGAAGACGGCGGGGCACCACGTCCAGCACATCTTCGAGAAGCTCGGCGTCACCACGCGCGCGGGCGCCACGATGGCCGCGATGCAGCGCGGCCTCGTTTGACCGTCGTCCGTCTAGGGCATTCGCCCTATCGTCCAGCGAGGCCTGCGTTTCGTACGGTTCTCGAAGGAGGACGACGATGGAGACGAAGGCGATCGTGGATCGGGTGTTCGCGCTCTTGGATGGACAGAAGTGGAACGAGCTGCGGGAGGTGCTGCCCGCGAACGTGAAGTGCCACATGGGCGGGTTGCAGCTGGATCGGGAGGGTTGGCTCGGGTTCAGCCAGGCGTTCTACGGCGGCTTCCCCGACGGGCGTCACGATCACGAGACCGCGCTCGCGCACGGCGAGCACGTGACGTTCACCGGCACGTATCGCGGCACGCATCGCGGCGACTTCCAGGGGATCGCGCCGACCGGGCGCGCGATCGCGCTGCCGTACGTGTGCCTCGTGCGCGCGCAAGAAGGGCGCGTCGTCGAGATCTGGGCGCAGTTCGACTCGGCGGGCCTGCTCGCGCAGCTCGGCGCGCTGCCCGCCACCGGCGCCGCGGATGCCGCGGCCCCGGCGGGATCGGTGACACGGGGGGACACCGCAGGCGTGGTCACGCAGATGTACGCGGCGTGCGATCGCGGCGACTGGGACGCGTGCCGCACGCTCGTCGCCGAGAACGCGACCGCGCACATCGGCGGCAACACGATGGATCGCGACGCGTGGATGGGGATGGGCAAGATGTTCGTCGGCGCGTTCTCGCCGGCGAAGCACGCCTTCACGCACGTGCTGGTCTCCGGCGATCGCGTGACGACGATCGGCACGTTCAGCGGAACCCACACGGGCGACTTCATGGGCGTGCCGGCGACCGGGAAGAAGGTCTCGTTCCCGGTGATCCACGTCGACCGCGTCGTCGACGGCAGGATCGTCGAGCACCGCGGCGAGTTCGACCCGACGTTGTTGATGAAGCAGCTGAGCTAGCGAGGCGCGGCCCAGATCGCGCCGGCGTCGGTGGGCGTGGGGAGCTCGGCGTAGAAGACGGCGTCGGGCGTGAGCGCGATCGCGAAGGCGTCGCGCGCCGCCGCGATCGTGCGCGGCGCGCCGGCGGTGAACGCCTCGATCGCGCCGTCCTCCGCGACGTACGCGGTGCCGCCGGCGGCGACGACGCGGGCCGGCGGCGACGAGGTCGCGAGCTCCGACGTCGTGCCGCTCGGGAACGCGTACGCGTTCGCGCGATGCGCGTCGCGATCGACGACATAGAGCGTCTCGAAGTCGAGCGCGACGTCGCCGTTGGTCGTGTCCGCGATCTTCGTGCGCGGACCGCCGAAGCGATCGATCCACCACGTGCCGTCGCCCGCGACCCACGCGACGCGCCCGTTGTCGGCGGTGATGGCGCTCGCGGGCGCGCCCGCATCGTCGAGGCGTTCGCGCTCGGTGCCGTCCGCACGCGCGCTCCAGACGCCGCCGGCGGCGACCCAGTAGATGTGATCGCCGTAGCCGGCGACGGCGTACACGCCGGGCAGTGCGCCGACGACGAACCAGCCACCGCCGTGCGTGCTCGTCCGCTCGATCGCGCTGCGCTCGTCGCCGCGGACGTCGACCCAGAACAAGCCATCGCCGAGGAGCATCAGCTGCGAAGGGGATCCGGTCGGCTCCGCGAGCGTCGACGTCTCGCCCGAACGCAGATCGTAGCGACGGATCGCGAAGTCGGCGCGCGTCGCGTCGCGCTCGATCCAGTAGACGGCGTCGCGATCGGCGACCACGCTGCGCGACGGTCGCGCGATCGCGGCGAGCACCGTCGGCGCGCTGACGACGTAGGGTGCGCCGGCGTCGGGCCGCGCGTCGGGCGAAGAGAGATCAGGAGCCGCGCTGCACGCGGCGATCACGCAGACGAAGGCGTAACGCATGCGGGCCCTATCGGCCCCGCGCGTCCCCGGTTGCGATCAGTCGATCAGTAGCTGTTCGGATAGCTCGGCGGCGGCGGCGGCGGTCCGTACGGACCCGCGCCGTAGCCCTGGCCGCCGTACGGATTCGGCTGGCCGTACGGGTTCGGCTGCGCGTACGGGTTCGGCTGCTGCGGTTGCTGCGGCGGTTGTTGCGCGCCTTGCCGCCACCCGTTCCACTCTCCGACGCGATCCTTGGTCGTCGTCCACCAGCGGCCGTTGAAGCGCTGCCCCGCTTGATCGAACACGAGGTAGCCCTGCCCTTCGAGCTTCCCGGTCGCCGACGGCTCGTTCCACGTGAACTGCAGGACGTTGCCCGAGAGCTGGCCCGCGAAGTAGCCGATCACGTCGGCGCCGTTGCGCTGGTACATCCACACGCCGTGCAGCGTGCCGGCGCCGGGCTGGCCGCCCTTCAGATCTTCTTCGATCTTCACCGCGCCGAAGCTCGACTTCCACAGGCCGAGCGCGCGCGGCTCTTCCATCTGCTGGGGCTGCGGCGCTTGATACGCCTGCGTCTGCGAGTACGGCTGCTGGGCGTCTTGGACGCACGCCGCGGCGAGCGGCGCGCAGAGGATCGCGACGAGGAATCTCATCATCATCGGCGCTTGCAGAGTACCACTCGCGGGTTGCGGAGGCGGCCCCGAAACGCTAGCGTGCCCCGCGACCTCGTGCGCCGCCGCACAGGGTCTGGTGATTGAAAACCGATCTCGGAACCGGGGCCCATAGCTCAGCTGGTAAGAGCGGCCGGCTCATAACCGGTTGGTCCCTGGTTCAAGCCCAGGTGGGCCCACCACGCCCGAAGGACGTATGAAGGACGCACTGAAGGATCAGCTCCTCGCCCTGCTCTCACTCCAGACCGTCGACGGCAAGGTCAAGGAGCTCGAAGCCGCGATCCGCGCGCTGCCGCAGAAGCTCGAGCCGATGCGCCGCGATCTGGCGCGCCTCGAGGCGATGGTCGCCGCCGAGCGCGGCCGCGTCGGTGAGACCGAGACCTGGAAGAAGTCGCAGGAGGAGCTGCTCGCCCGCGAGCGCGAGCAGCTCAAGCTCGCGCAGTCCAAGCTGTCCGGAACCCGGACAGGCAAGGAGTTCCACGCCGCGACCCGCGAGGTCGACTTCAAGCGCAAGGCGATCAGCGAGCGCGAGTCCGAGCTGAAGAAGGTGACCGAGGCGCTCTCGAGCACGTCGACCTCCGCGGGCGCGCACGACAAGGACGTCGAGGATCTCCGCGCGCACCTCGCGACCGAGCAGGCCGCGGTCGACGCCAAGGTGAAGGAGCTCGAGGCCGAGATCGCGACGGTCGCCACCGGCCGCGCCGAGCTGCGCGCGCGGGTCGAGCCCGGCTGGCTCAAGACCTACGACTCGCTGACGTCGAAGCGCGGCTACGCGGTGTCGCCGGTGATCAAGGGCTCGTGCCAGGGCTGCCACATGAAGCTGCCGCCCCAGCTCAACAACATCCTCGCTCGCCTCGAGACGCTCGAGGTGTGCCCGCGCTGCGGCCGCATCATCTATCGCGAGGACACGCTCGCGCCGGCGCCGGACTCTGCGCCGGAAGATCCGCCCTCCGCGTAGCGCTTGCCGATCGGGCGGCGCGGTGTTACTCGTGAGGCGCTCTCCGCCGGAGAGGACGAGGTGATCGCTGGTGCGCACGAGCGATCGTGCGCACGGGAGGAAAGTCCGAGCTTCGCAGGGCAGGGTGCTGGCTAACGGCCAGTCGGGGTGACTCGAAGGAAAGTGCCACAGAAAATAGACCGCCGCGGGCCTCGGCTCGCGGCAAGGGTGAAACGGTGCGGTAAGAGCGCACCGCGCGGCTGGCGACAGACGCGGCAAGGTAAACCCCACTCGGAGCAAGACAAATCGGG
>DATJIA010000406.1:0-2316 GCA_035493675.1 Kofleriaceae bacterium | reverse complement strand
GCCGACGGCGCCGCGACCAAGCTCGTCTTCGATCAAGACGCGGTGCCGGCCGAGGCCGTCGAGCACATCGACGCCGGCTGGCACAAGATGTACTGGGAGCCGCTTCGCAAGTACGTCGAGGCGTGACTCGCGATACGCTCGAGCGGTGCGCATCTCGATCGCGGCGATGATCTTCGCGTGCGGCGTCGCTGCGTGCGGCGGCAAGTCGACGTCGTTCTCCGACGCGCCTGCCGCCGACGCGATCGCCACCGACAGCGGCGTGTCGTTCGACGCCGGGCTCACGCCGTGCACGAAGCCGGTCAACAAGGCGCTCTCGTTCGGCGGCGCGCAATGGGTCGAGATCGCCGACGCGACCTCGTTGCACGTCACCGATCTCACGATCGAAGCGTGGGCCAAGTGGAAGGGCTTCCCCGGCGGCTTGCAGGTCGTCGTCGCGAAGCCGCTCGGCACGCAGACCGCGGACTCGTTCGCGCTCTGGTACGAGAGCGGCAAGCTGAACGCCGGCGTCAACCCGACCTCTCCCAACGACGCGATCGGCTACGCGTTCACGCCGACGCTCGACCAGTGGTACCACCTGACCTTCACGTACGAGCACACGACCAGCACGCAGAAGCTCTACGTCGACGGCGCGCTGGTCGCGACCGGCACGACCACCTCCGCGCCGCTCTTCGACACGCACCCGGTGATCATCGGCGGCGATCTCGACTTCGAGGCCGCGCAGGGCTTCTTCGACGGCGAGCTCGACGAGATCAAGCTCTGGGACTCGGTCCGCGATCTCGGTGAGGTCGGCCTCGACGTCCACAGCTGCACCCCCGGCTCCTTCACCGGCCTCCGCGCCTACTGGGCGCTCGACGAAGGTACCGGCCAGACGACCGCCGATCTCTCCGGCAACGCGAACGGCGGCACGCTCGGCGACACGACCGCCGCCGACGCGCGCGATCCGTCGTGGATCGATTCGACCGTGCCGTTCTGATCGTCACTCCACCGTGACGCCGCGCCAGAAGCCGATGTGCCCCTCGATGTGCTTCGCCGCCGGCTTCGCGTCGCGATACACCCACGCCGCGCCGCCGTTCGTCTGGTCACCGACGACGACGTCGTAGTAGCTCGCGGTGCCCTTCCATCCGCACACGCTCGTCTTCGCGATCTCGCGCAGTCGCTCCCACTTCACCGCGTCGGGCGGGAAGTACGGATAGCCGTCGACGATCTGGATCGCCTCGCTCTCGGCGATCACCGCGCCGTTCCACATCGCGCGTTTCATGTCTGATCCGTAGCGCGCGTGAACAGGTACGCCCACGCGATCAGCACGAGCTGCAGCGGCAGGCGGCCGTAGAGCGCCCAGGTCGGCAGGTCGGTGGTGCCGAGCGGGATGTGGTTGATGGCCATGTTGATGTTGGCGGGGAAGACCGCGAGGAAGAGTGCGACCAGGCCCCAGGCGGCGAGGCGGCGGGTCGCGGGGAGGATCAGGCCGAGGCCGCCGAGGATCTCGAAGACGCCGCTGATCTGCACGAGCAGCGCCGGATTCGGCAGCGCCGACGGGACCATGGCCTCGTAGGCGGCGGGTGAGAGGAAGTGATTGAGCCCGGCGGCGACCATGAAGGCGGTCAGCGCCCAGCGGAGGACGGAACGAGTACGGCGGGTCACCGTCGGAAGGTACGAGATTTTCGGCCCGGCGCGCGAGCCGCGATATGGTAGACAGCGACGCCGTGCCCCAGCCGCTGTTCGCATATCGCAAGCACTGGGCGCACCGCTTCGGCATCGCCCCGTTCCTGCCGACCTCGCGCGAGGAGATGGACGCGCTCGGCTGGGAGCAGTGCGACGTCGTGCTGGTGACCGGCGACGCGTACGTCGATCATCCGAGCTTCGGCATGGCGATCGTCGGGCGCTTGCTCGAGTCGCACGGCTTCCGCGTCGGGATCCTCGCGCAGCCCGATTGGCGCAGCGCCGAGCCGTTCCGCGAGCTCGGCCGCCCCGCGCTGTTCTGGGGCGTGACCGGCGGGAACATGGACTCGATGGTCAACCGCTACACGAGCGATCGCAAAGTCCGTCGCGACGATGCGTACTCGCCCGACGCGAAGGCCGAGACGCGCCCCGATCGCGCCGTGATCGTGTACGCGCAGCGATGCCGCGAGGCGTTCGGCGACGTGCCGCTCGTGATCGGCGGCATCGAGGCGAGCCTGCGCCGCATCGCGCACTACGACTACTGGAGCGACAAGGTCCGCCGGAGCGTGCTCGTCGACAGCAAGGCCGACCTGCTCGTCTACGGCAACGGCGAGCGCGCGATCGTCGAGATCGCGCATCGGCTCGCGCACGGCAAGC
>DATJIA010000405.1:0-15036 GCA_035493675.1 Kofleriaceae bacterium | reverse complement strand
CGCGCCGCGATCGATCTCGCGCCCGGGTTCGGCAACGCGCGCGTCGCGTACGCGATCGCGCTCGCGAAGGCCGGCGACGCGCCGCGCGCCGCGCAGGTGATCCGCTCCGGCCTCGGCCGCGCGACGTCGCCGATCAGCGCCGCCGCGATGAACGCGACGCTCGGCGACGTGCTCACGCTCGGCGGTGACTTCCTCGGCGCCGAGGAAGCGTTCCGCACCGCCGGCGCGGTGAAGGGCTTCGAGGCGCGCTGCGCGTCGGGGCTCGCGCGCGTGTACTTCAAGCTCGGCCGCACCGCCGATGCCGTCGGCGAGCTGAAGAAAGCCGCAAGAATTTCCGCCGGCCGCGCGTAGATCGCAGCGGTTGCGCGAGATCGCGCGCGGATCGCGTCGCTTCGCTGGCACACAGCACGCAATGGGCCAGGGCATGGCTGCTGTCCTGGCTCTCATCCTCTTGCCCTTGGTCATCGCGCTCGGCTCGGTCGTCTCGATCACCGGCGGCGGGCTCGAAGACCTCATCACGGCGTTGACCGTCGTCGCGATCGGCGGCGGCGGCTTCTACGGCCTGATGCACTTCATCCACACGCTCGAAGGCCCCGAGGCCGACAAGCACGCGAAGCGCGCGTAGACGATCAGTAGTAGGCGCCGGAGTACTGCTGCTGGAGCGCCGGCTGCGCCCAGATCTGATCGGCGAACGCCTGCACCAGCACGACCGTGATGTTGTCGCTGCCGCCGTTGTTGTTCGCGGCGCGGATCAGGTTCTCGGCGGTCGCCTCGAGCGATTCGCCCGACGTCATGATCTCGCGGATCATCCAGTCGTCGACGAGATCCGACAACCCGTCGCAGCAGAGCAGGTAGATGTCGCCGTGCTCGAGCGCGATCGTGCGGTGCTCGATCTCGACCGCGGCGTCGAGGCCGACGGCGCGGATGATCACGTTCGACGTCGCCGGCCCGAGCTTGCCGATCAGGTCGGGACGATCCTCGTAGAGGTTGCGCAGCGAGTGGTCGCGCGTGATCTGGTGGAACTGGCCGTGGCGGAGGAGGTACGCGCGCGAGTCGCCGCAGTGGCAGACGTGCAGCACGCTCTCCTCGTAGCGGAAGCCGACCGCGGTCGTGCCCATGCCGTGGCACGCGGGGTCGATCTGCGCGCGGCCGAACACCGCCGCGTTCGCCGCCTTCATCGCGGCGACCAGCGGCTCCTGCCCGGGCGCGGGCGGCGGCTCACCGGCCTTCATCGCGTGGACGATCGTGCGGATCGCGATATCCGAGGCGACCTGCCCGGACGCATGTCCACCCATGCCATCGCACACCAAGTACACGCCGAGGAAATCGTCGTAGTACATGGCGTCCTCGTTCTGCGTGCGCTGGACGCCGACGTCGGTACGCCCGACCGCGCGCAACGCGAACCGCTCGACCGGGACGACGTGGGGGAGCATCGTCACGACTGCTCCACGCTACGGCGGGGTCCCACCGAGGTCAACTCGGCGCGCATGTCGATCCGAACGAACATGGGCTGATACGTGGTACGGGCGACCGATCGGGAACCTTCCCTCACGGATCCGACCATGCCCCCTCGTCCGAAGGTTCGGTTTGGTCGGCCTCGACGTCCTCGGGGCCCTCGGCCGTGGACATCTTGGGGAACTCGACGACCCCCCAGTCCTGCGCCTTCCAGTAGCGGAGCTCGGTCAGCGAATCGCGCATCGCGGTCGCGCCGCTGGGCTCGTTCGGCGTGACCTTGTACGACGTGGTCGCGAGCGCGCGCAGGTCGCCGGTCAGCTCCTTGAGGCCCGGCTCCGGGTCGGGCAGGGAGTAGCCGATGCGGAAGATGTCCTCGGGGCGGTGCAGATCGCGGAGGATCGCCTGCGGCGTGTTCTCCTGCATCGCCTCGTCGATCCAATCGGGGCGCCGCACTTCGACCGGCTCCGCGATGCTGCCGACGCGATCCACGAGCCGCGGATCGAACTTCGCGAGCTCGCGCACCATCGACTCCATCGGCGGCGGCAGCCGATCGCCGAGCATGCGATCGCCGCGCCCCGTGTGGCGCTCGAGCAGCGCGATCATGCCGGGCTCGATCAACGGCTCGATGCGCGCGAGCATTTCGTTGTGCGCGGCGAACTCGTCGGGCGGCGGCTCGGCGGCCTTGCGCTGCTGCTCCTCGAGCTGCTCGAACGACGGCAGCCCGAACCACGCGGCGAGCTGCGCGACCGTCTGCGGATCGAGCTTCTCGTCGAGGTCCGCGGTGCTCTTCGCCCGCGCGATGTCGCCCGCGCGCGGTTCGTCGTCGCGCGGCGTGCGCGGCGGGTCGTCACGATCGTCGGGATCGTCGGGGCCGGCCACGGTTGACCCTATTGAGCTTGCAACCAGATGACGTAGCCGAGCACGCCCAACCCGATGCCGAGGATCATGGAGATGATCCAGAACGCCGCCGACGCGCCGCCGCCCGACTCCTGGGCCGCCGGCACCGCGCCGCCGGTCGTCGCGACCGACACGACGCCCTCGCTCGACTGCAGCATCACCGTCTTCGCCGGACCGCCGGAGCCAGGCATGCCGCCGGGCGGGCCCATCGGTGGCGCGCCGCCCGCGCCGGGATAGCCCGGCGGATTTCCGAACGACGGCGGCGGCGCACCGCCGGCCTGCGGGACCGTGATCCCGAGCTGCGCGGCGTTCGCCATCATCGTCTTCTGCTGCGGCGGCGCGGAGACGTACCCGCCCGGTCCGGGCGGCTGCTGTTGCGGCGCACCGCCATACCCTTGCGGCGGTCCGCCATACCCTTGCGGCGGCGCGCCCATGCCGGGCAACTGAGGTCCGCCGGGCTGACCGACGCCGGCGCCCGCGAACATCGTCTTCTGCTGCGGTGGCGCCTGCTGATATCCGCCCTGCTGCTGCGGCGGTCCGCCGAAGCCTTGCGGCGGTCCGCCGCCACCGCCGGGGTAGCCCGGCGGATTTCCGAATGACTGCGGCGGTCCGCCGAAGCCTCCCGGTTGTCCCGGAGGCGCGCCGAACGCGGGCGGCGGTCCACCACCGAACGGCGGCGGCGCGCCCATCGAACCGGGCTGACCTTGCGGCGGAGGGAAGCCGCCCTGCTGCGCGAGCGGCGACTGCGCGATCATCGTCTTCGGCACGCCGCCGGCGCCGATCGACGCACCACCCTGGTTCAGCTCGCTGAACACCTGCTGGCAGTGCTGCATCATCTCGCCCGCCGACTGGTAGCGACGGCCGGGCTCCTTCTCGAGCGCGCGGCGCACGACCTGCTGCACGCTGTACGGGATCGTGTTCGGCATCGGCGGCACTTCGGCGCGCAGGTGCATCTGCAACACGTTCATCGGATTGTCGTCGTTGAACGGCACGCGACCGGTCAACATCTCGTACGCGAGGATGCCGAGCGCGTAGAGGTCGCTGCGCGCGTCGAGCGGCAGGCCGCGCCCTTGCTCGGGCGACATGTACTGCGGCGTTCCGAACACGACGCCCGCCTGCGTGCGCATGCGGTCGTTCTCCTGCAGGAGCTTCGCGACGCTGAAGTCGAGCAGCTTCACGAAGTCGGGCGAGCCCGCCATGTTCAGGAGGAAGACGTTGTCGGGCTTGATGTCGCGATGGATGATCCCGATCGCGTGCGCTTCGGCGAGCGACGCGCAGCACTGGATCAAGATCTTGATCACGCGGTTCGACGCGAACGGCGACTGGGTGGCGAGCGCCTGACGGAGCACGACTCCGTCGAGGAACTCCATCGTCATGAACAGGCGGCCCTCGGACGACTGCCCGAAGTCGAACATGCGGATCGTGTTCGGGTGCTGCAGGCGCGAGCACGCCTTCGCTTCGTTGTAGAAGCGCTGCACCCACGTCGGATCCGCCGCCATCTGCGGGTTGAGCATCTTGAGCGCGATGACGCGATCGATGCTCACCTGCCGCGCCTTGTAGACGACGCCCATCCCGCCCTCACCGATACGAGCCTGGATCTCGTATCGGTTGTCGATCACCTTGCCGATGAACGGGTCGGAGGCGGCGACCACGCGATCACGGCTCCTGGAGCTCGACGTCGGCGTCTTTCACGGCGTCCTGCGTGAGCTTGACCTTGCCGACGGCTTGGCCCTTCGTCACGCGGATCACGGTGAAGTCGCCGCCGACGACCGGCTTGCCGCCCTTGAGCACCTTGCCCGTCCAGCCTTGCGCGACGCCCGCGCCCGAGCCCTTGCTGACGGTGATGATCGTATCCGAGCCCTGCACCTGCACGTCGAGCACGCGCGCGGTGAGCTTGAGCTTCACGTCGCAGTTCGGGTTGCCGGGATCCTTCTTCGAGTAGTCGCACGGCGGCCACGGCGCGGGCTTGTTCGCCGCCCACTGGTCCATGCAGTTCTTGACCTGACGGTTCGGCGGCGTCGGGCACGGCATCTTCTTGCGGCACGCCTCGATGTTGACGTCGGGCGTCGCCGGGCAGACGTCCTTGCACGCCGGGTTGTTGGGATCGGGCGGATCGGGACAGACGCCCGTGCACGCCGGGTTCTTGGGATCGAGCTTCTTCGGGTCGCACGGCACCGGCGGCTCGGGCACGGCGGGCAGCTTCGGCGGATCCGGAATCTCGACCTTCGAGAGATCGAAGATGGGACCGGCCTGATCCTCGGCGTAGTTCACGCTCAGCGTGTACTTGCCCGCGTCGCCGCGATTCGACGCGTAGATCATCACGTAGTAGGTGCCCTTCGCGTGCGCGATGGGATCGACCTTCTTCGACGTGCGCTTCGACTTCTTCTTCGGCTTCGCCTCGGCGACGGGCCAGAAGTACTCGTCGTAGACCTGGAACGAGAGATCGAGCCCCGGACGCGGAGGCGTCCAGTTGAGCTTGAGCGTCAGCGTTCCGGTCTTGTCCTTCGGCAGCTCGATCGACTTCCAGTCGACGCGATCGCCACCCGGATAGGTGACGATGCCGCGCGCCTTTCCTTCGCCGTTCTCGAGCGTGACCTTCTTCGCGCCCTTGGGCTTGCCGTCATTACCCGTGTGCGAGTCCTGCGGCACCATCTTCGGGCACGCACCGACCAAGAGGACGATCGCACCCAGCGCGAGGGCGCCCTTGCGCTGGACACCCGCCGTTTTCCCCAGCATATCAAGTTGATACGCCAAGGCCCGGGGTGCGCGCAAGAGCCGTTGCCGGCAATCAGGGGTTGACGGTCACATGTCCGGAGCCGTTGACCGCGTCTTGCGTGGCCTTGACGTTGGCTTTGCAGCTCTTCGGCGTGCAGGCGAACGTCTCGAAGCCGGAGCCGCCGACGCCGTCGACGGAGCCCTTCGCGCCGTCGTGGAGGCCGGCGTCGGTGCCGCGGTTGATCGTGATCTGCACGCCGCCGGAGCCGGCGACCTGCACGTTCATGATCTTGCCGGTGACCGGCGGACCGCCGGTGCCGGTCGTCGTCGGGATCGTGGGCGGCTTGCCGCCGCCGCCACCACCGCCGCCGCCACCGCCGCCGTGTCCGCCGTGTCCGCCGGTCGGCTTCTGGATCGGCGTGTCGTCCTGCAGCGGGACGACGGCGAGATCGGGCGGATACTCGACCTCGGAGGGGAAGGTGTCGTTCGGGTCGTCGGGCGTGCCGGTCTTGCCCGGCGTGAACTGCACCCCGAGATCGTACTCGCAGGTGTCGAGGCGGCCCTCGAGGTAGAGGTGGATCAGGTACGGGCCCGGCTTGAGCTCGACCAGGCTCTTCGCCTTCTTCAGCTCGAAGGCGTCGTCGTCGTCCTTGTCGGCCTTGCTGATCACGTTGAAGTTCGTCCCGTCGATCACTTCCATCGCGAGATCGAACTTGTCGTCGCCCGGCGGCGTGACCTCGAGGTTGACCGCGAGATCACCGGGCGTCTTGAGGTTGACGACGTACCACTTGGCGCGGCGGTAGTCCTTGTAGTCGAGATCGCCGTCGACCTTGCCGGCCATCTTGTCGTCGAGCTTGATCTCCTTCGGCTTCTTCCACGGCTCCGAGTTCTTGCTCTTGTAGCCGTTGTGGATCGGGACCGGGACGCCGCCGCACGCGACCAACACGGGCACCACCGCCGCGGCGAGGAGGAGAGAGCGAGCCATGCGAGTGAAGATAACACGTGGTACACGACGCGCGATGCGAGCGGTCTGGATCGTGATCGTCGTCGGCGCGTGCTCGAGCGGATCGGTCGCCGGCGACGTGAAGGACGGCAAGGCGGTGTTCGCGCAGGCGTGCTCGACGTGCCACGGGCCGACCGGCAAGCCCGACGAGACGATGGCGGCAAAGCTCGGCGTCCGCGATCTCACGGCGCCCGAGTTCCACGCGCGCGCGACCAAGGAGCTGGTCGTCAACCAGGTGCGCCGCGGCAGCGCGAACCACATCATGCCGTCGTTCGAGGGCGGGCTGACCGATCAGCAGATCGACGCAGTCGCTGCCTATGTCCTCACGCTAGCGAAGTGAGCGCGGCGATCGCTTCGGCGCGCACGTCGTCGTCGGGATCGCGGGTCGCGACGTCGAGCGCGGCGCGCGCTTCGTCGACGGGCGCGGCGCCGAGGAGCGCGAGGCGCGCGAGGCCCCACGCGGCGTGCGCGCGCACGAGCGGCGCGGCGTTGGCGAGCAGGTGCACGAGCGCGGGGTGCGCGCGCGGATCGCCGCTGTTGCCGAGCGCGACCGCGACGTTGCGGAGCAGCTGCGCGCGCCCGACGCGACGGAGCGCGGTGCGCTTCACGAACTGGCGCAGCTGGTTCGACGGCGCGAACGCGAGCGCGACGAGATCCGGCGCGGCGTGATCGTCGTCGCGCGCGTGCAGCGCATCGGCCGGCGCGTGATCGGCGGCGTTGAACGGGCAGACCTCCTGGCAGACGTCGCAGCCGAAGATCCAGGTGCCGATCGGCGCGCGCAGCTCGCGCGGGATCGCGCCGGCCTGCTCGATCGTGAGGTACGAGATGCAGCGGCGCGCGTCGAGCACGTACGCGTCGGTGAACGCGCCGGTCGGGCAGGCGTCTAGGCACGCGCGGCACGATCCGCAGCGCGGCTTCGGCGGATCGATCGGCGCGGTCGGCGTCGCGTCGACGTCGACGAGGAGCTCGCCGAGCACGACGTAGCTGCCGAGCCCCGGCGCGATCAGCATCGTGTTCTTCGCGACGAACCCGAGCCCGCCGCGCTCCGCCCACTCGCGCTCGTGCAAGGGCGCGGTGTCGACGCACGGCCGCGCGACGACCGCGCGTCCCGCCGCGCGCGCGAGCTCGTCGGCGACCTGCGCGAGCTTCGCCTTCATGACCAGGTGGTAGTCGTCGCCCGCGGCGTAGCGCGCGAGCTTGCCGCGCAGGCGATCGGCGGGGACCGTGGCCCGTGCATACGCGAGCGCGACCACCACGAGCGTCCGCGCTTCGGACAAGACGCGGCGCAGATCGCGGCGGCCGTCGACGTGCGCGGGCTCGGCGAGGTACGTCATCTCGCCGTGCGCGCCGCCCGCGATCCACTGCTCGTACAGCGCGTGCCGGCGCGGCGCCTCGATCGGCACGAGCGCGACGCGATGGAAGCCGGCCCGCCTCGCCGCCTCGACGATCACGTCGCGCGCGGCGGCCGGATCCAGCATCAGTACAAACCTGCCTCCGCCGAGCCCTCGCGGTCGTCGTCGTCGGGGACGCCGGCGAAGAAGACGTCGTCGTACGGCACCGCGATGTCCTTCTCGCGGGGCTGCGGGTACACGACGCGCCGCCCGCGGTAGGTCCGCACGACGACGTGATCGTCGGCGATCGTCTCGAGGTACGTGGGACCGAACGGCAGCTTGCCGCCGCCGCCGGGCGCGTCGATCACCATGTGCGGCATCGCCATGCCGGTGACCCAGCCGCGCAATTGTCCGTACAGCTCGATCGCCTTCTCGACGGGCACGCGCAGGTGATCGGTCCCGAGCACGGTGTCGCCCTGGAACAAGTAGTACGGCTTCACGCGCGCGCGGAGACACGCGCGCAGGAGCGCGCGCAGCGACTTCACCGACGAGTTCACGCCGCGCAGGAGCACCGCTTGGTTGCCGACCGGCACGCCGTGATCGACGAGCCGCTCGCACGCTTCGCGCGCCTCGGGCGTCAGCTCGCGCGCGTGGTTGAAGTGCGTGTTGACGTAGACCGGCGCGTGCTTGCGCAAGGTCGCCGCGAGCTCGTCGTCGACGCGCATCGGGTTCACGACCGGGATGCGCGTGCCGATGCGGATGATCTCGACGTGCGGGATCGCGCGCAGGCGGCCGAGGATGTGATCGAGCTTCGCGGTCGCGAGCAGGAGCGGATCGCCGCCGCTGATCAAGACGTCGCGGATGCGCGGCGTCGCCGCGATGTACGCGAGGCCCTCTTCGATCTCGGCCGACGTCGGCGGATCGTCACCGCCGACCAAGCGGCGTCGATTGCAGTGACGGCAATAGATCGCGCAGCGATCGACGACGAGGAACAAGCAGCGATCGGGATACTTGTGGACGATCGCGGCGACCGGGTTGTGCGTGTCCTCGCCGAGCGGATCGCGCAGCTCCTCGTCGCGCACGTCGAGCTCGGCGGCGCGCGGGATCGCCTGCTGGCGGATCGGGCAGCTCGGATGCTGCGGATCCATGAGCGACGCGTAGTACGGCGTGACGCCGACGCGGAACAGCCGCTCCGCGCTCGCGAGCCCCGCGCGCTCCTCGTCGGCGAGCTCGAACAGCTGCGCGAACTCGTCCGCGGTGGTCAGCATGTGCCGCAGCTGCCAGCGCCAATCGCGCCAGTCGCGCGGATCGACGTCGGCGCGACGGATCGAGGGACGATGCATGGGCAGCGGCACGGCCCCGCGGCTTACCACGCTTGCGGTTCTCAGCCTAGATCGCCGGAGAGGCGCCGCGCCTTGTCGATCACGGGCAAGAGGCCCTCGGTGAGCGGCGCACGATCGAGCTCGTCGATCGCGAACCAGCGCGCGTCGGCGGCGTCGTCGCCCTTCGCGAGATCTCCTGACGCGACGCGCGCGAGGAAATCCAAGATGACGTAGTGCCAGGTCGCGTCGCCCTCGACCGTGATCCGCTCGACGACCTCGACCAGCGCGCCGCACTCGACGCGCAGCCCGGTCTCCTCGAGCGCCTCGCGCTCCACGGCGCCGGCGAGCGTCTCGCCCAGCTCGACGCGCCCGCCGGGCACGGTCCACAGGCCGACGCCGGGCGGACGGCCGCGCTGGATCAACAAGACGCGGCCGAGCGCGTCGAAGACGATCGCGCCGACCGCGACGGTGGGGCGGGGCGTGCTCATTTCTTCGCGCCCCGCTTCTTCGCGCCGCCCGCGCCCGCGCGCGGCTGATCGACGACGAACGCGCTCGGACAATTCGGCGCGAGCAGGCAGTGCTCGCAGTCGGGCTTGCGCGCGAAGCAGATGCGCCGCCCGTGCCAGATCAAGCGATCCGCGAACGAGATCCACTCGTCCTCGGGGAGCACGCGCATCAGATCCTGCTCGATCTTCGCGGCCTCGTTGTTGGCCGACAAGCCGAGCCGCTGCGACAGGCGCGTCACGTGGGTGTCGACGACGACGCCGTCGGCGAGCTTCCAGACCGCGCCGCGGATCACGTTCGCGGTCTTGCGCCCGACGCCGGGCAGCGCGACCAGCGCGTCCATGTCGCGCGGCACCTCGCCGCCGTGACGCTCGACGAGCGCGCGCGCCATGCCGAGCAGCGATCGCGCCTTCATGCGGAAGAAGCCGGTCGCGTGGATCATCTGCTCGAGCTCGCCGGGATCGGCGGCGGCGAGCGCGTGCGCGTCGTGCCAGCGCGCGAACAGCTTCGGCGTGACCGTGTTGACCAGCTTGTCGGTCGACTGCGCGGCGAGGATCGTCGCGCACAGCAGCTGGAACGCGTTCGCGTGATCGAGCTCGCAGTGCGCGTCGGGCCACAGGGTCGCGAGACCTTTGCTCAACGCCGCTACCTGCTTCGTGGTATTTCGAGGGAGAGCCTTACCCATGTCGACGCGGCTGCACCCTATCACGCTCGCGATCGCGGTCGTCGCCGCGGCCGCGTGCGGCAACAAGGCGGAGCTCCACCTCGCGCAGCACTCGGTCTACGACACCGACTTCGCGATCGTCTACAGCGAGACGATGACCGCGGTGCAGAAGCTCTACCCCAACTTCCAGGAAGACGCGGCGAAGGGGATGATCCAGACCGCGTGGCACCCGGTCGCGTACGCGAACACGAGCGGTGACGACGCGGCGACCCACGGCATGGGCATCGGCGGGCTCGGCGGCAGCCCCGGGATGTCGACCAGCGCGCAGCCCGGCGCGACCGGCTTGCCGCAAGCGACCAACGGCGGCGTCACGCTGACGAAGAAGTACTTCGTGCGCTTCGACGTCTCGATCGTCGGCGGTCGGCCGTGGCGCGTGCACGTCGTCGGGCACGCCTCGGAGTGGGATCCGGGCAACGCGGAGCCGACCGAGCTGCGCGGCGCGAACACGCCGCACTGGCTCGGCGGCCGCACCGACGAGCTGATGATCGCGATCTACGAGCGCCTGAAGCCGTACGGCAAGGAAGTCCCCGACGAGCCGCCGCCGCCCGACGAGCACGACGGCCTCGCGCCGGTCGACACCGCGGCGTTCGGATCGATCCCGCCCGCGGCGGCGAAGGCGGCGGGCGACGTGCAGATCGCGATCGAGAAGCGCGACTACACGACCTTGCGCACGCTGGTCGCCGACGACGTGCAGTGGAGCCTCGGCGCCGATCCGGGCGCGGACGCGGCGCTCGCGATGTGGCAGGCGGATCCGTCGACGCTCGACGCGCTGATCGCGACGATGAAGCTCGGCTGCGCGCCCGCGAAGGACGCGAAGAAGGTCGTGTGCCCCGCGAAGGCGGCCACCGACGGCTACCTCGGCTGGCGCGCGACGTTCGAGCAGCGCGGCGCCGCGTGGAAGCTCACGTCGTTCGTCGACGTGGAATGACGCGGTCTGGGATCAACGCTTCTCGACGACGAGCAAGCAGTTCGAGTCGGGCAGGCGCATCGGCGCGTCGTGCTCGTCGGTGAGCGCGATCTTCGCGGCGAGGCCCTGCTCGTAGCCGGGCTGCAGGTAGCTCGCGATCTCCGACGGCAACGGCAAGAGGCGCGCGCCCGGCAGCCATTCGCACAGGCGCGCGCCGTAGTCGGCGTAGGTCATCACGCCGTACTGCTCGCGCACCTCGTACGGGAAGCTCTCCGGGCCCCACGTGTACGTGTAGAGGAACTCCATCGCGTCTTGCGCGGAGAGCTCGACGCGGCCGTCCGCGAGGTCGCGATACGGGATCGGGCGGCCCTCGAACTCGCGCACGAACAGATCGAAGAAGTCGCGGCCGTCGGGCGCGAGGAACGCGATCCGTCGCGTCGCGCCGGGCGGCGGCATGATGCCGTCGCGGATCACGATGCGACCGCCGGGACGCAACGTCTGCCACGACGCGCGCAGGAGATCGCGCACCGACTCGAGCCGGAAGCGACGCCCGTCGCGCTCGACGTACGAGTAGATCTCGTGCAGCACGCTGCAGAAGATCACGGTGTCGACGCTGTCGGTGCCGAGGTGCTCGGGCAGCGCGAACGCGTCGGCGTGGACGACGCGCCACCGCCGGTGATCGCGCGCGCGCCGCGTCGCGAGCGACGCGACGACCTCGGCCGACGCGTCGAGGCCGATGATCTCGGCGTCGGGGAAGCGATCCTCGAGCAGGTCGAGCACGACGCCGCCGCCGGGCCCGACCTCGACGATGCGCCCGCGCCGCACGTAGTCGAGCATGCGCGCCTTGTCGCTGCGCGCGCTGTTCATGTGCGCGAGGTACGCCTGCTCGTTCGAGAGGCGATCGAAGTCGTCCTTGCGCAGATCGTAGAGATCGCAGAGCGCCTTGAGCGTCTGGTGGAAGCGCGCGGAGCTCTTCTTCTCGTAGATCGCGAGCAGCGTGATCAACGCGGCGGCTTCTTCGCTGTCGTGATAGTCGACGACGATCGCGGCGGCGCCGCCGAGCTCGCTGGTGAAGGTGCCGAGCGCGCGCCGCGACTCGACGAGGCGGCGGCGATAGCGCGCCTTGGCGTCGGCCGCGCCGAGCGCGTCGACCAGCGGGCGGAGCTGCGCGTGCCACGGACGATCGAGCTCGATCGCGGCGTCGCGCGCGGCGCGCGTGATCCGCGCGAGCACGTCGAGCTGGGTCGCGGGCGTGAGCTGCGCGGTCGCCGCCTCGCAGTACCAGAGCTGGCATTGCGCGAGCCCGCGCTCGAGCGCGCGCGCGTCGTCGTCGGTGAGCGCGGCGATCGCGCCGTCGAGATCCGCGCGCGCTTCGCCGGCGCGCAATCGGCCGGCGCGCAGGCGCGCGAGGCGATCGCCCAAGACGCGGCGCGCGGCGTCGACATCCGGCGGAATCGGATCGGCGAGCTCCGCTTCGATCGATCGCAGGTCGCGCGTGCCGGTGACGCGCGTCGCGAGCTCCGCGCGGATCCGATCGAGCGCGTCCGCGAGCTCGTCGCCGACGAGCCCTTCGCGCACCGCCGCCGTGTCGCAGACGTCGATCACGTGCAGCGCGTCGCACGCGATCACGGCGCGCGCCGCATCGAGCCCGCGCACGTGCGCGAGCCACGGCGCGAACAGCGCGCGCGGCCCCTCGCCGCGGACGCGCTGCCCGGCGACGCCGTGGCTCTCGATCAGGGCCGCCGCCAGCGCATCGCCACCTTCGATCTGCCCGAGCCCGAACGCGGCGAACGCCGCGCTGTCTCGCACCAGCTGCGCCGCCGCGACGTTGTGGATCGCGAGATCGATCCCGCGCGCGCGCCACGCCGCGCGCGTCGCGACGTCGCCGCCCTTGCACACGTCGCGATAGAGCATCGCCGCGCGGACGATCGGCGCGAGCCCCGCGCGCGCGACCTCGTCCCACCGATCCGCGATCCGCGCCACGCGATCCGCCCCGAGCCCGGGCCACCCCGCGCGCGTCTCGATCGCGCGCAGCTTCTCGAAGCTCTTCACCGTGTGATCGAGCAGGGGGCGTCCGTCGGCGGGCGCGTCGTGCTCGACCTGCGGGGGCCCCGGGATCGCGAGCGCGTCCAGCCAGGGCAGGGCGCACGGCCCCTCACGCAGCGACGCGAGGAGCGCGAGCACACGTTCGGTGTCGTCGAGCACACCTCATTTGTAACCTGCTGCCCCTCGCCACTGGCGCGGATGGTGCACAAGCTATCGGCATGACGCTGATCAACCGCATCCTGGTGCCGACCGACTTCTCCGAGCACGCGAAGCAGGCGATCGAGTATGCGGCCGCGTTCTCGCAGAAATTCGACGCGCCGCTGACGATCCTCCACGTCTACGCGAGCCCGGTGATCCCGGTCCCCGACGGCTATGTGATCGTCTCGGCGACCGAGCTCGCCGATCTACGCGGCCGCTTGTCCGAGGGCCTCGACAAGCAGAAGGCCGAGGCCATCGCGGCGGGCGCGAAGGACGTCGAGGCGGTGCTCGCCGAGGGCACCGCGTGGGAGCAGATCGTGAACACCGCGAAGGAGCGCGGCTGCGACTTCATCGTGATGGGCACGCACGGCCGCACCGGCCTCTCGCACCTGATCCTCGGCTCGACCGCCGAGAAGGTCGTGCGGAAGGCCAACTGCGCGGTCCTCACCGTCGGGCCGCGCATCAAGAAGCAGCACTGAACGCCTTACGTGGTCGTAGACGTGGTCGTGGTCGTGGTCGTTGGGCGTTGACGGCGACGGCGACGGCGACGTGAACTTGATCGTTGTCGTCGTCCACGATCAAGTCGCCGTCGCCGTCGCCGTCAAAGTCAAACAAGCACAACCACAACCACAACAACGCGAACGACCACGTAAGAAGTGCGCTACTTGGTCAGCTGCGCGCTGACTTTGCGCAGCGCGCCCGCCGGATCGGTGTCGATCGGGGCGCCGTGTCCGAAAAGGATGCGTTTCAGGCCGGGCAGCTCGGCGAGCTTGTCGAGGTGAGCCGCGAACGCGCGCTTGTCCTTGATCGCGAACCAGCGCATCACCCGCGGCGCCGCGACGTGGCCGGTCGGCGCGAGGAAGAAGCCGATGATGCCGCCGACCTTCGGCTGGTTCATCAACGTGTCGGAGAAGACCAGCGTGACGTCGCCGTTCGAGCGGATCTGCATGCAGGTCTCGGCGGCGCAGCCGTCCATCGAGAACAGCGAGACGTCGTCGTCCTTCGGCGCGTCTTCGGTGACGTGATCGACGGCGACGACCTTCGCGACGCGCTTGCGACCGCCCGGCGGCGCGACGACCTTCAGATCGTCGTAGCGCTTCTTCCAGATCGCGGCGTCCTGGCGGTGATAGCCGTTGGGCACGACCAAGATCTTCGGCGCGCCCCACGCCTCGAGCTCCTTCATCGCGGGCTCCTCGAGCGCGACGCCGTTGTAGACGACGACGCCGCCGTCCTTCCGCCGCGCGAGCACCATCTGGCGCTGCACGTCGCCCATCTTCCCGGACACGCGCCACAGGTTGTCCGCGATCTTCTCGATCGGCTTGTGCGGCAACACCGTCCACTCCGTGAACGTCTTCGGCATGCGCGGATGCTAACGCAAGAGATCGGTGATCGCTTCCAACACCCGCGCGGTCGCGCCCCACACGCGGTGCTCGCCGACGTGATACGCGCGCAACCGGTACGTCACGCCACCGAGCGAAAGGCGGGCGTGGGCACCTCGTCGAGCACGCCGAGCACCTCGACGCGATCCGGCGGCACGCCGAGCTGCTCCATCGCCTCGCGGCGCGCGGCGTCGGCGACGTCGCGATCGGACGGCGCGACGCGGCCGCCGGGCAGCGCGATCTGACCCGGGTGCGCCGGCGCGTCGGAGCCGCGGACGATCAACGGCACGTACGCGAGGCCGGCGCGATCGACGAGCAGCGCCGCGACCGCGGCGGGGCGGCCCTTCCACTTCGTCGCGGCGCGCGCGCGTGCGGGGAGGATCGATCGCAGGCGCGCGATCGTTTCGTCGTACTTCACTCGCTGCACGCCGCGCGGCGCGCCGGGAGAACCTTGCCCGGGTTGAGCAGCTCCTGCGGATCCCAGAGCCGCTTCCACCGGCGCTGCCACTCGAGCAGCTGCTCGCTCTGCTCCATCGTCATGAAGTCGCGCTTGCT